>NZ_JBEXYF010000028.1:0-101926 GCF_040630775.1 Nocardia sp. NPDC005745
CTCGAATTCCGCGGCCAGCTGGACCATTCGGTCGGCCGACGTGGCCAGCGCCGCGTACGCGACGAAGGAGCAAGCGGCGGTCGCTCGGACGCGAGCCATGAAGGGGCCGCGAACACCCAGCGCCGCAGGCGCTGCAAATCTGACCGTGTCAGAGGTGGTGCGTATGGTGCCCCTGTGGCAAAGACCAAGCCGACCTTCCGGTGCTCCGCCTGTTCGCACGAAGTCGCCAAGTGGGTGGGCAAGTGCCCGGAGTGCGGGGCTTGGGGCACGGTCGACGAGGTAGTCGTCGGGGCGGGGGCGGTCGGTTCTCCCGGGCGGAAGGCGATGTTGCCCAGCACCGCGGCCGCGCCGATTTCGCAGATCGACTCGAAGGTCACCCGAGCGCGGCCGACGGGCGTGAGCGAGCTGGATCGGGTGCTCGGCGGCGGGGTGGTGCCGGGCTCGGTGGTGTTGCTGTCCGGCGAGCCGGGAGTGGGCAAGTCGACGCTGCTGCTCGAGGTGGCGCATCGCTGGGCGGCCCAGCGCGGCGAGAAGTCGCTGTACGTCACCGCGGAGGAGTCGGCGGGGCAGGTGCGGTTGCGTGCCGATCGCACCGGCGCGGTGCACGACCGGGTCTATCTGGCGTCGGAATCGGATCTGTCGATCGTGCTCGGGCACGTCGAGCAGGTGCGGCCGACACTGCTGGTGGTCGACTCTGTGCAGACCATGCTCGCTCCGGAGGTGGACGGCGTGACCGGCGGAGTCACCCAGGTGCGCGAGGTGACCGCCGCGCTGACCTCGCTGGCCAAGACGAGCGGGATCGCCGTGCTGCTGGTCGGGCACGTCACCAAGGACGGCAACGTCGCGGGCCCGCGCACGCTCGAGCACCTGGTCGACGTGGTCCTGCAATTCGAGGGCGACAAGAACTCCACGCTGCGCATGGTGCGCGGCATCAAGAACCGCTTCGGCAGCGCCGACGAGGTGGGCTGCTTCGAACTGCACGAGGACGGCATCGCCTGCGTCGACGACCCGTCCGGCCTGTTCCTGCACCACCGCACCGATTCGGTGCCGGGCACGGCGGTGACCGTCGCGATGGACGGCAAACGCCCGCTGGTCGGCGAGGTGCAGGGCCTGACCGTGAAGACCGAGATTCCGCAGCCCCGCCGCGCGGTGAGCGGCCTGGACTACAACCGGGTCGCCATGGTGCTGGCCGTCCTGCAGAGCCGTGGCCGGGTGTTCCTCGGCAAGAGCGATGTATACGCCGCGACGGTCGGCGGCATGCGCCTGGTCGAGCCCTCCGCCGACCTGGCCATCGCGCTCGCCATCGCCAGCGCCGACTCCGATGTCCCGATCCCGCCGGGCTGGGTGATCCTCGGCGAGGTCGGCCTCGCGGGCGAGGTGCGCAAAGTGACCGGCCTCAACCGCAGGCTGGCCGAGGCCGAACGCCTCGGCTTCACCACCGCCCTGGTGCCGCCCGGCCTCGCGCCGGTGCAGAGCACCATGAAGATCCACGAGGTCACCGACCTCCGCTCCGCCATCCGCATAGCGGGCCTGCGCAAACTGCGCGCCGCAGTCCCCGAGGAAGCCGCCGGCTGATCCGGACGGCCGCTGAGCCCGCACAACGCGCGACCGAATCGCGGTGGAACAAGCGGCGATCACCCCTACCGACGCTCCAAGCGCCGCAGGCGCTGGAAAAACGAACACAGCTCAGGCGATGTTGAACGGCTCGGCCATGCTGCGCACCGAGCCGAGTTGCGCGACAACGCTGTAGGCCCCCGGCGGAACCGGAACCCGTTCGCCCGCGCAACTGGGCTGGGACGTGGTGCCCGACCAGGTCACCGTGAATGCCGCCTGCTCACCGCGACTCATCGTGCGAACGTCGGGCTGGCCGTCCGGATAGCAGTCGGTGCTCGACCACAGGCGCCGCTGACCGTCGAGCGTGTGCACGGAAACTTGTTGCAGACCGGAGCCCATGTCGCGGGTGCACGGCACCGCCGAGATGTTGGTGATGACGATCCCGAACACCGGCTGCTCACCGGTCTTGTACGTGGGCTGCTCGACGGTGACCTTGATGGCCAGCGATTGGTCCGGGCACGGGCCCGCCGCGACACCGGTGGCCGCCGCCGAGGTTTTCGGCGCGCCGGACTCACCCGACGGCTTGGCCGCCGCGTCGACGGGCTCGGCCGCGACCGAGCTGGACTCGGCGGCCCGGGTGTCACCGGGCGAGTCGCCCCCGCGCGCGACCGCGAGCACCACCCAGATCACCAGCGCCAGGGCGACCACCAGGATTCCGATGGCGAACACGCGTCGACGCCAGTAGATCTCCGGTGGCAGCGGTCCATTCGGTTCCAGCACGTCTCAACGGTAAGGGCACCATCGGGCGCACCGTCTCAGGGGCACGGCGTGTCGGCCGTCCGCCCCTGTCGGCGGCGAGTACATTCCGCCGCCACGCTGGGCCGACGGCGGGCGCGTCGCGGCGTCAGACCACCTCGCCGATATTGCCGACAACCCGGTGCAACTGCACTTTGCCCTCGGCCAGTTTGTAGGTCACGCAGGCGATGGCGAGCTCACCGGTGGCCACCCGCTGCGAGATGATCATCGACCGCTGCATGAGCAGGCGGCTGGTCTCCACCACGTGCCTGGCCTCCATCTCGTCGACGGTGGACAGGCCTTCGCGCCGCCCGATCAGAATGGAGGGCGTGACCCGCTCGACCACGCTGCGAATGAACCCGCCGGGGACCTCGCCGCCGTCCAGCGCGTCGATGGTGGCCTTCACGGCGCCGCAGCTGTCGTGCCCGAGCACTACGATGAGCGGCACGTTGAGCACCTGCACCCCGTACTCGATCGAGCCGAGCACCGAGCTGTCGACCACATGGCCCGCGGTACGTACCACGAACATGTCGCCGAGGCCCTGGTCGAAGATGAGTTCGGCGGCGACCCTGGAGTCGCCGCAACCGAACAGGATCGCGTGCGGATGCTGGCCGCTGACGAGCTTGGCCCGGTCCGCTGCGCCCTGGCTAGGATGCAGCAGTTCACCACTGACGAAGCGCTCGTTGCCTTCGCGCAAGGACTTCCAGGCACTGATCGGGTTGGAATCCGGCATACCGACCATTGTGCAGGATGGTTCCGGTTACCAGCGAGTTGGCCGGTTACAGGTGGGCAAATACCGCCTGGCAGCAGTAGGACGGGGACAGTGAGGGCAGTGCGGAACGGCGCACCGAAGAGTATCGACGCGGACACGTTGCTGGACTGGTACGGGGAGACCGCGCGGGATCTGCCGTGGCGCAGGCCCGGCGTCACCGCGTGGCAGATTCTGATGAGCGAGATCATGCTCCAGCAAACCCCGGTCGTGCGGGTCGAGCCGATCTGGCGGGAGTGGGTGGCGCGCTGGCCGGTCCCTTCGGCGATGGCCGCCTCCTCGCCTGCCGAGGTGCTGCGGGCCTGGGGAAAACTCGGCTATCCGCGCCGCGCGCTGCGGTTGCACGAGTGCGCCAGGGTGCTGGCGGCCGAGCACGGTGACGAGGTGCCCACCGACGTGGAGGTGCTGCTCGGGCTGCCGGGCATCGGGGCCTACACCGCGCGCGCCGTCGCCTGTTTCGCCTATGGCCAACGAGTTCCGGTGGTGGACACCAATGTCCGGCGGGTGGTTGCCAGGGCGGTGCACGGGCGCGCGGAAGCGGGCAACCCTTCGTCGCGGGACCTCCCCGACACCGAGGCGCTGCTCCCGCTTCAAGTCGACCGCGCCGCGGTGTTCTCCGCCGCCCTGATGGAACTGGGCGCGACCGTGTGCACCGCCCGCACCCCCGATTGCACGCGCTGTCCACTGCCGAGTTGCGCGTGGGTCGCCGCGGGCCGGCCGGTGAGCGAGGTGGTCCGCCGCACCCAGAAGTACGAGGGCACCGACCGCCAAGCCCGCGGTCGCCTGCTGGAGGTCCTGCGACAGGCCAGCGGGCCGGTGGAACGAATGCGCCTGGACATCGCCTGGACCCGCGATCCGGGCCAGCGCGACCGAGCCCTGGACTCGCTGCTACTGGACGGCCTGATCGAACAGACACCCGAAGGTTTGTTCGCCTTGGCGGGCGAAGGCGGGCACCCTGGCGCGACCGGCTGACCCGGAACCGGCCGCTGCGGCTCAGGTCCTCAGCACCCGCCGCAGGAAGCGCTCGACCTCCGCTCGGTAGCGCTCCGGTTGGTCGTCGTGCACGAGATGGCCTGCACCGGCGATCAGGGCGTAGTCGGCGCCCGGATGGGCGGCGGCCATCCGCCGCATCTGCCCCGGCGGAGTGATGCTGTGCTCGCCCTCCAGCAGCAGGGCCGGCACCCGCACCGCATGCCACTGCCGCCAGAAGTCGCGCGTTCCCCACTCCTCGGAGATATCGCGGAAGGTGGTGACCGAGCCGTGCAGCCGGTACCCCTCCGGCCCGCGCTCGAAGGAGTTCAGGAAGTACCGTCCGGCGACCGGCCCGAAAAAGGACAGCACGGCCTCGTCGTCGGGGAACGGCTGCGGCCAAGCCTCGATCATCGCCGCCCAGTGCGCGGCGGTGCGGCCGGTGAAGTCCGGTGCGATGTCCTCGATCACCAGCGCCCGGACCCGACCGGGGTGGGTCGCGGCGAACACCCAGCCGTGCAGCGCGCCCATCGAATGGCCGATCACCACCATCGGCTCGCCGATCGCCGCGGTGCCCGCGGCGAGATCCGCGACGAAGGCCTCGGTGGTCAGGTCCCCGGGCGCGGGCCTGCCGTGGCCCGCGGCGTCGAAGCTGTAGACATGACCGTATCCGCGCAGCCAGGCCAGCTGATCGCGCCAGGTGCGCGCGCTGCCCATCAGTCCGTGCAGCAGCAGGATCGGCGCGCCCGCTCCGCCTTCGTCGTGCAACATCGACTCGACAATACGAGGTACCGAGCGTCCGCTCGGCCGCAGCCGCTAGCTTGGACGCATGGCTGTTGTGAAGATCAACGCGATCGAGGTTCCCGAGGGCGCGGGCCCCGAATTGGAGAAGCGGTTCGCCCACCGTGCGCACGCGGTCGAGGGCTCCCCCGGCTTCCTCGGCTTCCAGCTACTCCGCCCCGTCGCCGGCGAGAAGCGGTATTTCGTTGTCACCCAGTGGGATTCGGAAGAATCCTTCGCGGCCTGGCGGGACGGGCCCGCACGCGAGGCGCACGCGGGCGAGCGGCAGAAGCCGGTCTCGACGGGCGCGTCCCTGCTCGAGTTCGAGGTCGTGCTCGACGTCGAGGCCAAGCCCGCGAACTGAGTCCGGCATCCGACGCCGGGCAGGTCCGCCTGCCCGGCGACTCGCCCGACGCCGTGGTACGCCCGTGCCGGACCTGGTTGACGCGGGGGGTGTGCGGGTGTCACAGTTCGAAGGACAAACGCGAGGGTGACGCGGTAATTCCGGTGAGATTCCGGAGCGGTCGCGCCACTGTGTTCCACGCACCGAGTCCGGTGCCGGAAAGCCAGACACCGGCACCGTCGCGCCACCACCGGACGGGACGCGTATCCCAAGGAGGACTCGAATGGCCATCGCGCATACACCCAGCCGGGCAACTGATTCCCTGGCCGCCGTGCTCGTCACGGTCGGTGTCGTTCTTCTCGCATTGCTCACGCTCTACCTGGTCGGCTTCGACCAGGGTGTCATCTCGCGCGGCGGGATGTATCTGCATGAGCTGATGCACGACGGACGCCACCTGCTGGGGCTCCCGTGCCATTGATCGGTTCGCTCCGAACACTGCTGCTTCGCGGCCTGCTGGCCGGCCTCATCGCCGGCCTGCTGGCCGCGACAGTCGGTTACTTCGTCGGCGAACCGAGGGTGGACGCCGCCATCGCGATCGAGGAAGCGGGCTCCGCCGCCGGGCACACCCATGGCGAGCACGCGGAATCGACAGCCGGGCATTCCCACGGCGACGAGGAAGAACCGCTGGTGAGCCGCGGCGGCCAGAAGTTCGGACAGTTCCTCGCCCTCGGGTTGGCCGGGCTCGCGCTCGGCGCCATCTACGCCTCGGTCGCGCATTTCGCGCGGCGCTACACCGCACTGTCCGGCCCACGGCTCGCCCTGGCGCTCGGCGTCGCGGGCTGGGCGGCGATCGTCGCGGTGCCGTTCTTCAAATATCCGGCGAATCCACCGGCGGTGGGTGATCCGGACACCATCAACGAGCGCACCCTGCTGTGGCTGGCCGCGGTCGTACTGGGCCTGGTGGCCGTCGGCGCGGCGGTCGCGGCGTTCACCGCGCTGCGCGCGCAACTTCCCACGTTCCGCATGATCGGCGGTGTCGCGGCGTTCGTCCTGGTGACGGCGCTCGGTTACGTCCTGCTGCCCGGCGTGAACGAGGTGAGCGCGGACTTCCCGGCCACCCTGCTGTGGCAGTTCCGGGTGGCGTCGCTGGCCGAGACCGCGACCCTGTGGGCCTGTCTCGGCCTCGGCTTCGCAGCGCTGACCGAGTTCGCGACCCGCACCGATACTCCGGTACCGGTGGCCGCCGCTACCGCGGGGTGATTCGCGTCCGGAAGCGCTGAGGCAGTGTCGGTCCCATGACCGGCACTGCCTTTTCCGTCTGGCCCGTATCGCCGCGCGCCCATTCCGCTGCACCGCCGCGCGCCGTCCGCGTCGCGTTCGTCGCTCTGACCGTCGCTGTGCTCGCGGGCGCCGCGGAGGCCGGCGTGCGGGCCGCCCGGGCTTTCCCGGGAACCGACACGGCGAGTCCGGCCACCGGGTTGGGGGTGCGCACGGCGATCTACGTTCTGGTGCTGGCCGTCGCGGTGCGCATGACCTACGGCGACCGCTGGGCCCGCCTGCTGATCACCGTCGGCATCGGCGGGTTCGGCCTGTTGTCACTGATCATCGAGCCGCTCGCCGCGGCCATGTCGGCGAACGAACTGCGCGACCTCGTCCGGGACGCCGGTCCCGCATCCCTGCTACTGGCCGCCCTCCGCATCGTCCACGTCTTCGCCGTGCTGGTCGCCGTCCCCGCGCTCTACACCCGCCCCGCCCGCCACTACTTTCGCAAGCGCTGACACGCGCGCTTCGCGCCCCGCCTCCGCCGAGGGTGCGGGGCACGAAGCGGTGGCACTAAGCGAGAGCCGCGTCCAAGGTGATGTGGTCGACCCCGGCGAGGGCCTTGCTGACGGGGCAGCCGGCCTTGGCGGCCTCGGCGGCGGCCTGGAAGGCGTCGGCGTCGATGCCCGAGACGCGACCGCGGACGGTCAGCTGGATCCCGGTGATCCGGAAGCCGCCCGCCGGGTCGGGGCCGAGGGTCACGTCGGCGGTGACGTCCAGGTTCTCCGGGGTACCGCCCGCATTGCCGATCTGCGCCGACAGCGCCATCGCGTAGCAGGAGGAGTGCGCGGCCGCGATCAGTTCCTCCGGACTGGTGGTGCCGTCGGCTTCCTCGGCGGAACGCTTGGGGAACGACACGTCGTACTTACCGACCCCTGAACTGGCCAGTTCGACCTGTCCCGAACCCTCCTGAAGGGTGCCGGTCCAAGCGGTACGCGCGGTACGTGTGGGCATCACGGTCCTTTCGCCGATGATCGTTTGACGATTCAGCACGAAACCTACCCCGGCGGACACGCCCCGGCCCACCGGTTCGCCGATCGCGTTCGCCGCGGCGCACCGCTCACTCCCCGCCGGTAAACCACGGACGCTCAGGCGATTCCGCGCCGTCGACGACGTGTCCTCACTCCGGATTCGTGACTCTGGCCAGCACGATGCCGCCGAGGATCAACGCGAGCGCCAGGAGCCGGCCCGCGCTGAGCGGGTCCTTGTGGACGGCGATGCCGAGGGTGATCGCGCCGAGCGCGCCGATGCCGGTGAACACCGCGTAGGCGGTGCCGACCGGCAACGTCTGCATGGCGCGCGACAGCAGGTACACGGCCGTGACACCGAGAACGACGCAGACCAGCGTCGGAACGAGTTTGGTGAAATTCTCGGTCGGTTTGATGCTTTGCGACCAGACGATCTCCACCAGCCCGGCGACGGCGAGAACTACCCAGTTCACCTCAGTACTCCCCGGCCAGAGCACGAACGGCGGCCGCAGCGCGGGCGTAGGACGTGTCGTGCTCGGCGCGTTTGTGTGCCAAAGCCGGGTCTTGGCGGGAATTGGCCAATTCCGCATGCACGAACACGGTGTCGGACACGCCGAAATGACCCGCGAAGAAGTCGCGCAGGAAGCGCTCCTGATAGTCGTAGGCCGCTTTCGGAGCGCCCGGCGAGTAAGCGCCGCCGCGGGCGCCGGCTACGACGAACCTCCGGTGCCCCAGCGACATGCGCGGAAAGGTCACCTGGTCCAGCCATGCTTTGAGCGAAGCCGGGATCGAGTAGTTGTACATCGGGGTGCCGATCAGGATCACGTCCGCCGCGAGCAATTCGGCCAGCAGCGGCTCGATGATCTTCCACGCGGCGGCCTGCTCCGGGGTCCGCACCAATTCACCGAGCCGTTCCGGGTCCGTGCTCGGCAGGGCCAGCACGGCGTCGCACAGCTCGGTCCACGCCGCCCCGATGAACGGCACCGGCTCTGCCGCGAGGTCGCGGTAGCGATAGCCACCGTCCGGATGGCGTGCGCGCCACGCGTCGGCGAAGGCCGCGCTCAGCTCCCGGCTGATCGACTGCCGCCGGGCGCTGGCGTCGAGGTGCAAGAGCGTGCTCATGATCCGACCTCCAAATAAGTGGACACAATGTCCAATTTTAACGCCCTCCACCATACGAGCGAACCGGACAGATTGTCCAGTTGTTGCCGAATCGGCTAGAGTCGCGGCATGGAACCCCGACCCGACCTGCTCGCCGGTGCAGTGCCGGGCCGGTCGGCGGCGCCGGAACGAGCCGACGCTGCCCGCAACCGGGCCAAAGTGCTCGCCGCCGCCGCGGAATTGTTCGCCACCCGCGACCCCCGCACGGTCACGATGGACGACATCGCGAAGGCCGCCGGTGTCGGCCGAGGCACCCTGTATCGGCGTTATCCGGACACCAACTCGGTCGCGGTGGCCCTGCTGGACGAACACGAGCGGGCACTGCAAGCGAAACTGCTCTCCGGTCCGCCGCCGCTCGGCCCCGGAGCGCCCGCGGCGCAGCGGCTGGCCGCGTTCTACGCCGCGATGGTCGAATTGCTGGACGCGCACGCGCATCTCGTGCTCGGCGCCGAGATCGGCGGAGCTCGCTTCGCCACCGGGGCTTACGGATTCTGGTACGCACACGTGCGAGCCCTGTTGTCGGCGGCGGGGATTCGCGAGCCGGACGCGATGGTCGACCCGCTCCTCGCTCCCTTGGCCGCCGAGGTCTATCGGCAGCAGCGCGAACGCGGCTTGACTTCCGAACAGATCACCGGCGCGCTTCGGGTGATCGCGGAAACCGTTCTGGGGGCCCCACCAGCGGTTTCACCCCTCTGGTAACTCACACCAGATCGCGTTTGCGCATCAGCCAGATCGTGCAGGCCGCGAACAGCACCACGTAGACGACCAGCACGACCACCGATTCGGACCGCGAAAGCACCTGCGACACACCGGGCGTGGCGGGCCCGTCCACGGTGCGCATCGCCCCCGCCAGCGATCCCGCGGCGGTGCCGGGCAGATGATCGGTGATCACCTCGATCGGCGCGAAGATCGCGGCGACGCCGCGCAAAAGGTTCTCCACCACCAGCACCCAGACCAAGCCGAGCCCCACCGCGAGCGCGGGCCCACGGGCGACCGCACCGATCAGCGCACCCGCCAGTGTCCACATACCGAGAATCAGGACGCCGGTGAGGATTCCGAGCATCGACCGGTCCAGTCCCGGCAGCGCGAGCGACTGCGACTGGAAAGCCGCGATCAGCGCGGCGACGGAGAGGTCGACCACGAACGCCGTGCACACCAACGCCACCACCACGCCGGCGAGACTCACCACCACGGCGGCGACCGCCTGCACCCGCGAAGGCCCCTGGGTGAATACGGTCTTCCAGGTCCCCCAGCCGTATCCGCTGCCGACGGCCAGGGCGCCGAGGATGAGCATCAGCGCGCCGCCGAACATGGCCATTCCTTGGGTGAACACTTCGGGCACCGCGGCAGGCAACATCTGCCGCAGCAACGCCTCGCGGGGCAGTCCGTTGGACATCCGGCTCGATTCCCCCGAGGTGTAGGCCAGATAGTTGAACAGATAGGCGAACGTGAGATTCAGCAGAAGCCACGTGCCGAGAAGGATCCAGAACGCGGGCCACTTCCGCAGTCGCAGCATTTCGGCCTTCGTACTCGCGACCGCATCGCGGATCGCCGTGCCGTTCATCGCGCGGCCTCCCATCGCGTCATCTCGAAGAACGCTTCCTCCAGAGACTTCTCTTCGACGCGCAGCTCGAGCAGGTCCGCTCCCGACGCCACGACCGCACGCGCCACGGCGGGCGCGGTGACGGTGTCCGACTCGATCCGGATACCGCTCGCGGTCAACAGCGCCGAACGTTCGCCCACCAGCCGTCGCACCGCGGGCAGGGCCACCTCCAGCGGGTCGGCCCGCACCACCAGTGCCGAATTTCCGCGCAACTGCGCGACCGTCGCTTCGGTGAGCAGCCTGCCCTGCGAGATCACGCCGACCCGGTCGCAAATCGCCTGGACTTCACTGAGCATGTGGCTCGACAGCAGTACCGTGTGCCCCTCGGCGGCCAAAGCGGTGATCAGCTCCCGCATCTCGGCCATCCCGGCGGGGTCGAGGCCATTGGTCGGCTCGTCCAGAACGAGCAGGTCGGGGCTGCCGAGCAAGGCGGCGCCCACACCGAGGCGCTGTTTCATCCCGAGCGAGTAGGTGCGGTACCTGTCCTCGGCGCGGCCCGCCAGCCCGACTCGTTCGAGCGCGGCGTCGACCTCCGGCCGGCCGAGCCCGCGATACTCGGCGAGCACGCGCAGGTTGTCCCGGCCGGAGAGGTAGGGGTAGAAGCCGGGACCTTCGATGAGCACGCCGATCCGGCGCACCACCGCGGGATCGCCGGGACGATGCCCCGCGACGGTGGCCGTGCCCTCGGTGGGACGGATCAGCCCGGCCAGCATGCGCAGGGTGGTGGTCTTACCGGCGCCGTTCGGCCCGAGAAAGCCGTAAATCTCGCCGGACGCGACGGTCATGCTCACATCGTCGACAGCGGTTTGCTCGCCGTAGCGCTTGGTCAGCCCTCGGGTGACCACGATCGAATCTGTCATGCACCGAGAATCCGCCGCCGCCCCCGGTGCGGACATCCGCCACCGGGCGATGGTCGGCATACGTAACCAGGACGACGGGCGACCGCTCACGGGTCTGCGCCTCAGCGCTCACCCATGGCCCACGCCATACCGCTCCCACTCGTGGCCCACCACGCACGGCTTATGTTCACCGGCCACGTCTCACTGCCCATCACTCCGAACTCACGGCCACGAGCCACCAGCCACCAGCCACGAGTTCCCTGCCACGAGCCACGACCCCCCGGGGCCACCGGCCACCAGCCACCAGCCAGGAGCCACCAGCCAGGAGCCAGGAGCCAGGAGCCAGGAGCCAGGAGCCAGGAGCCAGGAGCCAGGAGCCAGGAGCCAGCGTTACAGCTATGTCGGATCGCGTGCCAGACCGGCGCGGGCAGCGGGCGTGCCAAGACTTTCGCCGGGGACCGAATCTGCGGGAAATGCCGAATCGGTGCAATTCTCCCGAAATACGTTGCCAGGCGGACGTCGAATCGTGGCCGAGCCGCATAGGCTACGTGGGTGCGGGTGGCAGGGATTACGGATCGAAGCTCGGTCGGCTTGGACTGGGGAGTCGCGCTCGTCGTGGCCGCGGTTCAGGTGGTCGGGGGCACCTTCGCGAACATGCGGCAGACCGGGGTGCACTCGCTCGACGTGCTCGGTTACCTGCTGCTGCTGGCCGGGCCCGCGGCGCTGATCCGGCGCCGGGCGCAGCCGCTGCCCGTGCTGATCGTCGTCCTCGCCGTGTGTCTCGCCTATTTCCTGCGCGGCTACGGGTACGGGCCGATCTTCGTCTCGCTGGTCGTCGCCTTCTTGACCGCCGCGAGCAGCGGATCACGGTGGTGGACTTACCCGCTCGTCCCGCTCGGGTATCTGGCGCTGGTCTGGCCGCTGCCCGCGCAGCTGGGCCACCCCGCCAACCTGTGGCAGGTCTTCGCGCTGATGGCGTGGCTGGCGATACTGCTGCTGGTGGCCGAAGGAATCCGGCAGCGCAAGGCCGTCCTCGTCGCCCGCAGGCAGCGCGCCGAGTCGGCGCGCCGGGACGAGGAAGCGCAGCGCGAGCGGCGCGCCAGCGAGGAGCGCCTCGCCATCGCGCGCGAGTTGCACGACGTGCTGGCGCACAGTCTGTCGATGATCAACGTGCAATCCTCGGTGGCGCTGGAATTGCTCGACAAACGTCCGGAGCAGGCGGAAACAGCGCTCACGGCGATCAAGAACGCCAGTCGCGACGCACTCGCCGAGGTGCACGCGCTCCTGCACACGATCCGCTCCGGAACCGCCACCGCCGCGCCCGACGAGCAACCGTCCACTGCCGACGCGGAGGAGACCGGTCGCCGACGGCCTCGCCGCGCCGCCCGCAAAGACCGCAATTCCGCTGCGGCCGAGCAGGATTCGAATCGCGACGACGACCTCGAGCAGGCTTCGGCGACGGCGGCCGAGCCGCCTCCCGCACCTCGTGCGCCCGCTCCGAGCATCAGCGACCTGGACGATCTGCTGCTGCGTCCGCGCACCACCGGTCTGACGGTCGGCACCCGAGTGCTCGGCACCCCGCAGCAGCTGCCCAGCTTGATCGACGTGGCGGCGGCGCGGATCGTCCAGGAGTCCCTGACCAACGTCCTCCGGCACGCCCCGGGCGCCGACGCCACGGTGACCGTGCGCTACACCCCGGACTCGGTCGACATCACCGTCGACAACACCCGCCCCACCAGTGCCCCCGCGCGTTCCGGCACCGGCGGCGGCAACGGCATCATCGGCATGCGCGAGCGCACCCACGCACTCGGCGGCGCTCTCACCGCCGGTCCACGCCCCAGCGGCGGTTTCCGGGTCGCGGCCCGGTTACCCACGCGTGCGCCCGAACCCGGTGCGCAGGCCGGCTCGACGGCACCGGCAACCCCGGCCCGTCGCACGACGCCGGCAGCGGCAGCGGAACGGGACCCGGCTACTGGGAGCACATCGCCCCACTCCGCCTCGACAGCGATAAAACCGTCGCGGAGCGGCATGGCCTCGGATGCGCCGGAGCCGGGCCCTCGCACATCGAGCGCGTCCACACCCAGCGCCACGGCGGCGAGCAGACCGGCGCGGAGCAGCAGCACGCCGGAACACGACACCGATGCAACCAGCACGTCGACGCAGAGCGCCTCGACAAGGAGAAGGCCGACGCAGGACAGCATGGCATCGGGCCCGCCGGAACGGGGCGCCGCGACAGCGAGCAGGCCGACGGACAGCGCCTCGACCGGCCGAGGACCGGCGCCGGACGCCACAGCAACGGGCGCGCCGGAGCAGAGTGCCGCGGGGTCGGGCACCTCGCCGACGAGTACCGGGGCAGTGGAATCAACGGCCACGGGCACCGCGAGTACCGCCCGCTCGAGCGAGACCGAGTCACCCGCGAAGCCCGGCCGCCCCGCCGATGCGGCCGCCCGACCGAGCACCTCGGCCGGTCGCGGGCAGCGCTGACGGGACCACGCGGCCCCACGGCAGAGGAGACGCGATGCACGAGCACCACGATCCAGCCCGCGCGGACGCCCCGTCCGGCAGCATCCGAGTGCTGGTGGCCGACGACCAGGCACTGGTGCGCGGGGGGTTCGTCGCGTTGCTGGAGGCCCAGGACGGCATCGAAGTGGTGGGCGAGGCGGACAACGGCGAGCAGGCCGTGCGCATGACCCGCGGCCTGCGCCCCGACGTGGTCCTGATGGACATCCGCATGCCCATTCTGGACGGCTTGGCCGCCACCCGCATGATCGCCGAGGATCCGCGACTGGCCGAAGTGCGCGTCGTCGTGCTGACCACCTTCGAACTCGACGAGTACGTCTTCGAGGCTCTGCGCTCCGGCGCGACCGGCTTCCTGGTCAAGCACACCGAACCGGCAGATCTGGTTCGTGCCGTCCGCGTGGTCGCCACGGGTGACGCACTGCTGTCCCCGGGCGTCACCCGCACACTGATCGCGGAGTTCTCCGTGCGTGCCAAGACCCCGCCACCGGCGACCCTCGCCGAACTCACCGACCGGGAACGCGAAGTGATGACCTCGGTCGCCGAGGGCCTCACCAATGCCGAAATCGGTGAACGCCTCTACATGAGCCCCGCCACCGCCCGCACGCATGTCAGCCGCATCCTCGCCAAACTGCACGCCAGGGACCGCACCCAGCTGGTGGTCATGGCGTATGAATCCGGGCTCGTCCGCCCCGGCTGGCAGTGAGCCGCTCTCGGTCGATAGCACTGACCGCGGTCCCCCGGGATGATCGCCGTACCTGGCTATCGCCGGGCATCGCAGCACCGCATCGGTCCGGCTCCGCGCATTCTTCGCACCGCTGCCGACGTAAAAGCCGGGCCTTCTGTAGCCAGAGCGAATAATTTCTCGATCGTCGCGTCGCACCACGACGCCCCGTCAAGACATCGACCCCTGCCCGAAATCAATCTACGGCAATTTTTCAGCGAACCGCATTTCGCAGAGTGAATGACAGTCAGCAAATAACTAGTAAATTATTGCGCGGCTGTCACCCGCGGCTCCGACGATACGTATCCAGGCGTATTTCGAGTGTCGACGCGCGACCGATGCCCCCGCCATACCCTACGGCGCAGGCTTTCGGCATGAATATTTTCACTCACCCCGAGGCCGTGAGTTTCCTGGCCGACCACTCCGACAGCGGATGGCACCCCTGGCCGTTCTTCTGGATCTTCCCGCTGCTGTTCTGGCTGACCGTCGTGGCGGTGCTGGTGTTCGCCCGGCGGCGGTTCATCGGCCGCGCGAGCGGTGTCGGCGCGCTGCGCACGGCGTTCGCGCGCGGCGAGATCACCGAGGAGCAGTACCGCAGCAGGCTCGCCGTCCTGAGCGAGCCCCGGCGCGCCAAGCACTAGCGACCAGCCGTCCACTGCGCGAGCGGAAACTTCACGATCGGGAGACCCCCAACCATGAGCATGACCTTCGGAATCGTTCTCACCCCGCGTTCGGGAGCCGACTGGGCGCGCGAGGCAGCCGCAGCCGAACGGCAGGGTTACCGGACCCTCCTGCTGCCCGACACCCGGTTCACCCCCTCACCGTTCCCGGCCCTCGCCGCGGCGGCTGCCGTCACCACCACCATTCGGCTGCGCCCGAACGTCCTCGCCGCACCGCTGCGCACCCCTGCCGCTACAGCGAGGGAGACCGCGGCCCTGCAACTGCTGTCGGACGGACGTTTCGAACTCGGGATCGGCTCGGGACGCCCGGACGCCGCCGCCGAGGCCCAGTGGCTGGGGTCATCCTGGGGCTCGGCTGCGCAACGCCGCGCCCACCTCGTCGCAACCATCGCCGCCGTACGCGCTCAGGTGGCCCCGGCCCCGCCGGTCGTGATCGCCGCCAACGGCCCCCGGATGCTGGCGACCGCGGCGGAATTCGCCGACCGCATTCTGCTCGCCGCAGGGCCCACCGCCACGGAGGCGGAACTGGCCGAGTTGGTCCGCACGGCGCGGGACGGCGCCGACCGCCCCCTGCGCTTCACCCATCAACTGGTCGGCATCGGTCAGCGGCTGCCGATCTGGACCTCGAAGAAGCTCGGCATGACCGCGGAGGCGCTCGCGGACGCGGGTGCGGCGGGCGTGATCCCGGCGGACCCCTCGGCCGCCGCCGAGATGCTCGAGCGCCGCAGGGAGAAGTACGGCATCGATGAGGTGATCGTGCCCGGCGAACTCGCCGACGACTTCGCCCCCGTCCTCGCCCATTTCGGCGGTCGGCGTTCCTGACCCGGCGCCGCCGCCGGAATACGAAAAAGCCCGTGCCCACCGCCATACGGTGGGCACGGGCTTTTCGGTTACGACTTACTCGCCCGAGGCAGCCTCGGTGGAGCCCTCGGTCGCGCCGGTCAGCACGACTTCCGGCTTCTCTTCGGTCTGCGCCTTGGTCAGCTTCGCCTTACCGGCGAAGGTGAACTTGGCGTCCTCGCCGGAGCCCTCGCCGTTCCAGCCCTCGACGTCGACCGAGATGGTCTGGCCGGGGCCGATCTCGCCGAAGAGGATCTTCTCCGACAGCTGGTCCTCGATCTCGCGCTGAATGGTGCGGCGCAGCGGCCGGGCACCGAGCACGGGGTCGAAGCCACGCTTGGCCAGCAGGTTCTTGGCGTTCTCGGTGAGCTCGATCGCCATGTCCTTGTTCTTCAGCTGCGTGGCGACGCGGTTGATCATCAGGTCCACCATCTCGACGATCTGGTCGGTGGTGAGCTGGTGGAAGACGATCACGTCGTCGATGCGGTTGAGGAACTCGGGCCGGAAGTGCTTCTTCAGCTCGTCGTTGACCTTGAGCTTCATCCGCTCGTAGTTCGAGCCCTCGGCATTGGACTGTGTGAAGCCCAGGCCGACCGCCTTCGAGATGTCGGACGTGCCGAGGTTCGAGGTGAAGATCAGCACCGTGTTCTTGAAGTCCACGGTCCGGCCCTGGCCGTCGGTGAGGCGACCGTCTTCCAGCACCTGCAACAGGGTGTTGTAGATCTCCTGGTGGGCCTTCTCGATCTCGTCGAACAGCACGACCGAGAACGGCTTGCGGCGCACCTTCTCGGTGAGCTGGCCGCCCTCCTCGTAGCCGACGTAGCCCGGAGGGGCACCGAACAGCCGCGAGGCGGTGAAGCGGTCGTGGAACTCGCCCATGTCGATCTGGATGAGCGCGTCGTCGTCGCCGAACAGGAAGTTCGCCAGCGCCTTGGACAGCTCGGTCTTACCGACACCGGACGGACCAGCGAAGATGAACGAACCGGACGGACGCTTCGGGTCCTTCAGGCCGGCACGGGTGCGGCGGATGGCCTTGGAGACCGCCTTGACCGCGTCCTCCTGGCCGATGATCCGCTTGTGCAGCTCGTCTTCCATGCGGAGCAGACGGGTGGTCTCCTCCTCGGTGAGCTTGAACACCGGGATACCGGTCCAGTTCGCCAGCACCTCGGCGATCTGCTCGTCGTCGACCTCGGCCACGACGTCCAGATCACCCGAGCGCCACTGCTTCTCCCGCTCGGCCCGCTTGGCGACGAGCTGCTTCTCCTTGTCGCGCAGCCGCGCGGCCTTCTCGAAGTCCTGCGCGTCGATCGCGGACTCCTTCTCCCGGCGCGCCTCGGCGATCTTGTCGTCGAATTCGCGCAGGTCCGGCGGAGCGGTCATGCGACGGATGCGCATCCGCGCGCCCGCCTCATCGATCAGGTCGATCGCCTTGTCCGGCAGGAACCGGTCGTTGATGTAGCGGTCGGCCAGGGTGGCCGCGGCCACCAGCGCGCCGTCGGTGATGGAGACGCGGTGGTGCGCCTCGTAGCGGTCGCGCAGACCCTTGAGGATGTTGATGGTGTGCTCGACCGTCGGCTCGCCCACCTGCACCGGCTGGAACCGGCGCTCGAGGGCAGCGTCCTTCTCGATGTACTTGCGGTACTCGTCGAGGGTGGTCGCGCCGATGGTCTGGAGCTCGCCGCGGGCCAGCTTCGGCTTCAGGATCGAGGCCGCGTCGATGGCGCCCTCGGCGGCGCCCGCACCGACCAGCGTGTGCAGCTCGTCGATGAACAGGATGATGTCGCCGCGGGTGTTGATCTCCTTGAGCACCTTCTTCAGGCGCTCTTCGAAGTCACCGCGGTAGCGGCTGCCCGCGACCAAGGAACCCAGGTCGAGGGTGTAGAGCTGCTTGTCCTTGAGCGTCTCGGGGACCTCGCCGTTGACGATGGCCTGCGCGAGCCCCTCGACGACGGCGGTCTTGCCGACGCCTGGCTCGCCGATCAGCACCGGGTTGTTCTTGGTGCGGCGGCTGAGCACCTGCATGACGCGCTCGATCTCCTTCGAGCGGCCGATGACCGGGTCGAGCTTGCCTTCGAGCGCGGCCTGGGTCAGGTTGCGACCGAACTGGTCGAGCACCAGCGAGGTGGACGGGGTGCCCGCCTCACCGCGCGAACCGGACTCCACCGGCTCCTTGCCCTGATACCCGGACAGCAACTGGATGACCTGCTGGCGCACACGATTGAGATCGGCGCCCAGCTTCACCAGCACCTGGGCCGCCACGCCCTCGCCCTCACGGATGAGGCCGAGCAGGATGTGCTCGGTGCCGATGTAGTTGTGACCGAGCTGCAGCGCTTCCCGAAGGCTCAGCTCCAGCACCTTCTTGGCGCGCGGGGTGAACGGGATGTGACCGGACGGGGCCTGCTGGCCCTGGCCGATGATCTCCTCCACCTGGCTGCGCACGCCTTCCAGCGAAATGCCGAGCGACTCCAGCGACTTGGCCGCGACGCCCTCACCCTCGTGAATCAGCCCCAGCAGGATGTGCTCGGTGCCGATGTAGTTGTGGTTGAGCATCCGGGCCTCTTCCTGGGCCAGGACAACGACACGCCTCGCGCGGTCGGTGAACCTCTCGAACATCGCTCCCTCACTCTCCTGCTCCGACATTCTGGCAACAGACGCCGCAGTGTGCTGTGTACAACAACCGTGGGCGTCAGCCTGCCATGAAGCCCGGGGGTTGCGGCCCCCGCCTCCACTCTAGTTGGCGGGGGATGCCACCGCCGCCGGTCCACCCTATTGCCGACCGGCGACAGCACGGTCATTCACTCACAACGTGGGCGCCGCGGGATTCGTTCCGGCCAGGTTTTGCCCTCAGCGAACAAATCGTCCGCCGACCGGATCTCCGCCGCACACGTCGGACCTCGGCTGCCTACCCCGTGTACGGGTCGGCGACACCGCAGGGCACCGGGCGTTGATGCGCGGGATCGAGCGCGTTGAGTACGTAGGTCGCGGCCCTCCTGCTGCCCGCTATGCCCGTATGACCAGAGTAGTCCGTCGAGCACCCGTCCTGAACCACGATGTTGGTCACCCGGGGCCCGGTCACCAATCCGGAGGTGTACGGCACCACCAGCTCGTCCAGCACGGTCGCGATGTTCGTATATGCCACGTCGGGGTGGTAGACGCCGTCCGCGTTGAGCGTGCGCACGAACTCCGACCCTTGCAGCACCTGGCGGCAGGCCATGCACGGCGAGCCTGCCACGGCGTCGAAGAGCGGGCCGAGGCCCAGCCGGGTGCCGAACTCGTTCAGGTCCGCCATGCCGCCCGCGTTCGAGCCGAGCCAGGGCGGGGCGAGCCCGACCATCTTGTCCACCTTGCCCGCGCCGCCGAGCCGCTTGACGTAGTAATTGCCGATGAAGTTGCCCTGGGAATGGCCGATCAGGTCGACCTTGGCCGCGCCGGTCGCGGTCCGTACCCGGTCCACGAAAGCGGCGAGCTGGGCCGAGCTCTGCTCGATCGGAAGCATGCCGCCGATGGCCGACGCGGGCCACGGCAGGTTGTAGGCGCCGAAGGTGGACGAGTACACGCAGTAACCCTCGTTGGCCAGCAGCGGCGCATACACGCCCCAGTTCGTCTGTGCGCCACCACCCGTGCCGTGCACGAGAACCACGGGATTCGGATGCTCGGAGCCGGGCCGGCAGGACCAGTCGTTGGTGCCGGGCAGCGAACCGCCCGGGTGGGACAGCTCGGCGGGGATGCCCGCGAAGAAGTTGTAGTCGACCGGATATCGCTCCTGCGCGTGTGCCGCGCCCGCAGTGGCGCACACCGCTGTGAGCAGAACGAAGAGCAACGAAAAGCCTGGGACACGCCGCACGATAGCCTCCCGGTCCGGTCTCGTCTTCCGGGGAAGCTACCGCACGAAGTGGCCCAGACGGAGGAGATTCCGGCGGGTCGTTGCGGAATCTAGCTCTGACCGAAGGCAGGCCCGACGTACTGGCCTGCCGCCGCCCGGCCCGGTGCCGCCGCGGAGGCCTTGCCCTGCTGGATGCCCGCGACGAACAGCGCACCGCACAGCGCCAGGAAGGCCAGCGTGTGGAAGACGCCGCGCGCGATGTTCCACCGAACCCAGGCCGCTTCGAAATCGGCGCGCACCGCGGCGAGGTCGGCGATCGAGCCAGGATCGCCCGCGGCGGCCAGCTGGTCGTTGAGCGGGACGTTCAACCCGGAGGTGACCCCGAAGGCGACAACGTTGAGCACCAGCGCGAGCACGATCCAGATCAGCGTGCTCCGGTGCTCCCGGCCCAGGTGCAGCGCCGCCGCCAGGACGGTGAATCCCACCGTGCCGAGGAACGCCATCATGAACCACGGATTGATGATCACCACGTTGATCTTCTGCATCACGTCGATCATGGCGCGATCGTCGGTGCGGGCCAGCGCGGGCATCACCGAATTGGCGTACGCGTAGAAAAGGCCCGCGATCAGGCCCGTCGCCAGCGTGGCGAACACCAGTGCGGCGAGACGTGTGGCGGTCATTGAGTTCCTCCTGCTCGAAAAACCCGCCGGAGTCGTCGCTCCGGCCCGGGTACCTCCGAGTCAAGCCGCTACCGCCCGGACTCTCCATGGCCGAGAAGCTCGATGCGCTAAGCGAGCGTCTACGGTGGAGGTCTCACAGGTCCCGATCGGAAATGAGCCCACTCTGCATGGCCAGCCCCGCCAATCGCACCCGCTTCTGGTTCTGCGGCAGATCCTCCACCCCGAACTTGGCGAACAGGGCGCGCAGGTGCGTCTTGATCGCGTCGACGCTGAGGAACAACTCCTCGGCGATCTGCTGATTGGAGGCGGGCGTGGCGAAACCCGCGCCGTGCTTGTACGGCCTGCACAGTGCGATCAGCACCGAGCGCTGCGTCTCGGTGAGCGACCGCGCCGTGGGTATCGAGCCGGTGGAGGTACGGGTGATGTCGTCGGAGACGCCGCCGAAGTCGTGAAACGACACCCGCGAGGTGCCGACCCGGATGACGTCGCCCGCCATCAGCCTGCGGCGGCCGACGAGCCGGTCCCCGTTGACGAAGGTGCCGTTGCGGGAGAGGCCGTCGTCCACGATGGTCCAGTGCGCACCCAGGTATTCGACCGCCGCGTGCAGCCGGGAGACCTCAGCGTCCCAGCTCAGGGCGAGATCGGCATGCGGGGAGCGGCCGATGGTGACGCGTCCGCGATCCGGCGTGAGCGTGAACTCCTGCTGCCGACCGGCATCATCGGTGAACCGCAAGAATGATCCGACGAATCCTGTCACTGCGCCGATACCTCACCTCTCCATACCGCCAGTGACCGTCGCACGCTTCCATGGTGCCGCGTCCCGGTACCACGAGCAAGATCGATTCATCCGCCGGGACGGGCCACCGTGTGATCCGGTCTCGTTGCCATATCGAAGCCCTATCACAAACAAGACCGCCGCCCCGACGTCGCACGATTCGCCGGGACGGCGGCCGAAAAATAACTATCCCTTCGCGGCCTTGTTGTACGCGTCGGTGATGTCGGCGGAGATGCGGCCCCGTGCGGACACCTTGTGTCCATTCCGACGCGCCCACTCCCGAATTGCGGCGCTTTGTTCCCGATCGATCGAGACCCGGCTCTTCGGAGTGCCCGCGACGGCCGCGGCAGCCTTGACCCGGCGCCGGCCGCTCACCCGGCGCGCATTCGAAACCCACTCCTCCAAACCGTCGCGCAGCTTCGCCGCATTTGCCGACGACAGGTCGATCTCGTACGACACACCGTCGATCGCGAACTCGATGGTCTCGTCCGCGATGGACTCACCGTCGACATCGTCGATCAGGCTAACGGTGACCTTCTTTGCCATGAGATGAACGTCCTCTCGAAATCGTGCGACCCGCATACTAGGCCGATTACCCGAGGCAAGAATACCCCGAATTCCGGAAATTCCAAGACGGAGTCGCTGCTTTGCAATCCAGTGGTCACCGGGTGACCGGACGCACAATTGGGAACAGTATCGTTTCTCGGATTCCCAATCCCGTGAGCGCCATCAACAACCGATCGATTCCCATACCCGTTCCGGTCGTCGGCGGCATGCCGTGCTCCATCGCCGCGAGGAAGTCCTCGTCCAGCACCATCGCCTCGTCGTCACCCTGCGCGGCGAGCCGCGCCTGATCGACGAACCGCTCGCGCTGGATCACCGGGTCGACCAACTCCGAATAGCCCGTGGCCAACTCGAAGCCGCGCACATAGAGATCCCACTTCTCCGTGACCCCTGCCGTACTCCGATGCTGCCTGGTCAACGGGGATGTCTCCACCGGGAAGTCGCGCACGAAAGTCGGCGCGTACAGCTTGTCGCCATACTGGTGTTCCCAGAGTTCCTCGACGAGTTTCCCGTGGCCGTAGCCCTTGCCCTCCGGAATTTCCAGACCGACCCGATCCGCGAGTGCACGCAATTCGGCGACCGACGTTTCCGGAGTCACCGGCACACCCAGCGCATCCGACAGCGAAGGGTACATCTCGACGACGGCCCACTCGCCGCGGAGATCGTATTCGGTGCCGTCGGCCAGGGTCACCACCTCCGTGCCGAACGCCTCCTGCGCCACTTCCTGCACCAATTCCCGGATCATCACCGCCGAGTCGTCATAGGTGCCGTATGCCTGGTATGTCTCCAGCATCGCGAACTCGGGGGAATGCGTGGAGTCCGCGCCCTCGTTCCGGAAGTTCCGGTTGATCTCGAAGACCCGCTCCAAGCCGCCGACCACGCAGCGCTTCAGGAACAACTCGGGCGCGATGCGCAGGAACAGGTCCATGTCGAGGGCGTTGGAATGGGTGACGAACGGTCGGGCCGCTGCGCCGCCGTGCAGCGTCTGCAGCATCGGCGTCTCCACCTCCAGGAAGCCCCTGCGCTCCAGCGCGTTGCGCAGCGCGCGCACCACGGCGATGCGGGTACGGGCCATTTCCCTGGCCTCCGGACGCACGATCAGGTCGACATAACGCTGCCGTACCCGTGATTCCTCGTTCATCTCCTTGTGCGCTACCGGCAGCGGCCGCAGGGCCTTCGCCGCCGTGAACCAGGAATCGGCCATGACGCTCAGTTCCCCGGTCCGCGACGAGATGACCTCACCGTGCACGAAAACGAAGTCACCGAGATCCACGTCGGTCTTCCAGGCGGCCAGGGCGTCCGTACCTACCCCGTTCAGGCTGATCATCGCCTGCAGCTTGGTACCGTCGCCCTCCTGCAGTGTCGCGAAACACAACTTGCCGGTATTACGCAGGAATATGACGCGCCCGGCGATGCCCACCTGTAGCCCGGTGGCCGTGTCCGCGGCGAGGTCCGGATATGCGGCCCGAATTTCGGCCAGGGTATGCGTACGCGGCACGACGACGGGATAGGCCTCGCCACCGTCCGCGAGCAGCCGCTCCCGCTTCTCCCGGCGAATCCGTATCTGCTCCGGTGCATCGTCGGCGGCCGGCGACACGGCAGGCCGCGATTCCCATGTCGATGCGCTGGAAGATGCAGAGTTCGGGGTGCTCACATCGAACAACCCTAGCGTGCATCGGAAATCGTTATGCGGGCCGCCCGGACTCCGGCCCGGAGTAACGAAACGGTATCGATGCGATGCCCCGTCCGGGACGTCCGCACCGGCGTCGTACAGACGCGAAATAGCCGGTGCGCATCATGTGGTGTGCGAAACTACCTGAGCGCCCGGCTATTTCGAGATGGAAGTGTCGGTGGGAATTACAGCAGGGCGAGCGCTTCGGCCTCGCGCGCGAAGTGCGGCGCCCCGACGGCGACGTGCAACAGACCGGCAGCCTTCAACGCCTGATAGCCACCCACCAGATCGGTCGCCCGGTGCAGCCCGAGTTGCTGCAGCGCGGCAGCGGCCAGGCTGGAGGTATATCCCTCGGAGCAGACGACGATCCATTCCACGTCGTGATCGGCGGCCAGCGCCAGGCGGGCGGAACTGGTGGGGTCCAGCCGCCATTCCAGGACATTGCGCTCGATCACCAGCGCGCCGGGCAAGGTGCCCTCACGTCCGCGTTGCGCCTGCGGCCGGATATCCACCAGAATGGCGCCGCGCTCGACGGCTTCCGGCAATTCGAAGGCGTAGATCCGGTCGAGGCGGGCCCGTGCGTTCTCGAGCATCTGATCGATGGTCAAACGGGTCATCACATATCACCTTCGGGCTGGTCGGTGAGGACGGTTCGGGTGCGCCGCAGGGTGCCGTGCCCGGTCACCTCGTAATACGACATGGCGGTGAGCGGCGGGGAATAGGCGTGCACGCTCAGCGTGGGATCGAGCGGACCGGCGGAATCGACGACGCCCGGCACGGCGGCCTGCGCCCGCATGACGTCGTGCACCCAGCCGATCGGGAACGAGGCCTGATCACCCGCCGCGAGTATGCGACGACGCAGTTCCGTTCCGTTCCAACGATATTCGGTGAGCGCGCCGCTGAGCACGGTGAGCGCGCCGAGCGATCCGGCGTGGTCGTGCAGCTCGGTCGACTTGCCCGGCGTCCAGCTGATCAGCCAGACATCGACCTCGTCGTCGGTGAGCAGCCTGGTCGCCCAGCGCTCGTTTTCCGGCCATTTCCCCCCGGCGGGAAGCAAATGGTCGTATCGCCCGGCCAGCACGTCTTCGGCGCCCTCGTCGGTCAGCCGCAGCAGATCGGCCGGGCGCAGCCGGGTGGGCAGGGCGGGCGCCACCGAGCGTTCCACCGGCGGGGTAGCCGACAGCGCGGTACGCGCGGAAGAAAGGGAAAGGACAGAAGAACGCATGAGCGAATCTCCAGGAGGAAGGTAACGGTCGAGGGCGGGAACTCAGCCTCGATCGGTCGAGGCACGTCAGCCTCGACAACACTCCTGGGTGCTCGCGTAGAAGGTCACGAGAGGGAGTTTAACAGCAGACAGCGCGGTGTCGACAAGTGCCCGGCCTGCGACAAATCCGACACCGCGCATATCAGACACTTCCCTTGCGCCGCTGATTGCGTTCGTATACGAGTCGCAGACCGGTCAGCGTGAGGTGCGGATCGTGGTCGTCGATCGTTTCGGATTCCGGGACGATCAGCGGTGCGGTCGCCCCGGTCGCCACCACGGCGACGTCATCACCCGCGAAGGCGTCGAACTCGTCGCGAATGCGATCGATCAGGCCGTCCACCAGCCCGGCGAAACCGAATACCGCGCCGGACTGCATGCATTCCATGCTGTTCTTCCCCAGCACCGAACGCGGCCTGGTCAACTCCGCCCGCCGCAGCGCACTGCGTTCCACCAGGGCCTCGGTGGAGATCTCCACACCCGGCGCGATGATCCCGCCCAGGAACTCGCCCTTCTTCGACACCAGGTCCACGCAGATCGCCGTGCCGAAATCGACGACGATCGCAGGCGCGGAATAGCGCTGGTACGCGGCCAGGCAATTGACGATGCGGTCCGCGCCGACTTCTTTCGGATTGTCCACCAGCAGCGGAATCCCCGTGCGCACACCGGGTTCCACCAACACGTGCGGAACATGGCCCCAGTATTGGCCGAGCATGCCGCGCAACTCGCGCAGCACGGGCGGCACCGTGGAAAGCGCTGAGACGCCGATCACCTCGTCCAGTTGCGCGCCGACCAGCCCGCGCACCTGCATGGCGAATTCGTCGGCGGTCAGCAACGGATTGGTGTGCATTCGCCAGTGCCGCACCAGTTTCGAATGCTCCCCGGATCCGGAGAACAGGCCGAGTTCGATACTCGTGTTGCGGACATCGATGGTCAGCAGCATGTCCTGGTCGCCGCTCCTCAGACGAACGACAGCGAGCGGGGTGAGGTCAGGCCCGAGCCCTCCGGCGCGTGCGCCGGGTCCGAGCCGAGTTCGACCGGGCGGTTGCGCTCGTCGACGAACACGACCTTGGGGTCGTACTCGGCGATCTCCTGCTCGTTCAGCTGGCCGTAGGCGATCAGGATGACGAGGTCGCCCGGGTGCACCAGGTGAGCCGCGGCGCCGTTGATCCCGATCACCCCGGAACCCCGCTCACCGGCGATGACGTAGGTCTCCAGGCGGGCGCCGTTATCGATGTCCACGATGCAGACCTGTTCGCCTTCCAGCAGGTCGGCGGCGTCGAGCAGGTCCTGATCCACGGTCACCGAGCCGACGTAGTGCAAGTCGGCGTGCGTCACGGTGGCACGGTGGATCTTCGACTTCATCATGGTGCGCAGCATTGCGTCGAACCTTTCTAGTTCGCGGGAGGAAGGACGGCGGGGTCTGACACCGCCGCGACAGGCTGGGGGAAGTTCGCGGCGTCCCGCGAACCGGCGACGGTGGGGTGGCCGTCGATCGGAGCGCCGAGCGTGACGGCGATGTTGTCGATCAGCCGGGTCGCGCCGACCCGGGCCGCGATCAGCAGCCTGGCGTTGCCGGTGGCCGGGGCGGGCCCCAGGGTGGCCGAACGCAGCTCCAGGTAGTCGACGTCAACGCCGGTCGCGGCGTCGAGCACCTGGCGGGCGGCCGCGAGAACCGCGTCGCCGCCGAGGCCGCCCGCGTGCCTGCCCGCCGACAGAGCGGCCGGCAGGGCCGTCGCCGCTTCGCGCTGCACGGGGTCGAGGTAGCGGTTGCGCGAGGACAGGGCCAGGCCGTCTGGCTCACGGACGGTGACCACCGGGGTGATCTTCACGTCGAAATTCAGATCGCGGACCAGCTGCCGGATCAGGGTGAGCTGCTGATAGTCCTTCTCACCGAAGAACGCCTCGGTCGGCCGCGCGATCTGCAGCAGTTTGGCGACCACGGTGAGCATGCCCGCGAAATGGGTCGGGCGGCTGGCCCCCTCCAGCTCCGCGCCGAGCGGACCCGGGTGCACCGTGGTGCGCGGGCCGTCCGGGTACATGTCGGACACGCTCGGCGCGAACACCAGCTCGACGCCCTCCGCGCGCAACAGCTCGACGTCGGCGTCCAGCGTGCGGGGGTATTTGTCCAGGTCTTCGTTCGCGCCGAACTGCAAGGGATTGACGAAGACCGACACGATGACGACCTGGTTGGTCCGCTTGGCCAGCCGCACGATCTCCAAGTGCCCCTCGTGCAGCGCACCCATGGTCGGCACCAGCGCGACGGTGCGGCCGACGCCGCGCAGGGCCGCGGACACCGCCCCGAGTACCGCGGGATCGTGGTGCACGGTCAGCACGCCGGGACGGTAGGCACCGCGCAATTTCGAGTCGAACATCAGCGTCCTTCCAGCAGCTGGATTACGGCGGGGGCGGTGCCTGCCCGCTCAGCGGTGCGCAGCGACAGCGCGCGATACGCCTCGGCCAGCCGGGCATCGACAGACGCCAGCGCCTCCAGGTGCGCGGCCACCGCGTCGGCGTCGCCGCGGGCGACCGGGCCGGTCAGCGCGGACTGGCCGCGGCGCAACGCGTTGTCCAGCGCCGCCGACGCCAGCGGGGCGAGCAGACGCTCGGCCAGGCCGTTGGGCTGCTCGTCGACCAGTTGCTGTCCCATCAGGCCGGGGCCTGCCAGGGCGGCGCGCAACGCGGCCACCGCGTCCACGATCACCGTGACCAGGTGATTGCTGCCGTGCGCGAGCGCGGCGTGGTAGAGCGGCCGGTGCTGCTCCGGTACGCGAACCGGCTCGCCGCCCATTTCGATCACCAGCGACTGCGCGATGGCATAGCCGACCTCGTCGGCCGCCGTGATACCGAAGCACGCGTTGCCCAGCCGGGCCACGTCCTCGTCGTGACCGGTGAAGGTCATCGCCGGGTGGATGGCCAGCGGAAGGGCGCCGATCTCGGCCAGGGGGGCGAGCACACCGACGCCGTTCGCGCCGGAGGTGTGCGCCACTATGGTGCCCGGCCGAACCACTCCGGCGCCTGCCAGGCCGCGGACCAGGCCGGGAAGCTCGGTGTCGGGCACGGCGAGCAGCAGCAGCTCACTGCGGGCGGCCACCTGCTCGATCGGCAGGATCTCCGAATCGGGCAGCCGGGTCCTGGCACGGCGCACCGAGGCGTCGGAGATCGCGCAGACGCCGAACACGACGTGTCCGGCCCGCTCGAGTGCGGCGCCCAATGCCGAGCCCACGCGTCCCGCCGAGACGATTCCCACCGTCAGGCGTGCGGGCGCGGGGTCGTAGCCCGAAGCAGCGTTGTCGGAATTCACGCTTCTCGAGGTCAACGTTGTCCTCTCGATGTCGTTCCAGTCCCGCCATGCGGGTACCGGACGGTACGCCAAGAGAATATCGGCAGGCGGTTCGCCGCCGCCACGGGGTGCCCGCGTGATCTAGGCCGCAGTGCCGGGACGCGGCCCGGCGCGGGTCACCGGCGTTCGCGCTCCTCGGATTGCAGGTTGGCCATGATCTCCGCGACCGAGAGACGGCGCGAGGGCGTCTCGTCGTCGCTCTCGGCCCTGCGCCGCCTGCGCGCGCTCGGCGTACCCATGGTGGGCGCGGACGCGGGCCGTGCGGGCGGTTCCTGGGTCGGCCGCGGGCGGGTAGCGGGGCGGGTGGGCGGCTCGTCGCGCGGCTCGTCCGCGGTCTCTGTGAAGGCATCCGCCCAGCCGCGCGCCTCGGCGTGGCGTGCCTGCTCCGCGTCGGCCTGCTCGGCGTCGTCGTCGACGGAGACGATCGCGGTCTCGGCGGTGACCGGATCGTCGAAGGGGCTGGCGAAGACCGGCGGCTCGGGATGGTCGGGCTCGAAGATCGGCGTCATGCTGCTACGGGGTTGCTGGTCATCGAAGACCGACCGCATCCCGGCATTCGCGGAGCTATTGTTCCCGGAGCTGGTCAGCTCCTGGATCCGGGTCGCGTCGGCGCGCAATGCCGGGCGATCCGTCGGCAGATCGCCGTCGAACAGCCGCTGCAGGCTCTGCCGCAGCACCGTGAGCTCCGCCCGTAAGGCCGCGAGTTCGGCCGCGTCGGCGCCCACTTCCTCGCGGACCCGCGCCTCGAGGCCGAGTTCGTACTCGCGCCGCGCGGTGACCTCCCGCTCCAGCTGCAACTCGTAGACGGTCTGCAGATCGCGGACCTTCGCCTTGTCGATCGTCGCCTCTTTGCGGTACTTCGTCGCAGCCAGAGCGCCGATTGCCGCGGCCCACAGCGCCGCGACCAGACCTACCCGTACGAACTCGACACTGTTACTGAAGATCAGGAAAACGCTGGCAACCAGACCGAGCAAGATCAAGACACCGACGAATAATTTTCCCGCGTCCTCCCGCTGTCGACGGGAAGTGCTGCTACGGGAGGGTGAAACCATGCCAGCCAGGGTAGCCAATAGGTCGTGCCGAGCCCAGATTCCGTTTTGTGATTCGATTCGGGACACTAGCTATGTAGTTGCCGCATCGTCGGTTGGATCCTCCGGCGCCCGGCAGCAGTACTCCAGCCACAGGGCCGCAGCAACCAAAGCGACGCCCGCCAGCATCCCGACGATCGCACCGGGGCTGTCGGCGGCGGCCGCGCGAAGCGTGCCGCGCTGCGGGAGGACCCAGCACAGGAAACCGAGCCAGATGCCCGCGGCGATCGAACCCACCTGCGCCGACGCCTTGGCCAACGCGACGGCGCGGGCCGCTGTGATCGGATGCAACTGGTGGCGGCCGTCGCCGATCTCATGGTCGTTGACCCGCGCCCGGATGACGAAAGCGAGCACCGCTTCGATCGCGGCCACCGGGTACAGCGAGGCGCCCGCGAAGGTCGAGATCGGCGGGAAGCTGTCGTAGGCCACGCGGGTGGCGATCCACGCGACGAGCGCGGCGATCAGCACGTTCGCCACGATGTCGAGGATGCGGGTCGGCTTCAGTTTCACGACGCCGCGCCCGTCAGCGAGAACTCGGTGCGGCGCACCCCGGCGCGTTCGGCCGGATCGAGCCGCCCCAGCAGATCCGCCACCGGATGCGGCGCGCCGTCGACCTCCAGCACCGCGTCCGGCGCCACGTCCAGCCACGGCACCAGCACGAAAGCGCGCCGGTGCGCCTGCGGGTGCGGCAGCAGCAGATCCGGGTCGGCGCTGCGGCACGCGACCGGCTGCCCGTCGCGCAGTTCGGCGCACCACACCACATCCACGTCGAGTGTGCGTGCGCCCCAGCGCACTTCGCGAATTCGCCCCGCTGCCTGCTCGAGCTCCTGGCCGCGACGCAGCCAGTCCGCGCAGCTGAAGGCCGGATCCTCCACCAGCACAGCGGCATTGAGGTAATCCGCCTGCGGGACACCACCCCAGGGCGCCGTGGAGTACACGGCAGAGGCGGCCAGCACGCGATGGCCGAACCCGTCGAGGACGCTGCGCAGATGCGCGAGCCGGTCGCCCAGATTCGAACCGATGGACAGCACGGCACGGGTCATCGGCGTGCCTCCCCGGCACTCGGCACGATGAAGGTGGCCGTGCCGCAAGGTAGCTCGCTCATTCGGCGGGCTCCCCCCGGTGCCGGGAGGTGACCACACGCACATCGGCGAAGGTGTGCGGGATCGGCGCGGACGGCTTGTGCAGCACCACCTCGACCGACCTGATCCGCGGATCGGTCATCACCTCGTCGGCGATCTCCGACACCACCGTTTCGATGAGATCACGCGGCTCACCCTGGACGATGCGCACCGCCCGCTCGGCCAGCGCGCCGTAGTCCACGGTGGCGGCCAGATCGTCGGACGCGGCGGCCACCGCGAAATCCACCCACACCGTCAGATCGACAAGGAATTCCTGACCGTCGCGGCGCTCGTGCTCGAACACGCCGTGATGCCCGTAGGCGCGCAGGCCGCGCAATTCGATGCGGTCGGCGCCGCGCCGGATCACCGGATCACGCGGCGGCGCCTCGTGTTCGGCGTGGACGGGGGACCGGCTCATCGTCGAGCTCCTTGCGCACTGGGTCGGGCGGTGTCGTGCTGTGCGGCGCGCTGCCGTGCGGCATTCTGCCACGCGTCGGTGACCGTGATGGCGTCCAGCGAGGCGCGCACGTCGTGCACCCGCACGCCCCACGCGCCGTGCAGCGCGGCCAGCGCCGAGATGGTCGCGGTGGCCGTCTCCCGGCCGTCCGGCGGGCGCGGACCCGCCTCGGCGGCGAGCAGCGAACCGAGAAAGCGCTTGCGCGACGCGCCGATCAGGACCGGCAGCCCGTGCGCGACCAATTCGGGCAGCGCGCCGAGCAGCGCCCAGTTGTGCTCGGCGTTCTTCGCGAAGCCCAGACCGGGGTCGAGGATCAGCCGGGACGGGTCGACGCCCGCGTCCACGGCCAGGTCCACCTGCGCGGAGAGTTCGGCGAGCACGTCCGCGACCACGTCGTCGTAGTGGTCCGCCGGTCCGGTGTGCCGGTAGTCGGCGCCCGCCCTCCAGTGCATGAGAATCCACGGGACCCGCGCGGACGCGACCACCCGCACCATGTCGGCGTCGGCGCGGCCGCCGGAGACGTCGTTCACCACCGACACCCCGGCCTCGAGCGCCGCGGCGGCCACGGCGGCGCGCATGGTGTCCACGCTGGTGGGTACGCCCGCGGCGACCAGGCCGCGGATGACCGGGGCCACCCGCGCGGCCTCGGTCGCCGCGTCGATGCGTACCGCGCCCGGCCTGGTCGACTCACCGCCGACGTCGATGATGTCCGCGCCCACGGCGTGCAGCCGCACACCATGGGCGATGGCCAATTCGGGATCGAGGTATCGGCCGCCGTCGGAGAACGAATCGCTGGTGACATTCACCACGCCCATCACGACGCAGGAGCGTCCGTCGCGGGCGAACCCGCGCACCGGCGCGGTCGATCCCGCTTCCGGCCGCGCCGTGGCGGTGTCCTGCCTGGGCGCACCAGTCGCCGCGCGCTGCGCGCCGCTCGGTTCGGACACCGCGGAGCCGCTCACTTCCGGAGGATCAGATCGAGCGCCTCGGCGCGCGAGGCTGCGTTGGACTGCAGCAGTCCGCGCACGGCGGAGGTGGTGGTACTCGCGCCCGGCTTGCGGATGCCGCGCATCGCCATGCACAGGTGCTCGGCCTCGATCACCACGATCGCACCGCGCGGGTCGAGCTTGCGCATCACCGCGTCGGCGATCTGGCTGGTCAGCCGCTCCTGCACTTGCGGGCGCTTGGCGTACAGGTCGACCAGCCGGGCGAGTTTGGACAAGCCGGTCACCCGGCCGTGCGGGCCGGGGATGTAGCCGACGTGCGCGACGCCGTGGAAGGACACGAGGTGGTGCTCGCAGGTCGAGTACATCGGGATGTCCCTCACCAGCACGAGTTCCTGATGACCCTCGTCGAACGTGGTGTTGAGCACCGAATCCGGTTCCACGTAGAGCCCGGCGAAGGTCTCCCGGTAGGCGCGCGCGACCCGGGCGGGCGTCTCGAGCAGGCCGGGCCGATCCGGGTCCTCGCCGACGGCGAGCAGCAATTCCCGTACCGCGGCTTCGGCCCGCGCTTGATCGAATGATCTGCCCGTTTCCAATGCGACGGGGCCGGGCTGTGTCACGCCGATGTCGACACCGTTGTGTTCAGCACTGTCCGGTTCGGCGAGGATGTAACCACCGCCATGCTCGTTCGCCGACAATCGAGGACACCTCCAAACTCACGGGGCGCCGGCAATTTCTCGGCACCCCCACGATGGACGAGCCTAATCGTCACCGCTCAGTGACGACCGTTCGGTCCATCCCAATCGCCGTTGTCGCCCTCACCGTTCGGATTGGTCCGGCGCGGCTCGTCGTAGCCGCCGCGATCGCCGTACCCGTCCCGGTCGTAGCCACCTTCGGGCGCACCCTGCGGACCCCATTGCTGGTAGCCGTGCCGCGGCTGCTGTGGCTCGCCCCAGCCCGGCTGACCCGGCTGCGGCTCGTCCCGCGGCGGCCAGCCGGGAGCCGACCATCCCGCCGGAGCGCCGTAGTCCGGCCGCGAACCGTGCGTCCCCTGGCGCGGATACGCCGGTGCGGGCGCCTGGGGCAGCGGGTAACCCGACGCGGGCGGGCGGCCGTATTGCGGCGGAGCGCCGTAACCGCTCTCGTGCGGCGGGTATCCGTTGGCGGGCTGCGGCTCGCGCTGCGCGGACGCGGCCACCGGCTCCGCGACCGGCTCCGGCGGCCAGGACTCGCCGCGCTCGGCGGCCAGCTCGCCCGGGGTCTTCACCGGCGGCTTGTCCGAAGGGACGCGGTCGCCGAAATCGTTGAACGCGGTGATGCGCGGGCGCTTCTGCACCGACGTGAGGATCTGCTCGAGATCCTTGCGGTGCAGGGTCTCCCGTTCCAGCAGCGCGGTGGCCAGGTCGTCGAGCACGTCGCGGTACTCGTTCAGGATCGCCCACGCCTCGGTGTGCGCGGCCTCGATCAGGTTGCGCACCTCCTCGTCGATCGCGCCCGCCACCTCGTGCGAGTAGTCCGAACCCATGCCCATCGAGCGGCCGAGGAACGGATCGCCCTGCTCCTGGCCGTAACGGACGGCGCCGAGCCGCGCACTCATGCCGTACTCGGTGACCATCGCGCGGGCGATCTTGGTGGCCTGGTCGATATCGGAGGACGCGCCGGTGGTCGGCTCGTGGAACACCAGTTCCTCGGCCGCGCGGCCGCCCATCGCCATCACCAGGCGGGCGATCATCTCCGAGCGGGTCATCAGGCCCTTGTCGTCCTCGGGCACCGTCATGGCGTGGCCGCCGGTGCGGCCGCGGGCCAGGATGGTGACCTTGTAGACCGGCTCGATGTCCGGCATCGCCCAGGCGGCCAGGGTGTGGCCGCCCTCGTGGTAGGCGGTGATCTTCTTCTCGTGCTCGCTGATGATCCGGCTCTTGCGCCGCGGACCGCCGATCACGCGATCGACCGACTCCTCCAGCGATTCGCCGGTGATCATCGCGCCGTTCTCGCGGGCGGTGAGCAGGGCGGCCTCGTTGATCACATTGGCCAGGTCGGCGCCGGACATGCCGACGGTGCGCTTGGCCAGGCCGTCCAGGTCGGCGTCCGGGGAGATCGGCTTGCCCTGCGAGTGCACCCGCAGGATCGCGCGGCGACCGGCGAGGTCGGGGTTGCCCACCGGGATCTGCCGGTCGAACCGGCCGGGACGCAGCAGCGCCGGGTCGAGGATGTCGGGCCGGTTGGTGGCGGCGATCAGGATGATGCCGGTGCGGTCTCCGAAGCCGTCCATCTCGACCAGCAACTGGTTGAGGGTCTGCTCGCGTTCGTCGTGACCGCCGCCGAGGCCCGCGCCGCGCTGGCGGCCGACCGCGTCGATCTCGTCGACGAAGATGATGCAGGGGCTGTTCTGCTTGGCCTGCTCGAACAGGTCACGCACCCGGGAGGCGCCGACGCCGACGAACATCTCCACGAAGTCCGAACCGGAAATGGTGAAGAACGGCACACCGGCCTCGCCCGCGACGGCACGGGCCAGCAGGGTCTTGCCGGTGCCGGGCGGGCCGTAGAGCAGGACGCCCTTGGGAATCTTGGCGCCGAGGGCCTGGTAGCGGACGGGATTCTGGAGGAAGTCCTTGATCTCGTAGAGTTCCTCGACCGCCTCGTCGGCTCCGGCCACGTCGGCGAACGTGGTCTTGGGCATGTCCTTGGACAGCTGTTTGGCCTTCGACTTGCCGAAGCCCATCATGCCGCCGCGCCCGCCGCCCTGCATGCGGGCCATCACGAAGATGAACAGGCCGAGCAGGATGACCATCGGCAGCACGAACAGCAGAATCTGGGTGAACCAGCTCTCCTGCTTGACCACCGTGTTGTACGGGGCACCGGAGTTCTTCACGGCAGAGAAGACCTGGGCCGAGGTCTCGCTGCCGCCCGGATACTTCGCGATGATCTTGTTCTGCCCGCCGGTGGCGTCGTTGCCGTCCTTCAGCTCGATGCGCAGCTGCTGCTCGCGATCATCGATCTGAATGTTCTGGACGTTGCTCTTGTTCTCGAGCTGGCTGAGGGCAACCGAGGTATCGACGCTCTTCCAGCCCCGCGTGTCGTTGCCGAAATAGCTGAACGCATAGATCACGAGCAGAATGCCCGAGACTATGGCCAGGGTGCGAAACACTGTCTTGCGGTTCATAGAGCGTCGGCCGGGGCGGCCAGTCCTTTCCGGTGTCTCCGGTTCTTGCCTAGCGATGCATCTGGCGCGTCCGGTTCCGCGGGGTTCGGATGCGGACAAGCCACGTTACCGCGTACGGTCTACTCGATACATCGCACAGTTCGGCTGCAGGTGCAGTTAACGAGGTAAACGGCCGGGGAACGACGGTGGTTCCCGATGTCTCCGGTCCGGCTTCCTCCAAGTGGCAACAATCATGGCATGTTCGGCCTATCGTGAGCGACGACACAACATCGCGGCGCGAGCGACGGGCACGTAGGCGGTAGCTCGCAAACCACGAAGGCCCCGGGAGCGCCGCAGACCAGACACGAGCGCAGGGGGTATGGACATAGTCGAGTTACGGACACCTACAGCGATACTGCGTCACGGCGGCGGCAGGCTGATCGTCCTGCGACCAGGGTCCGACGGCGAGCGCGTGCTCGATGTCCCGGTCTCCGACCTGCTGAAGGTCCGGCTGAACCGGCGCGCGGACGACGCGGTCGTCATCGAGATCTATCTGCGTTACCCGACGCCCGTGCTCACCGGCGTGCCCGCGGACCGCACCCCGCTGCCGGTCCTGATCGCCGAACACGACGTTCCGGCGGCCACCGAGATCGTCGACCGACTCAATACGCAGATCATGGCCACCCAGCGCATCGACGTCGCGGCGCCGGATCTGTGCCCGCCCGCGCCCACCTGGGGCCGCGGCGGTCCCATCCGCGCTGACGTGGAGCGGGCGACGCGCAGAATGTCTCCCCGCCGCGACGCGAAGCAGGCGATAGCGGCTCTGCATCGTTACGTGACGCCGGACGAGTACGTCCTGGAGACCGCGATCGCGGTCGCGCACCCGCCCGCGGGCAGCGGTCCCGGCCTGCTCGCCGCCACCACGGCGCGGCTGCTGTTCGTCGCCATTGGCGACGGCCGTTACGCGCACGAACTCCCGATTCCGGTGGTCGTGTGGGCCCGGGTCACCGACACCCCGGCCGCGGGCCGCGGCGAGATCGGTCCCGGACGCGGCGCGACCGGCATCGAGGTGCACGACGGCAGCCGAACGCTGTATTTCTCGGGCGCCGACCGCGCCGACACCGATCGGGTCACCTGCGCGGTGAACTTCGCGGTGCGCCGGGAGTCCGCCGACGGCGCCGCGGGCTCCGCCGATCCCGGTGTGGCCCAGTTGTACTCGGAGTGGGAACTGCTGGTCGAGCGGCACTCCCTCGGCATGGTCGACGACGCCCAGTTCCAGCGCTACGGCCGCGGAATCCTGCGCTCACTCCCCGACGGGAGCTGAGTTCAGCGCGATCCGCCGCCACGGGCTGGTCGGGCGCAGCCACAGTCGCAGCAACTCCTTGCGGCGGTCGACGCCGCCGTTCTTCAGCTCCGCCAGGTCCTCACAGGCCTGCCAATAGGTCCAGCCGGTGAGATAGGCGTCGCCGAACTGGCGCCAGTTACGGTACTTGCTCTGCGCCAGCGGGAGGGCGCGCGCCAGATAACTCCAGGCCACGTCGGCATCGAGGTACCCGGCCGTGTAGGCCATCCTGGCCACCGCGACCACCCGGGCCAGATCCCAGGCGTGGATGTCGCTGGGCAGCGGCCGCGCCAGATGGTCGGTGAATCCGATCTTGATCGCCTGCGACCAGATGTCGTAGTCGCGGACCAGCGCCTCCGGATTGTCCATCCCCCGAAACGCGCCGACCTGCCGCAGGAACGCCCGGTGCCGGTCGGCGCGCTCACCGAACCGATCGCGCTCGCTGGCGTTGATCGAGGCCGTCACCAGCGGGTGCACCAGCGCGTAGAGCGGGGCGTGCATGCCGTCGAGCAACTGCTCCATCGACGCCTGCGCCTCGGTGCCGTCGGTGATGCCCCACGCACCGGTGAGCGTATCGATGGCCAGCTCGCGCCGATCGCCGAGCGGATGCGCCCGTTCCGGGCCGAGCAGCAGCGCGTCGTGGAACGCGTCCCAGCGCGCCGAGTAGAAGGCACCGAGGGCCAACGCCCGCAATTCGTCGTCGGATACCGCGGCGCCGGACCAATGGTCTTCCTCTCGCTCGTCCAACTCCGCGTACGGAAAGGTCGTCAAGGTGGGTACACCGCGCGAAGACATGCCCCGATTGTTCCCCATCCCGCGCGGCCGACGCGCGGTATTCGCGGATGGCGCCGATGTCGCCGCAGCGGACCCGGGGGCGTCCAGCGGGCGAATCGATTTCGGCCTCGGTTACTTCTTGCCCTGACGCATGTCGTGATCTGGGGCTAGTGTGCTCGCATGTGTAGAAACATCACCGTCCTGCGTGGTCTGGAACCTGCCGCAACCGAGCAGGAAATCTATGCCGCCGCACTGCAGTACGTGCGCAAGGTCGGTGGCGTGTCCGGCCTGAGCTCGACCACCAAAGCGGCCGTCGACAAGGCCGTCGCGGCCATCGCAGAGGCGACCACCACCTTGCTCGCCGAGTTACCCGACCGGAGGGTGGCGCCGACCACCGAGCCACCGCTGCGCCGCATCGCCGCCCGCGAGGCCGTGGGCGACTAGCCGGCGGTTCAGGGCAGGGCGTCCGTGCCGTAGACGGCGACGCACACCAGTGCGATCTCCAGCGGCAGGCCACGCTCCTCGATCGGATATCCCAGTAGTTGTTCGATCCGCTGCACGCGGTAGCGGACCGTGTTCTTGTGCACACCGAGCACCTTCGCGGTGGCCTCCGGGCTGCGTTGGCTGCGCAGATAGGCGTGCAGCGTCTCGCGCAGCCGCGCGGCGTGCGCGTCGCGCCCGGCAAGTGCGCCGAGTTCCCGCTCGACCAGCCCGCGCATGGCCGCTTCGTCCGCGCCGGCGAGATAGGCGATCTCCACCGTTCGATAGCCCGTGACCCGAGGACCGCCCGCGGGCGCGCGCTCGGCGACCTGCCGCGCGGCGACCGCCTCACGATGACTGCGGCGGAAGCCCGCGATCCCCCCGGCGGGCACGCCGAACGCCACCCGCACCGGCGCCTCGACCTGCACCGCGGCCAGCCGCTCCACTTCGCCCGGCGCCGCGAGTTCGGCGCCGTGTTCTCCGTCGTCCGTACCCGCCCACGCCCACATCGCGCTGGCGCCGGACGCAACGGTGAGCACCCGCGCGCTGCCCAGTGCGGCGGCCAGCCGCGCCGCGACCCGATCCAACAGCCCGGTCGCCTCCGCGTCCGCACCGGTGGGCTCGCCGGTCGGCTCGTCGGTCCACAGCACGAAGGCCAAGTGCCGCTGCGACAGGCGGTATCCCAGCCGCACCGACGCCTGCTCGACGTCCACGTCGTCGCCGTCCAGCAGGGCGCGCACCGTCTCGGCGCGCCGGTTGAGCGCGGCGCGCAAGACCTGCTCGCGTTCCTCCATGTAGGTGTCGGTGAGCAACTCGACCGAGGTGCTTATCCACTTCGTGGCCCGGTCGAACAGCCGCAGCAGCACCACGCGCTCGAGTTCCGGCGTGGCCTGCCGCTGCTCGACGACCTCGGTCATGTAGTCAAGCACCGCCTCCATGCCCACGTGATAGACCCGCAGCAGCAGCCGCAACTCGAAGCCGCGGCGGGCCACGCTGCGCGCGAACGCGTGCGCCTCCTCCGGCAGCGAGAACTCGAAGGCGTCGCTGGCCAGGCGGCTGAGCACGATCCTGGCGTGCGCCCGGGTGCTGGCCGCGAGGTCGCGGCGCATATCGCGATCGGCGAGTTCGGGGATGCGCGCGATGATCACGTCGTCGAGCCGGGTGACGATCCGCTCCAGCACTTCCGCGCGTGTCGTCTCGTAGACGTATTCGGCCAGCCAGTCGCGCACTTCGTCGGGCGCCGGGCTCGGCCGGACCGCGCCGCCCCGTGGCGGACCACCGGTCATCGCGCTTCTCCTTCGGCTCGGCGGATGCTTCGCCACTCTTTGTACCAAGAAACCAAATTTGCCTATTTTCCTTGACAATTCGGGCCAAGAAACTTGGTTCGGATTGTGTCACGATCATAGTTCAGTGGCCTGCCTCACAGCAGTCAGCAGACCGCGGTTCAACACAACGTCAGTGGGAGAACAGCAGTGACCAACACCGAACCAGCGCCCGCGACCGAGGCGCAGGCACGCGAAACGACCGCGAAGAAGGACGGTCCCGCCGTCATCGAGGTGCGCAATCCCGGCACGGGCGAGGTCGTCGGCACGGTGCCGGACGAGACCGCGGACGCGGTCGCGGCCAAGGTCCGCGAACTGCGGCTGTATCAGCCGGAATGGGAGGCGATCGGCCCCGAAGGACGCAAGGTCTGGCTGCTGAAGTTCCAGGACTGGTTGATCGACAACACCGACCGGCTGGCCACCGTATTGCAGTCGGAAACCGCGAAGCCCCGGGTGGACGCCCTGATCGACCCCGGTTTCGCGACCGATCTGATCGGCTACTACGCCCGCCGCGCTGCGAAGTTCCTGGCCGACGATCACCCCTCGCCGCACAGCCCGCTGGCCCGCGTCAAGCGGCTGACCACGGTCTACCGGCCCTATCCGGTGGTCGGCGTCATCACACCGTGGAATTTCCCGTTGGCCATGCCGGTGATGGACGTCTTCCCCGCCCTCGCCGCCGGGGCGGCCGTCATCCTCAAGCCCTCCGAGGTGACCCCGCTCTCGGCGCTCGAACTGGCCAAGGGCTGGGCCGAGATCGGCGCGCCGCCGGTCTTCGCGGTGGTCACCGGTGCGGGTGCGACCGGAGCGGCCGTGGTCGGCAACGCCGACTACATCCAGTTCACCGGCTCCACCGCGACCGGCCGCAAGATCGCGGCCGCCTGCGTGGAACGGATGGTGCCCTACAGCCTGGAACTGGGCGGCAAGGACCCGGCCATCGTCTTGGCCGACGCCGACCTCGAGCGCGCCGCGCACGGCATCGCCTTCGGCGGCATGTTCAACTCCGGCCAGGTCTGCATCTCGGTGGAGCGGGTGTACGTCGAGGCACCGGTGTACGACGAGTTCGTCGCCAAGCTCACCGCCAACGTCAAGGCGCTGCGGCAGGGCCTGGACGGTCGCGATTCCGAATACGACGTGGGAGCGCTGGCCAACGAGAACCAGGTGGCGATCGTGCAACGCCACGTCGAGGAGGCCGTCGCGGCGGGCGCAAAGGTCCTCACCGGCGGCAAGCGGGCCGGATTCGGCACCGCCTTCGAGCCGACCGTGCTGGTGGACGTCGATCACTCCATGTCCTGCGTCACCGAGGAGACCTTCGGCCCGACGCTGCCGGTGATGAAGGTGGCCGACGAGTCCGAGGCGGTACGGCTGGCCAACGACTCCGTCTACGGCCTCTCGGCGTCGGTGTGGACCGGCGACAAAAAGCGGGGCGAGCGGATCGCACGGCAACTCGACGCCGGTGCGGTCAACATCAACGACGTCTTCGCCAATCTGTTCAGCTATGCCCTGCCGATGGGCGGCTGGGGCCTGTCCGGTGTCGGCGCCCGCTGGGGCGGTGCGAACGGCGTGCGCAAGTACTGCCGCCAGCAGGCGATCACCACGCCGATCCTGCCGACCCAGCAGAAGGAACTGTTCTGGTACCCGTACTCGATGCCGAAGCTGCTGTTCGCACTCGGCGCGATGCGTGCGGCGGGGGCGCGCGGCCTGCGCCGCCTCGACCTTCCGGCCCTGTTGAAGCTGAAGGGAGGCGACAAGTGACCGAAGCGAAGCAGATCCGCGGCAAGGTCGTCGTCATCACCGGTGGCGCCCGCGGCATCGGGCTCGCCACCGCGACCGCCCTGCAAGCCCTCGGCGCGCAGATCGCGATCGGCGACATCGACGAGACCACGGTCAAGGAGTCGGGCACGGCACGCGGCTTCGAGCTCTACGGCAGGCTCGACGTGACCGATCAGGATTCGTTCGACGGGTTTCTGGACGAGGTGGAGCGCACCCTCGGCCCGATCGACGTGCTGATCAACAACGCGGGCATCATGCCGACCGGCAAGCTGGTGGACGAGCCGGATCCGCTGACCAAGCGCATCCTGGACATCAACGTCTATGGCGTGATCCTGGGCTCCAAACTGGCGCTGCGCCGGATGCTGCCGCGCGGCAGCGGGCACATCATCAACATCGCCTCGCTGGCCGGTGAGGCCCACATCCCGGGTCTGGCCACCTACAACGCCAGCAAGCACGCGGTGCTGGGATTCACCGACACGCTGCGGGAGGAGTACCGCGGCACCGGCGTGCGCTTCTCCTCGGTGCTGCCCACGCTGACCAACACCGAATTGGGCTCCGGCGTCACCGCGCCCAAGCTGATGCGCGCCGCCGAACCGGAGGAGATCGCCGACGCCGTCGCGAAGCTGATCGTCGCACCGAAGTCGAAGGTCAGGGTTACCGCGGTGGCCGGGTTCATCTCCCAGTTCGTCGGGCTGCTGCCGGAAGCGGTCGGGGACGGCATCGGCCGGGCGCTCGGGTCCGGCCGCGCCTTCCTCGCCGACGTCGACGCGGACAAGCGCAAGGCCTACGAGGAGCGCGCCCGCGGGGTGTGAAACACAGCGCGGAGCCGAGGCGCCGCGGCCGGGATTCGTCTCGGTCGCGGCGCCTCGCTTTGTACCGCGAGCAACACTTCGAGCGCCGTTCGCCCCAGCCATGTGAGGAAAATCACGCGAGGTCTCGATTACATCGACCAGACGGCCAGCGGCAAATTTTCAGCCGGTGATCGACACCCGCCGAGATGGCCACAATCCGCCATCACCCCTCCGGGAAAGACCTCATTCATGCTGGTCAACTGCCCAACTATGACGGCAGGAGGGCAACAGCTGCACGCATGCCGAGAATTCGCCAACCGGTTGATGCGCAACACCATCGCAGGCAATATGCTGTCCCTAACAAACCTGCCGACTGTTTCGGCACCCGTATCCGAACTTTTCGGCCTGATAAGCCTGGAAATTCCGGACTGATTCTGATAGCAAGGGGCTATGGACCCGCATTTGCGCGACCTGCGGTATTTCGTCGCCGTCGCTGAGGAACTGCACTTCACCAACGCCGCTCAGCGGCTGCACATCGCTCAACCCACCCTGTCGCGTCAGATCCGTCAGCTGGAACGTCAGCTCGACGTGGTCTTGTTCGACCGCAACCAGCGCAGTGTCGCGCTGACCGTCGCGGGCAAGGAACTGCTCGAAGGCGCCCGCAAGATCTTGGAGCTGTGGGAGGTCACCAACGTCTCGCTCCAGGAGGCGGGCGAGGTGTTGCGCGTCGGCATCCAGTCCGCGCTGGGTCGCGGTCTGCTCAGCGATCTGGAGAGCGCGAGCGGGCATCGCCTCGCACTGCACGCCGCTTCATGGACCGATCCCTCCAGCGGGCTCGCCGGACGCCAGGCCGACCTCGCTCTGGTCTGGCTGCCGCTGCCGGACCAGAGCCGCTATCGCTGGCAGGTGCTGCGCACCGAACCGCGGTGGGTGCTGCTGCCGGAGAACCACCCACTGGCCGTCTCGGAGACCATCGAGTTCGCCGATCTGCTCGACGAACCGTTCGTCGCGCTGCCCACCGAAGCCGGTGCGGTGCGCGATTTCTGGCTCGGCAATGACGGACGCGCGGGCCGTCCGCCGAAGATCGGCGCCGAGGCCGCGACCGCCGAGGACAAGCTGGAGGCCGTGAGCCTCGGTCTCGGCGTGTGCCTGCTCGCCGAGAACAACGTGCCGATGTACCGCTGGCCGGGGCTGACCGCGCGTCCCGTGTCGGGGCTCGCACCGTGCGAGCTGGCCGTGGCCTGGCGGGCCGACGACAACCGGCCGACCATCCTCGAGTTCGCGGGCCGGGCCGTCGAGGGCGGATTCGCCGCGCAGCAATCGCCGGTCAGCGTCTGAATCGGCCCGCCGTGGTGGCGGGCGCCGTGCGCTGCCACGGATAGTGGGCCTCCAATTGCGCGGCCAGCCGTAGCAGGGTGGATTCGCTGCCCGGCGGCCCGGCGAGCTGGGCCGCCACCGGCGTAGCCGACCGAGGATGCTCACCCATGGGGACGGATGCGGCCGGCCAGCCGACCAGATTCCATAGCGGAGTGAAGGGGGCGAACCGCGCGCCCGCCAGCAGCGTGGCCGGCCGATTGCGGAAGTGCCAGGCCCGCACCGGGGGCGGCGGGGCGGCGAGCGTGGGAGTGATCACCACGTCGTAATGCTCGAAGAACTCCAGTAGTCGCGCCTCGACCCGGTCGATCTGGGCGGGCCGCGCGAGCCGTAACCGATGCACCGTCCGGCCCAGGGCCAGTCGATGCCGGGCTCTCCGGGATAGCTGGTCGGGCTCGGGTAGCGCGGGAGCATCGCGTGCACCGAGGGCCAGCCAGCGTAGGGATGCCGCGAACAGCGCGTTTCCGTACGGTAGCGCGGTCGGTTCGACGAGATGGCCCGCCGCCGCGGCCAGCGAGGCCGCTCTGCGGGCCGCGGCCGTCCAGTGCGGGTCGACGCGCGTCAGGCGAGAAGGTGGATCCACGGCCAGTCCGATCCGTAGTCGGGCGGGTGGATCCACCTCGGCTAGGTCCGGCCGCGCCGCCAGCACCGACAGCGCCAGTGCGGCGTCGTCCACGCTCGTCGCGAGGACACCGCTTTCGACCAATCCGGACCAGGCGCCCGCACCGGGGACGGTGTACTGCCCGGGCTTGATCCCGAAGACGCCACAGCACGCCGCGGCGACCCGCACCGCGCCCAAGCCGTCGCAGCCGTGCGCTACCGGGACCAACCCGGCCGCGACGGCGGCGCCTGCCGCGCTTCCCGCGTTGCGTGCGGGGTTCCACGGATTGCGGACGACCGGTTCCGTGCCCGCGCTGGTCACCCATCGGCTCAGCTCGGGCGCCGCCACGTGGCCCACGACCACCGCGCCCGCGGCACGCAGCCTGGCCACCACCGGATGATCCGCGGCGGCTGCCGGGCCCCAGGGCACCGGCTCGCCCGCGATCGGGACGCCGTGTTCGACCGCGACCGGGACACCGGCCAGCGGTAGTACATCGAGGTCGTCGCGCTCCATCAGACCGACCGACTCGGCCATCGCCTGTTCGGCCCGGACAACGCTGAACGCGGTGTGTTCGCGGTCCGCCGCCGAGATCCGCGTCCCGGCATCCGCGGCCACCTGGCCGGGGTGCAGCAGGCCGTCTCGCACGCACGCCGCGATCGTCGCGGCCGGACCGCGTTCGAGACCGGCCTCGGCTTCCCGAGCGCTCTGCGGCCGTACGCCCGCGGCGGCCCCGAGCGGTCGGATGAGGACCGGTTCGCTGGTCTTCGCATTCGGAATGGTTGTTCGCGGCGCGGCGCGTCCCGCCGATATCGAGCCGTCCGCCACGATTGCGGCCTCGTCAGACATGTGCTGGTCATCCCCCGTCGCGTCGTTGTCGAAATCGGGTGATCCACTGTCGTGCCGCAAGTTATCATTTCGAATACGGCACGGGGGATGATGGTGTGGGGTGTGGCGGAAATTTCCGGCCATCCGACAACGACCGATGCGGATTCCGCGGCGTCCGCCGAGCCACAAGGTCCGAGCATGAGTGCGAACTCTGGAAGAAGTTCCGATCCCGACACAGGTGTTTCCACCCGTCCGAGGGGTGGCGAGTTGTCGCATGCCGAATCGGACGCGGTAGCGGCGTTCTCGGCGGCATGGAAATCGACCCGGCGCCCGCCGACGATCGCCGATTACCTGCCCGACGCCACCACGTTGCGTCGCGAGGCATTGCTCGAGCTGATCCGCGTCGACTTGCGCCATCGCTGGTTGCGTCGCCCGGTGACGGCCACGAGCACCGTGCCGGAACCGGCCACTCGGCTGCGTTTGGCCGATTACTGCGCCGAATTCCCCGAACTCGCGTCCGACGATATTCCGGCCGGTCTGGTGTACGAGGAGTTCGTCATCCGCCGCCAGAGCGGCGAGCGAGTGGATCCGCGCGAATGCCTGCGCGAATATCCGCGTCAGGCCGAGCAACTGCGCGAGTTGTTGAACACCGACGACATCGATCAGAGCACCCGCCGCGCGACCACCGAGGATTCTTCCCGGACCGTTTTGGCGCATACCGGATCGGTCCTCGCCGACACCGCATTGAACCGAACCGCCGAGTCTGTTCGTGATTCCGAGGTGACCAGAACGACCGCCGCCGATCTGACGGGCACGGCCACCGCCGCGCCCACGACGATCGGGACCGGGCCGGGCCGCTCCGACCCGCTCGACCGCATCGAGATCGGTCAGCGTATCGATGACTTCGATCTGCTGACCGGTCTGGGCAGCGGCGCGTTCGCCCGGGTCTTCCTGGCCCGGCAGCGCTCGCTGCAACGGCTGGTCGCGGTCAAGATCTCGTTGGACCACGGCACCGAGCCGCAGACGCTGGCCCAGCTCGACCACGACTACATCGTGCGGGTCTTCGACCAGCGGCTGCTCGACGACGCCGAGGGCGCCGCACGCAGGCTGCGACTGCTCTATATGCAGTTCCTTCCGGGTGGCACGCTGCTGGGCGTGTTGCGCTGGGTGCGCGCCACCCCGCCCGCCGAGCGCAGCGGCCGGCTCCTGCTGGACGCCGTGGACGCGGCCATGGAGGAGAAGGGCGAGATCCGGCCGACCGACTCCAGTGTGCGCGCCGAGATCGCGAAGCTGAGCTGGCCGGAGACGGTGGCCTGGCTGGGTCGCAGGCTGGCCGAGGCGCTGGACTACGCCTCCACGCACGGCGTGCTGCACCGCGACGTGAAACCGGCCAACGTGCTGCTCACCGCCGAGGGCGTGCCGAAACTGGCCGACTTCAACATCAGCTTCAGCCGTAATGTGGAGGGCACCAGCCCGGTGGCCTACTTCGGCGGCTCACTGGCCTACATGTCGCCGGAACAGCTGGAGGCCTGCCACCCCAGCTTCGGCCGGAGCGCCGCCGACCTGGACACCCGTGCCGACATCTACTCGCTTGGCGTGGTGCTCTGGGAGTTGCTGACCGGCGCGAAGCCGTTCGACGACCGGACGGCGGGCGCGGGCAATCAAGGCGACGACACCACACTGGAGGCCATGCTGGAGCGGCGCAGCGCCGGCGTCGACGAGGCCGCGTTGGAGCGGGTCCCGGCCGACTGCCCGGCCGCCTTGTGCCGCGTATTGCGGACCTGTCTCGCCCCGGACCGGGCCGACCGCTGGTCCAGTGGCACCATCCTGGCCAGGCAGCTGGAGATGTGCCAGGACGCGCGCGCCCGCGAGCTGGTCGACCCAGCGCCGAACAGCTGGCGGCGCCGGCTGCGCCCGCACATCGTCCCGGTGGCGCTGGCGGCGATGGCGCTGCCCAACGTGCTCGCCTCGCTGTACAACATCCAGCACAATCAACACCTGATCATCAGCCGGATGACCGAGGAAGCCCAGCAGACCTTCCTCATCATCACCGGCGCCGTGAACGCCATCTTCTTCCCGACCGGCATCGCGCTCGTGCTGTACATGGCGAGATACGTGCTGACGGTGCCGCGTGGCCTGCGCAAAGGGCGACGATACGACCCGGAGACCCTGCGGCGTGCCAGACGCGACGCGCTGCTGATGGGCGACCGAGCCGTGGCCGTGGCCTTCTCGCTGTGGGTGCTGGCCGGACCGGTCTTCCTGATCGCACTACAGGTCTCGACCGGAGGGATATCGACGCGCTCCGTGGTGCACTTCTTCTCGTCACTGGTGGTGTGCGGTGCGATGGCGGTCGCGTATCCCTTCTTCCTGCTGACCTTCTACATGGTGCGGTGCGTCTACCCGCTGTTCCTCCGGCACGGGGACATCAGCCCGGAGGACGCGGTGTGGCTGCGCGGCCTGGACCGGCGCTGCAACGGCTACCTCGCGGTGGCCGCCTCGGTGCCGCTGCTCGCGGTCGCCGGGGTGACCTTCCTGCCCCCGTCCGACATCCCGTCGGTCATCTTCGCGGTCCGGCTGCTGTGCGTGGGCGGCATAATCGCGTTCGTGGGGACCTATCTGATCTTCCGTGCGCTGGAAGCGGATCTGCGGGCGCTGGAGCGGGTGGTCGATCCCGAATCCGCCGTAACGGAGCCCGCCGAGGGCAGGTCCGCCGAGGGCAAGTCCGCCCGAGCGAACAAGACCGCCGCGGAGACCGCCGCGTGAGCTTGCCCCGTACCCATGCCGTCGCCCGGTTCTCCGCCGACTGGCAACGCAGCGTCCATGGCGACCGGTTGCCACCGCAGATCCGCGACTACGTACCCGACGGCACGCAGGTTCGCTTGGCGGTTCTCGCCGACCTGATCCGGGTGGATATGCGGCGGCGCTGGGAACACGAGGGGCTCGGCAAACACATCGCGGAGTACCGCGAGGAATTCCCCGAAATGGCGGACAGCCCGGAACTGGTCGATCTGCTGTGCGAAGAATTCCTGGCGCGCCGTGAACTCGGATCGCTGCCGCTGGAGGACTTCCTCGCCGAATATCCGGAGTTCGCCGGCGCGATCCGCGAACGTCTCGCCGATTTCGCCGACGACGCGGGGACGAACGCCGAATCGAGCGAAGCCGTCGCCGCGCTGGCCGACCTGGCGCCCGGTCTGCGAATCGACGACTTCGACCTGATCACCGATCTTGGCGCCGGGCTGCTCGGCCGCGTCTTCCTGGCCAGGCAGCGTTCCATGCAGCGGCTGGTCGCCGTGCGGTTCTCGGCCGGCCGGGCGGCCGCTCCGCGCACCATGGCCCAGCTCGACCACGCCCACATCGTGCGCGTCTTCGACCAGCGGGTGCTCAGCGCCGACGCCGCACGCACGCTGACGGTCGCCGGTGCGCCCGCGAACGGCGGCCACGCCATCGCAGGTACAGCCGACGCGGATGCGACTCTCGCCGCGCCACCGCCCGCCCGCCCACTCTCCTTCGCGGATTCGGACGCCACGGTCGGAGCCCCACCGGGCCACCCCGGCGACGACGCGACGATCGCACAGCCCAGCGCCCGGCGAGCCGACACAGCTCACATCCGACAGTCCACCACGGACGACGCGACAATCGCCCCACCCAGCGCTCCTCATGCCCGCCGTTCCGATGCGGCGCTCATCCAACTGCCCACCACAGACGACGCGACAATCGCCCAGCCCCACACCCAACCGGCCGACGCCACACGCAGTCGACGATCCACCCCGGACGACGCCACAATCGCCCAGCCCCACACCCAACCGGCCGACGCGACACGCAGCGGACGATCCGGCACGAACGACGCCACGATCGCCGCGGCGGCCGATGCGTTCACCGCGCCAGAAGACAGTGACGACACCGCAGTCGCCGGTACGCCCCGCCCACGCCGGGACGGTGCGCCGATCTCCGAGCACGCTGCCGGGCGACCCCCCGGATCCGGTGAGGGCACCGCGGTTCTCGCCGCTCCGGACGCGACGGTGGTCGACCAGTCGATCGATCCAGACGCGACCGTGGCGGGCCCGCCGACCCACACCGGCTCCGCGCCCGCCCGACCGCCGTTCGTACCGGACTCCCCCGCGAGCGTCCCCCCGCGCCTGGTCTACATGCAGTACCTCCCGGGCGGCACAGCGGTCGGTCTCCTCGAGCAACGCCGTCGCGGCTCGGTGACCGAGGGCGGCGCACTGCTGCTGCGCGCGCTGGATACCGCCATGGAGGCCAAGGGCGAGATCCGGCCGTCGGATTCCAGCGTTCGTGCCGAGATCGCCCGCCTGACCTGGCCGGAGACCGTGGCGTGGGTGGGCAGGCGGTTGGCCGATGCCCTTGACTACGCCGAGCACCACGGCGTGCTGCACCACGACATCAAGCCGGCGAACGTGCTGTTCACCGCGGAGGGCATCCCGAAGCTGGCCGACTTCGCTCTCGGCGAGGCGGCCCGCGCTTCGGCGCCGCACGGTCCCGGCGCGACCGGCGCCCTGGCCTACCGCTCGCCGGAGCAGCTGGCCGTTTACCTCGATCCCGCCGCGCCGGCCCCCGGCAACGGCAGCGACGTGTACTCCCTCGGCGTGCTGCTGTGGGAGATGCTCACGGGCGCTATTCCGTTCGACGATCCGCCGCTCACCGAGGACGGCCCCGCCACCGAGACGTACGCGGCGATGCTCGCGGTGCGCCGCCGCGGCGTCTCGGCGGAGGCGCTCGCGCGCCTGCCGGAAGACACCCCCGCCGCGCTGCGCCGCGTGCTGCTGGATTGCCTGCACGCCGATCCGGAACGCCGCTGGCGCGGCGGCGCGGAGCTCGCGGGCCAGCTCGACCTGTGCCTGGACGCCCGCGCTCGCGACCTGGTCGATCCCCCGCCCGACAGCCTCGCCCACCGAGCCCGCGCATGGCTGCTCCCGGTCGCGGCGCTGTGCGTCGGCGTGCCGAACGTGCTGGCCAGCTTCTACAACATCCGGCTGAACCAGAGCCTGATCATCGACCGGATGTCGGCCGCGGACCAGGAGAAGTTCGCGGCGGTGGGACTGATCAACAATCTCGTCGCGTTCCCGGTCGCCGCACTGCTGCTGCTGTTCATGACCCGGCGGCCGCTCACCATCGCCTACCGCCTCGGCCGCGGCTCCGGGTATTCCGCGCGCACGCTCGCGAAAGCGCGCCGAGACACCTTGCTGATGGGCGACTGGGCGGTGTGGATACCCTTCGGCTTCTGGCTGGTCGCGGGCATCATCTGGCCGCTGGGACTGGCCTCTTCCGGCGTCGCGCTGCCGCGCGGCACCTTCCTGCATTTCTTCGCGGCACAAGTGGTGTGCGCGGCGATCGCGCTGGCCTATCCGTTCTTTCCGATCATGGTCTACGCGGTGCGCTCGATCTATCCACAACTTCTGGTGCGCGGCGGTATCGGTCGCGACGACGAACGTCAGCTGCGCGCGCTGGCCAGGCGCGGCAGTCTCTATCTCGGTGTGGCGGCGTCGGTTCCGCTGCTGGGCGTGGCGAGCGCGACCTTCGTCGAGGCCACCGACCTGGAACTGGTGATCGTTCCGGTGCGCGTGCTGAGCGTGGGTGGCATCCTGGCTTTCGTGCTGACCTATCGACTCTTCCGGCTCCTCGAAGCGGATCTGCTCGCGCTGGCCAGGGCGATCCCGCAGCGTCCGCGATGACCACACCGCGCCCGTTCGGGCGACTGGTGAGCCTCTCGCACGTCCACGATCCGGTCACCACCCCGCTGTACCCGGGCGATCCGGAATTCCGCGCCGACGTGGTGGCCACGATCGCGGACGACGGCTACCACCTGCGCTATATCCAGCAGGGCGAACACACCGGAACCCATTGGGGCGCACCGGTTCATTTCCGTGCCGACGGGCTGGCCGCGCACGAACTGGAACTGGACGATCTGCTGTTGCCCGCGGTGCGGATCGATGTGCGGCAACGCTGCGCGAACGATCGCGACTACGCGATCACGGTCGACGACCTGACGCGGTGGGAAGCCGGACACGGCCGGATTCCGGACGGCGCGGCAATAATCGCCTGGACCGGCTGGGACGCCAAGTGGGGTACGCCGGAATTCGTCGGCACGGGTGAATCCGCCGGTCGGCAACCAGGTTTCGCGGTGGAGACGGTGGAATGGCTGCTGCGCGGCGGCAGGCTCGGCCGTCGTGGCGCGCTCGGCATCGACACGTTCGGCCCCGATGTGGGCGTCGACGAGACGTACGCGGTGTCCAAGCTGCTCTACGGCGAGCACCGGATCAGCTTGGAATGCTTGGCGAACCTGGCCGCGCTGCCCGCGACCGGGGCGTGGGTGCTGGTCGGCGGACCGCTTTACCGCGGCGGTTCCGGTTCTCCGGCAACGATCTTCGGCATCCTGCCCGGCTGAGCCTCAGCCGCCGTAGACCTTCGGGTCCAAAGTGCCGATGTAGGGCAGGTCGCGGTAGCGCTCCGCGTAGTCGAGGCCGTAGCCCACGACGAACTCGTTCGGGATGTCGAAGCCGACGTGCGCGACCTCCACGGGCGTGCGTAGCGCGTCGGGCTTGCGCAGCAGGGTGACCACCTCGAGCGACGCCGGATTGCGGGTGGACAGGTTGCGCTTGAGCCAGGACAGCGTGAGCCCGGAGTCGATGATGTCCTCGACGATCAGGACGTTGCGGCCCGCGATGTCCTTGTCCAGGTCCTTCATGATGCGCACCACGCCGGAGGACGAGGTCGACGACCCGTAGGACGAGACGGCCATGAACTCCATCTGGGTCGGGATCGGCAAAGCCTTGGCCAGGTCGGTCATGAAGAAGATGGCGCCCTTGAGCACACCCACCAGCAGCAGATCGCCCTCGGGAGCATCGGGCGGATACCGCTTGGCGATGAGTTCGGCCAGCTCCTGGGTCTTGGCGGCGATCTGTTCCTCGGTGATCAGCACCGACGCGATGTCGTCCCCGTACACGTCAGCCGGATTCCCTTCCGTGGTGGTGAGCCCGTTGGGCCGGTTGGGTCTGCTTCATCGGTCCGATGCCATCCTCGCCCAGCCTCAGTGTCAGCCTGCCATGTTCACGCCCGGCGACCAACCTGCAATCCGGCCGCCCTCCGCCGACCGCCACGCCACCCTGCCCGCGCCAAGCCGTAACCAGTTCGTCGACTGCCTGTAAATGCTTGGTGGTCAGGGCTTTCGCTCCGTTGTCGAGCAGCCATGCCCGAATTGCCCGTTTACGGAGGGCCGCGGGCGCAGTGGCGAGGGTCTCGATCACCAGCGCCCGCCCATCACTCGCGGTGTGCCGCAGCTCGGCGGCGAGCGCGTCCAGGACGGCGCCGTCCTCCCGCAACTGCTCGGCCGTGCGTGCCAGCGCGGGGGCCACCCCGCCGCCGAGAATCCGCTCCAGCAGCGGCAACGCCTCGGTGCGCAGCCGCACCCTGGTGAACTCCGGCGCCGCGTTGTGTGGATCGTCGTGCGGCGTCACGCCCAAATCGGCGCACATCTGCCGGGTGGTCTCCCGGCGCACGCCGAGCAACGGCCGCCCCCACGGCTCGGCGCAGGCGGCCATCCCTTGGATCGAGCGGCCACCCGAGCCTCGCGCGAGCCCGAGCAGCACCGTTTCGGCCTGGTCGTCGAGGGTGTGCCCGAGCAGCACCGGCAGGCTCGCGCGCGCCGAGTCCAGCGCGGCATAGCGGGCCCTTCGGGCGGCGGCTTCCACACCGCCCTCGGTGCCGACCTCGACCGTGAGCACGCGGGCAGACCGGCAGCCCATGGCCAGGGCTTGTGCGGCCGCTGTGGCCGCGACGGTCCCGGAACCCGGTTGTAAGCGATGATCGACCACCAGAGCGTCGACCGCGTTCGTCTCGACCACCGCCGCCGCGGTCAGTGCCAGCGAATCGGCGCCACCGGACAAAGCCACCGCGACTGCCTGTTCTTCGGTCTCGCGCGGCACGTAAACGCTCAGCCAGTCGCGGACCGCCCTGCGGACGGCGAGCACGGCCGCGGTCTCGGGCAGCCGCCGGGGGGTACCCGCGGCGGGCGCTCGCCCGGGACCGGATGACCCGGTCTCCGACCCGAAGCGCCCGGGTGTCGTTCCTGGCGCACGCCCCATGGGCGCAGCCTACCGGCCGACCGCGACCGGCGATCCATCGCAGTGGCCCCGCTCGCTCAGGCCAGCACGCGCTCGATCCAGCGCCGCGGATGCTCGATCTCGTCGGTGCGCGGCAGCGTCTCGGCATCGGTCCACACCGTGTTGAACCGCGTCATCCCGACGGTGCCGACCACCTCGTCGACGAACTTCTTGCCGCGCACGTATTGGGCGACCTTCGCGTCCACGCCGAGCAGGGCGCGCAGGAGGCGTTGCACCGGGTTGGTCGGACGCCTGCGCCGCTGGTCGAACGCGGTGCGGATCTGCTCGACCGACGGGACCACCGCCGGGCCGACCGCGTCCATGACGTGGTCGGCGTGCCCTTCCAGCAGGGTGCCGAGCATGAGCAGCCGATCCAGCGCCGCGCGCTGCGGCGGCGCCTGGGTGGCACGCAGCAGGCCGACCACACCGCGCGCGGCCGGGTCGTCGGAGGCGGCCCCGCGACGACGGTCGCGCACCTCGTCCACCAGCCGGGACAGCATCTCGCTCACCGGCTCTTCGGCGACCTCGCCGAGAACCTCGACGTTGGCGCGCATGTAGTCCCCGAGCCAGGGCGCGGAGGAGAACTGCACCCGGTGGGTGACCTCGTGCAGGCAGACCCAGAGCCGGAAGTCGCTCGGCGACACCCCGAGGGCCCGCTCGACGGCCACGATGTTCGGCGCCACCAGCAGCAAGGTGCCGTCATCCCCTGTGAACGGGTCGTATTGACCGAGAATCGCCGTGGACAGGAAGGCGAGCATCGCGCCCGCCTGCACACCGGCGGGTTTGCCCGCGAGAAGTTTGCGGTCCGGCCCGGCCGCACCGGTCCCGGTGAGCTGGGCCATCGAGTCGGCGGCGGCCGTGATCCACCCCGGCCGGTCGACGATCCTGGCCGAAGGGACCGGCCGGTCGTCCAGCAGTCCGCTGACCTCACGTACCGGCGCCTCGGCCCGCACCGAGGAATCGGCGAGTTCGGCGACCACCTGTTCGGCAGAGTAGCGCGACGTGCGCGGACCCGCCGGAACCAGAGCGGAGCCGGTTTTCGCGGCCAAGCGCCAATCGACCACGCCGGACAGACCCGAGCGGCCCTTTCGCCGCTCGACCCCATCGGCGGAGCCGAATTCAGCTGCCTCGGAACCTTGCTGGGTCATGATCAACCACCCGTCAGGAGCATCCACAATTTCGCAGCGTGCCTGCGATCGCGTCCAACGCGGGCCTGCTCACCTCCGGCGGTCGATCGTTCGACATCAAAGCGAAGGTCAGCACCCGCCCATCGGCGTCCAGCACATACCCGACCAACGCGCTGGACACCGACAGAGTTCCGGTCTTGGCCCGCACCCAGCCCGCGCCCTGACGGTCCCGGGCGACGTAACGGCTGGTCAGTGAGCCCGTGGCACCCGCGACCGGCAGATCGTCGAGCATCGGCGCCAAGGTGGCCGCGACCCGGTCGTTCTCCGGCTGGGCCTTGGTACCGGCCGGTTTCACCGCCGTGGCGCCGGTGGGCTCGGCCGCGCTCGCCACGACCCGGTCGAGCAACCGCGCGGGAATCCGGTCGTCCACCGAAAGCCCGCTGCTGTCGTGCATATCCAGGCCGGACAGATCGAAACCGGCCTTGCTCAGCGCCGCGCGCACCGCGGTGGCCCCGCCGGTGAACGACGCCTCGCCGCCGGTGGCCGTGGAGATCTCCCGTCCGATCGCCTCGGCGAGCACGTTGTCGGAGTGGACCATCATGTCGCGCAATCGGTCGCGCAGCGGCGCCGAGCGCACGGAGGCGATCTCGGCCGCACCGGCGGGCGCGGCGCCCGCGCGGACCTTGGCCGGGTCCAACCCCAGATCGGCGGCCAAGCGCCGCCCAGCGTCGAGAGCGGGCGTCGCGGTGCGCGGCGAGTACTCGACGAGCGGTTCCAAGCGGCCGCCGTCGATCATCACCGGCTCGATCGGGGCGATGGAGCCCTCGGGGATGTCCACCGGGTCCCAGCCCTGCGCCATGGTGGGGCCGGTGTAGGCGGAGGTGTTGACTACGATCGTGTCCACCGCGCGCCCGGCCGACTTGATCTGGGTGACCAGGTCGGACAGCCGCGGCCCGTTCGGGTAGTACCCCTTGCCGTCCGGTTGCGCGGTGAGCGTCGGGTCGCCGCCGCCGACCAGTACCAGTTCGTTCGGCGCAGCGCCCGCGACCACCTTCGTGATCAGACGGTGCTCGCCGGGCAGCGTGAGCAGGGCCGCCGCGCTGGTGAGGATCTTCGCGGTGGACGACGGGATCATCGGCCGGTTCGCGTCGCCGCTCCACAGCACGATCCCGCTGTCGGCGTCGGTCACCTGACCCGCGAACGCGCCGAGGTCCGGATTGGCGATCACCGGGGCGAGCGCGGCGGCGATCCCCGCCGGGCTCGGCGCGGAATCGGTGGAGCGGGCGGGACCGACCTGCGGAGACGGCTCGACCGGAGCGGGCGGGTCGGCGATGGTGAGGTCACCGTGCCGGAACTCGTCGGTCCACGGCCGCACCGCGAGCAGTGCCACGGCGGCGGCGACGATCAGGACGACCACCGTGCTCGAGATCCAGATCCACCTGTTGCGGCGCCGCCGGGCGGCCAGCCCACCGATGTTCTCGTTGCCACCAAACACGTCGCCGCCGCTCTCCTGACCGATTCCCGCAGCAGCCGCCTGCCGCACCCATATCCGCGACGCCCACACTATCCTCGTTGCGCAACCGTTCCCCCGAACAACCTGGCGAGTCGGCGCAGTCCGCAGCGGCCGAGTCGGCAGTCGCCGAAAAGCAGCCGAGTCGCCGAGCTCGGCACCGATGCACGAAGGAGATGGCGTGGAGTTCGACGTCACTATCGAGATCCCCAAGGGTTCCCGGAACAAGTACGAAGTCGATCACGAGACCGGCCGGGTCCGGCTCGACCGGTTCCTGTACACGTCCATGGTCTATCCCGCCGACTACGGCTACATCGAGAACACCCTCGGCGAGGACGGTGACCCGCTGGACGCGCTGGTCCTGCTGCCCGATTCGGTGTTCCCCGGCGTGATCGTGGAAGCCCGTCCGGTCGCTATGTACAAGATGACCGACGAGGCGGGCGGCGACGACAAGATCCTGTGCGTGCCCGCGGGCGACCCGCGCTGGGACCACATCCAGGATCTGAAGGATGTGCCGGAGTTCGAGCTGGCCGCGATCAAGCACTTCTTCGAGCGCTACAAGGACCTGGAGCCCGGCAAGTTCGTCAAGGGCTCGGAGTGGGTCGGACGGGCCGAGGCCGAGGCCGAGGTGGAGGCGTCCATCCAGCGCCTGAAGGACCAGGGCGGGCACTGAAAGCCCTCGGGCACAACGAAAGCGGGGAGTCCGGTAGGCACGGACTCCCCGCTCCGTTTCCCGGGCGCGAAAGATGAAAAGGGGCACCCGGAAACCGGATGCCCCTTCTCGGCGTCAGGTGGCTCAGTAGTAGATGTACAGGTCGTAGCCGTCCCAGGACTCGATGCACTCCCAGTAGTAGCCGCCGGTGCTGGGCGACTCGCCGTCGGCCCGGCAGGCGTTCAGCGTGGCGTAGGTACCGATGTAGGTGCCGCCGTAGGCGACATCCTGGTAAACCGGCGCGGCCGAGGCCGAAGCAGCCGTCGACACCCCGGCGACGGCGGCGGTGGCCAGCAGACCAGCGGCGAGGATGGACTTGATACGCATTGTTCTTGCTCCTGAATGCGAGGCGAAATTTCCGACGTCCCAAACGATATGGACGATCGGCGCCTCGCACAGCCACCCCTAGGGTGAGGGCAAGGCAACCCTGAGGCGAATCACCTTGCCCACCCTCGATACCCACCCTTGGGGCTCGGCACGGCGCACTCGCGGAGTACGGGCGCGCCGCGGGCGTCACTGACCGCGGAATTCGGGCGCGCGTTTTTCGAAGACGGCCTTGATCGCCTCGGTGAGGTCCTCCGACGGCAGGAACGCGGCGTTCCACGCCGAGACGTAGCGCAGGCCCGCGGCGACCTCGTCCTTGCGGCGCTGATCCAGCACATCCTTGACGCCCTGCACCACCAGCGGCGGGTTCGCGGCGATCTCGCGCGCGGTGGCGTGTGCCGCGTCCAGAGCCGCTTCCTGGTCCGGGAAGACCTCGTTGACCAGGCCGATCTTCTCCGCGCGCGCGGCGTCGATGTCCTTGGCGGTGTAGGCCAGCTCCCGCAGGTGCCCCTCGCCGATGATGCCGGGCAGCCGGTGCAGCGAACCGATGTCGGCGACGATCGCGACCTTGGCCTCGCGCAAGCTGAACTTGGCGTCGGCGCTGGCATAGCGGATGTCGACGGCCGCGATCAGGTCGAGCCCGCCGCCGATGCACCAGCCGGACACCGCGGCAATGACCGGCTTGCGGCAGTCCGCCACCGCCGTGACCGAGGCCTGCATCTTGCGCAGGTCGGTGAGGAAGTCGGTGCGCGGCGCGGCCAGGGCGCGATCTGCCATGAGCGGACCGAACGTGCCGCTCATCGCGGGCAGGTCCAGACCGTAGGAGAAGTGCTTGCCCGAGCCGGTCAACACGATCGCGCGCACCTCGGGGTCGGCGTCGAGCGTCTGGAAGACCTCCGGCAACTCGCGCCAGAAGTCGGGACCCATCGCGTTGCCCTTGCCGGGCCCGATCAACGTCACCTGCGCGACGTGATCCTTGGTTTCGACGGTGAAAGCCTGCCAATCAGTCATTTGTACAGCGTATCGAGACCACGCCGGGCGGGTATCCCGGCCCGCGCGAGCTCGGTGTGCGAGGATTCGCCGCGAAACCTCGCAGCGTGTAAATCCTGTGCAAATTGCGCGGCGGCGCACTGGTTCCCGGTTCGGGATTCAGCGGATCATGGTCGAGTCAGCAAACCTCATTCGCCGGTTTTCGGAGGACACCATGCTGATGCATCGGGGAATCGGCCTCGACCGGTTCAACGGTCTGCCGCGCGGTCGTGCGATTCATGCCCTCTACGAGTGCTGCTGCAACGTGACGTGGGCCGCGACGCTGGCCGACGCTCGCCCCTATCCGGATCGGGACGCGCTGCTGAGCAAGGCCGATGTCGAACTGCTCGCGCTGTCCCAGCGGGACGTGGATCGCGCCTTCGAAGGGATTGCGCACGAACCGGTCTCGTCGCATTGCATGGCCGAACTGGCACGGGTCACCCGCGAGCGAATCGCCGGGATGCTCGGGCCGGCCGAGGGCTACCCGGAATACTGAACCGGCGGCGCGACTTGTCCGGCGTACCGACGGCAATCGCTCTACCCTGGTGAGATGCGCAGGTCGTCATTGCCACCGGTCGCCTGCCGGGTCGCGGACACCCTCATCTCCCGGGGCCATCACGGTCTCATCGTCGCCCAGCCGGAGCCGACCCACACCGCCGCGGACGCCGCACGGGCCCTCGGCGTAGACGTGGGGGCGATCACGAAATCACTGGTGTTCCTGCTCGACGACGACCCGGTGCTGCTGCTGGTCTCGGGAGCGCACCAAGTCGATCTGGCGAAGACCGGCGCGCGCCTGGACGGGACGCTGAGCCGCGCCCCCGCCGAGGTGGTGCGGGCGGTGACCGGTCAGCCCATCGGCGGCGTCGCACCGGTCGGCCACCCGACCAACCTGCCCACCTGGGTGGACAGCGCGCTGGGGCGCCATCGGGAGCTGTGGGCAGCGGGCGGGCATCCGAACACCATCTTCCGCACGTCGTTCCCGGAATTGCTGCGGATCACCGCGGGTCTTCCGATCGACGTCGACTGACTCGAGATTGTCGCGGCGAGTTCGGTGGGCTCCGGCGTTCGGTGGCGACGCGCGCGGCGTCGGCCGGGCATGTGCGACCTATGCCACCCCACCGGCGGGTAGCCCGGGCGTAGTTTCGTGAGGTGACCGACGCACCACGGCCCGAGACGGAACTACAGATCCCCGATGATCTGAGCGGCATCACCGCGGAGCAGTATCGCGCCTCCATGCGCCACTACCCGGCCGGCGTCACCGTCGTCACGCTGACTTCGCCGCAGGGGCCGGTCGGCTTCACCGCGACCTCCTTCGCATCGCTGTCACTGGACCCGCCGCTGGTGTCGTTCAATATCGCGCACACCTCCTCCAGCCTGTCCGCCATGCTGGACGCCGAGTCCGTCGTCATCCACTTCCTCGGCGAACACCAGCAGCACCTGGCCCACCGGTTCTCCCGGACCGCGCAGGAACGCTTCACCGACCGCGCCCTGTGGACCACCCTGGACACCGGCGAACCGGTCCTGCACGGTACCCCCATCTGGTTACGCGCCACGGTGCACCAACTGATCCCCCTCGGCGACCACACCTTCGTCGTCGGCTTGGTCACCCGGGTCCACGACAACACCGACGAGAAACCCGCCGCCGCTCCACTGCTGTACTACAACGGGCGCTACTACCGACCGATCGCCCTCAGCGACTGACCCAGCGCTCGACTACGCCACCTCGGCCGCGCCCGCACGACCGACTCCGCGGCGAGCGCGCGCCGGCCGATCCAGCTCGAGAAACCGTCAGGCACCGTCCAGCACGGCGAAGTCCACGTCGACCGGGAACGGATCACTGAGCCGGAGCACATCCTGATGGGTTTCCGCCAGCCGGTAACTGCGGCTCGCCCAGTCCAGACGGCATTCCTGGACTTGCCGGACGACTCCGCACGTAATGCATCTCGAAGTCGGTCACCACGCCGGTGCGCGGCTCGTCCGGGCTCCCTTGTTCCAACGCGTTGGCCAGTCGCCTGGCCACGTTGTTGTGCTCGAAGGTGCCGCTCCGGCAGACGATCACGTGGCCGTCGAGCACCTCGATCTGACGTTGGACGTCTTCCGGGAGTGCCGCGTAACCCTCCTCCGTGATGAGAAGGGCGGCCGGATCGGTGGCCCACACGGGCCGGGTGCTCATGAGACCGCCTCGAACTCGGGTTACCGGATACGGCGATGGTATCCGGTGTAATCACGCCATCGGGACCAGCGCGGCCTCAGCCGATGAGGCAGGGGGCCGCGCCGGTGGGGGCGGTGGAGGTGAAGGGGCGCGTTTCGGGGATGGGGTTCCACACGCCGTTCTCGGCGGTGTAGTTCCAGGTGGGGCCCGTTCGCGCGAGGATGGCGATCGCCTCGATCAGGCGGTCCACGTCGGCGGAGGTGGTGCCGAGGCCGATGCTGGCGCGCAGTGCGCCGTCCAAACCGAGGCGGGCGAGCAGCGGGTGGGCGCAGAAGCGTCCGTCGCGCACACCGATGCCGTGTTCGGCGGAGAGATAGGCGGCGACGTGGCCGGGTGCGAAATCGTCCAGGGTGAACGCGACGATGCCGACGGAGTCGGGAGTGTCGATCCAGATGCGCAGCAGTTGGACGCCGGGAATCGCAGCCAAGCCGTCGCGCAGACGGTCGGCGAGCCGGTGTTCGTGCGCGGCAAGGGTTTCGGCGTCGATCCCGCTGAGCGTGTCACAAGCGGCGGCCAGCGCGGCGGCGCCGAGCACGTTCGGCGAACCTGCTTCGTGCCGCTGCGGAGCGGACGCCCATTCGGCCGCGTCGCTGCGCACCTCGCGCACCGCGCCGCCGCCCGCGAGGTAGGGCTGCGCCGCGTCGAGCCAATCCCGCTTGCCCACCAGCACACCGGCGCCGAACGGCGCGTAGAGCTTGTGCCCGGAGAACGCCAGGTAGTCGATCGTGGTGTCCCGCAGACTGATCCGCCGATGCGGCGCCAACTGGGCGGCGTCCACCAGGATCCGGGCGCCGCACTGATGCGCGATGGTGGCCAGCCGTTCCAGCGGAAGCACCTCGCCGGTCACGTTCGATGCGCCGGTCACCGCGAGCAATGCGGCCGGCTTGCTGCACAGTTCGGCGACCAGCCTGCCGATGGTCTCCTCGACCGTGTCGGCGGCCTGCACGACGCGCCTGCCCCGCTTGGTCCACGGCAGGAAGTTGGCGTGGTGCTCGATGTCGAGCACCACGGTGTCCCCGGGGACGCAGGAGGCCAGCAGATTCAGCGAGTCGGTGGTGTTGCGGGTGAAGACCACCACCTGATCGTCGGCGGCGTCGAGGAACCGGGAGACCGATCCGCGAGCGGCTTCGTAGCACTCGGTGGAGATCCGCGAGGCGTAGCCCGCGCCGCGGTGCACGCTCGCGTAGTACGGCAGCAACTGCTGCACCCGGTCGGTGACCTGGGCCAACGCGGGCGCACTCGCGGCGTAGTCGAAGTTGGCGTAGGTCGCCGATCCGCCGTGCACCAGCGGCACGCGCAGTTCGTCGCCGGACACCCGGGCGAGTGCGGCACAGGAGTTGTCGACAGCAGTAGTCATCACGTGAATCCCGTCGGCTCAGGGACTCGCGACCGAACGATTCGGCGAGTCCGCGCTTGCCGCGCCCGGTTGGGCGTCGGCCGGGTCGTCACCCGGAGCACCCCACCGCGGAGGAGGGTTGCCGGCCAGCAAGCCGGGGCTTTGCGCTGGCACTCATGACCAGACCCGAGAGTGGCAGAAGCGCCCCGGCGCTGTCAACCACATTCCACCCGAGTCACCACGAGCACCGCGTGGACATAACCACCACGCGGCGGCCATTACAAGCACCCCCACGACGACGCGCGAGCCGCGCCCGACGAGGGATTTCCCGTCTCGGCACCGGCCCCGTCCACGGGTGAACGGGCCTCGGTTCGCTCGGCGGTTACCACCGAGCCGATCCGATGCCGATTCGACTCGGTCCCCGCTCGTTTCCCACAACGGCGCAGCTTCTCGAGCACCTCCGTATCTCGAACGCGCTGAATCCGATCGCGGCGCCCCGCTGCGACTCCCCGCTGACCGGCCGGAACAAACGGGCGTCCCGGCCCTCGCGAGAACCAGCTTCGGATCGCTCGATGAGCCGAATCACACCTTCGAATCAGCGATCTCCCGGCGAACGCGGCGGGCGAGCCGCCCACCAGCGTTTTGCCCTGCCGGAGCGGCGAATATCGACCCCACCTGCAACAACGCGCATCACACCCACCGATCCGGCATCCGGTTCGGTGAACGACAAGCGACGACAACCCCGGGTACCGTGGACAGCTGGCCACAGCGCTGTTTGCCCTTTGGTAACCCAGCTATGACACAACAACGGGAAAGTGTGAGGCAAGTCGATGGGAGGTGCGCACAGCACCATGCTCGAGACAGACGTCGACGCGCCGGCGGGCCCGTTGTCACGCGGCGATCGCGCACCGGGGGCCAGGACGCTCGTCGACATCCTGACCGCGACGGCACTCGCCCATCCCGACGCCCCCGCCATCGACGACGGCCACGCGGTGCTGTCCTATCTGGAATTGGTCGTCGAGATCGAGAACACCATGGCCCGGCTCGCCACCGCGGGCGTGCGGCCCGGCGATCGGGTCGGCGTGCGCATGCCGTCGGGCACCCGCGGGCTCTATGTGACCATCCTCGCCGTCCTCTACTCCGGCGCCGCTTACGTGCCGGTCGACGCCGACGACCCGGACGAGCGCGCCGAGCTGGTCTTCGGGGAAGCGCAGGTCACCGCGATCGTGACCGCCGAGGGCATCGAGACCACGGCCGCGGGCATCCGCGCAGCGGAGCACCAGCGCGAACAGACCTGGTCGACGCTGCCCACTCCCGGCGACGACGCCTGGATAATCTTCACCTCCGGTTCCACCGGCACTCCGAAAGGCGTTGCCGTCACCCATCGCAACGCGGCCGCCTTCGTCGACGCCGAGGCCGATCTGTTCCTGCGCGACGCCCCGATCGGTCCGGGTGACCGGGTTCTGGCGGGTCTGTCGGTCGCCTTCGACGCCTCCTGCGAGGAGATGTGGCTGGCCTGGCGCAACGGCGCCTGCCTGGTGCCCGCCCCGCGTGAGCTGGTGCGCACCGGCGCCGACCTCGGCCCGTGGCTGGTGCGGCGGGAGATCAGTGTGGTCTCGACCGTCCCGACCCTGGCGGCGACCTGGCCGGTGGAGGCATTGGAGGCGGTGCGCCTGCTCATCTTCGGCGGCGAGGCCGTCCCCCCGGAACTCGCCGAGCGCCTCGCGGGGAACGGTGACTCGGCTCGCGAGGTGTGGAACACCTACGGCCCCACCGAAGCCACGGTCGTCGCCTGCGCCGCGCGCTTGGACGGCCGGTGGCCGATCCGAATCGGCCTGCCGCTCAACGGCTGGGACCTGGTCGTCGTGGACCAGACGGGTAACCCGGTGGCCGAGGGGGAATCCGGCGAACTGGTGATCGGCGGCGTCGGACTGGCTCGCTATCTCGACCCGGTCAAGGACGCCGAGAAGTACGCGCCGCTGCCCTCCGTCGGCTGGGAGCGCGCCTACCGCAGCGGCGACCTGGTCCGCAACGACAGCGCCGGACTGGTCTTCCTCGGCCGCGCCGACGACCAGATCAAATTGGGCGGGCGGCGCATCGAACTCGGCGAGATCGACAACGCTCTGCAACACCTGCCCGGCGTCACGGGCGCCGCGGCGGCCATCCGGACCACCAAGGCGGGCAACAAGGTTCTGGTCGGCTATCTGACCGGACCCGGCCCGGACTTCGATGTCAAGGCCGCGCGCGCCGTCCTCGGTGGACAACTTCCGGCGCCGCTGGTGCCCAGGCTCGCGGTGGTCGACGAGCTGCCCACCCGCACCTCCGGCAAGGTGGACCGCGACGCGCTGCCCTGGCCGCTGCCCAATGCCGCCGAGGACGACGACGACAACGACCTGACCGGCACCGCCCAATGGGTCGCCGGACTGTGGGATGCCATTCTCGGCGCGGAGGTCGGCGATCTCGACGCGGACTTCTTCGACCTGGGCGGCGGCTCCCTCGCGGCGGCGCAGCTGGTCACCGCCCTGCGCGAACGGTATCCGCAGATCGCCGTCGCCGACGTCTACGACCACCCCCGCCTCGGCGCGCTGGCCGACCTGCTGGAACAGACCACCCCCGCGGTGGCCGTCGCCGAGCGGACAGTCCGGCCGACGCCGCTGCCCGCGCAGGCGGCGCAGGTGCTGGCCACCATCCCGCTCACCACCCTCACCGGATTGCAGTGGCTCACCTGGCTGGCGATCGTCGGCAATATCGCGGCCTGGTCCGGCTCACTGCCCTGGCTCCCCCAGCTGTCCTGGTGGTGGACGCTGGCCGCGTTCCTGCTGTTCATCTCGCCGCCCGGCCGCATGGCGATCTGCGTGGCGGGCACGCGGCTGCTGCTGCGCGGCATCCGGCGCGGCAGCTATCCGCGCGGTGGCTCGGTACATCTGCGGCTGTGGGCGGCCGTCCGTCTCTCCGAGGCCAGCGGCGCCGAGAACCTGTCCGGAGCGCCGTGGATGGTGCCGTTCGCACGCGCGCTCGGCGCGAAGATCGGCAAGGGCGTCGACCTGCACAGCCTCCCGCCGGTGACGGGCATGCTCGAACTCGGTGACGGGTGCAGCGTGGAGCCGGAGGTCGACCTGTCCGGCTACTGGATCGACGGCGACCTGGTGCATCTGGGCCCGATCACGATCGGCCCCGGCGCGGTGGTCGGCTCACGCTCGATCTTGTTGCCGGGCACCAAGATCGGCAAGAACGCCGAGGTGGCCCCCGGCTCCGCGGTATCGGGCAAGGTGAAGGCGGACCAGGACTGGGCCGGTTCGCCCGCGGTGAAGGTCGGTAAGGCACAGCACCGCTGGCCCGCGCACACGCCCGATCGTGCCCGGCACTGGGTCGGCATCTTCGGGATCACGTCGATGGCATTGGCCGCCATGCCGATTCTCGGTATCGGCGCCGGTGGGGCGTTCCTGGCCTGGTTCGTTCGCGACACCCGCACGCTCGCCGTCGGCGCCGCGCGCGCGTTCGCCGTGCTTCCCCTCGCGACCTTGCTCAGCCTGGGCGTCTACGCCGCGGCGACCATCGTCGCGGTCCGGCTGCTTAGCATCGGCCTCACCGAGGGCTACCACCCGGTGCGCAGCCGGGTCGGCTGGCAGGCCTGGGCCACCGAGCGGCTGCTGGATTCCGCGCGCACCTTCCTGTTCCCGCTGTACGCCAGCCTGCTCACCCCCCTGTGGCTGCGCTTGCTCGGCGCGAAGATAGGTAAGAGCGTCGAGGCGTCGACCGTGCTGCTGCTGCCGAAGTTCACCACCGTCGCCGACGGGGCGTTCCTGGCCGATGACACCATGATCGCCGGTTACGAACTCGGAGGCGGCTGGCTGCACATCGGGGAGGCGAAGGTCGGCAAGCGCGCTTTCCTCGGCAACTCCGGGATGACCGCGCCCGGCCGCCGTGTCCCGAAGAACGGGCTGGTCGCGGTGCTGTCGGCGGCGCCGTCCAAGGCGAAACCCGGCTCGTCCTGGCTGGGCAGCCCGCCGGTCCGGCTGCGCCGCGCCGCGGAGAACGCCGATACCGCGCGCACCTTCGACCCGCCCGCGCGCTTGCGGGTAGCCCGCGGCATCGTCGAAACCTGCCGTTTGGTCCCGGTGCTGGTGACCTTCGCGATCGGGCTCGGCGTGCTTTTCACCCTCGCCTGGCTCGCGCAAACGTTCGGCCATCTGGCCGCCGGACTGCTCAGCGGGTTGGTACTGCTGGCGGCAGGCGCTGTCGCGGGGGCGAGCGCGGTGGCCGCCAAATGGTTGCTGGTGGGGCGGATACGCACCGGGGAACATCCGCTGTGGAGCTCGTTCGTCTGGCGCAACGAGGTCTCCGACACCTTCGTGGAAACGGTTGCCGCGCCGTGGTTCGCGCGCGCGGCGACCGGGACGCCCGTACTGAACCTCTGGCTTCGCGGTCTCGGCGCGCACATCGGGCGCGGGGTATGGTGCGAGTCCTACTGGCTACCGGAGGCGGACCTGGTGACTCTCGGCGACGGCGCGACCGTGGAACGCGGCTGTGTGGTGCAGACCCATCTGTTCCACGACCGGATCATGGCCATGGACACCGTCACTCTCGGTGCGGGCGCAACCCTCGGTCCGCACTGCGTGGCGCTGCCCGCCTCGGCGCTCGGCGACGGCGCGACCATCGGCCCGGCTTCGCTGGTCATGCGCGGTGACACGGTGCCCGCCTCGACGCGCTGGTGGGGCAACCCGATCGCGCCCTGGTTCACGGGCGACCCCGGGGCGCGCTGATGACGGGCAAGTTCTACGAAGCCCCCATCGACGAGTACCTCCCGCAGAACGGCAATCGGGGGTATCGGGTCACCCGGTACGAACTGGAGCTGGCCTATCGGGTTGCCGCCAACCGGCTCACCGGGCGCGCGGCAATCACCGCGGTGACCACCGAGGTGCGCACCCGGTTCGCACTCGATCTCGCCCAGGCGCTGAGCGTGTCGAAGGTGTCCGTCAACGGGATCAAGGCCGCGAAATTCGCCCATCAGCACGGCAAGTTGATCGTCACGCCGCAGCAGCGGATTCCGGCGGGCGGCGTGCTGGCGCTGGTGGTGCAGTACGGCGGTACCCCGAAACCGGTGCGCGGGCCGTGGGGCGAGGTCGGCTGGGAGGAACTCACCGAGGGCGCGCTCGTGGCCAGCCAGCCCAACGGCGCGGCGTCCTGGTTCCCCTGTGACGACCACCCGAGTTCCAAAGCGAGCTATCGGATCTCGATCACCACAGATTCGCCGTACTACGCGGTGGCGAACGGAACCCTGCTGCGTAAGCAGACCAAGGCCAGTCAGACCACGTGGGTGTACGAGCAGCCCGAACCGATGTCGAGCTACCTGGCGACCATCCAGATCGGTCACTACCGCAAGCACCGCATCGGGCCCTCGCACTCCGCGGTGCCGATGCACGCCGTCCTACCGCCGCGGTTGCGCGCCAACTTCGACCACGACTTCGCTCGCCAGCCGCGGATGCTCGAGGTTTTCAGCGAGAAGTTCGGCCCCTATCCGTTCGAGGACTACACCGTGGTCGTCACCGACGACGAACTGGAGATCCCGATCGAGGCCCAGGGCATCTCCATCTTCGGCGCCAACCATTGCGACGGCCGGCGCGGCGCCGAACGGTTGGTCGCGCACGAGCTGGCCCATCAATGGTTCGGCAACAGTCTGACCATCCGGCAGTGGCGCGACATCTGGCTACACGAAGGCTTCGCCTGCTACGCGGAATGGATCTGGTCGGAGGCCGCGGGCGGACCCACCGCCGACCAGCTGGCCCGCGCCGCGCGGCACAACCTCTCCCGCGAGCCCCAGGACATCGCCATCGGCGATCCGGGACCGCAGCGCATGTTCGACGATCGCGTCTACAAACGGGGTGCGCTCACCCTGCACGCGCTGCGCCTGGAACTCGGCGATTCGGGATTCTTCGACCTGCTGCGGGAGTGGACCATCCGCTACCGCCACTCGTCGGTGACCACCGAGGAGTTCACCGACCTGGCGGGGCACTACAGCCTTGTCTCGCTGCGCCCGCTGTGGGACAGCTGGCTGCTCGCCGAGCGGCTACCGCAGCTGCCGCCCTACGGCGGCGCCTCGACGGCCTGATCAGAACACCAGATAGCGGGCGGCGAGTTCCTCGACGAGCGGATCGTCCTCCGGGACGTTCGCCAGCGCGTCGAGATCGGTTTCCACCGCGATCTGCCGGGGGTCGTCGTGCTCGGTATCCCGCGGATCCTCGATGAGCTGGCGCAGCAACTTCTCCCGCACCCGGGTCTTCAGCGAATCGTTCATACCTGAGGGTGCCCCCACATCGGCGTGTTACACGGGTGTGAACAGGGTTCCCCACGGCGTATTGCGCACCACGGTGTAGATCGCCAACAAGGCGAAGAATGTCCACATGGTGGTCCGGCTGATCGACGGCAGCCGCATCTTCTGCCCGCGCCAGGCCTGGACGGTCCAGTCCGTCACCCACACCACGAACGCGACGACCAGCGGGATCGCGAGCAAGTTGCTGTGCAGGGCGTCGAGCACGTGCCCGTCGGTGAGATTGTGCACGGCGCGCATCCCGCCGCAGCCGGGGCAGTACCAACCGGTCAGCGCGTAGACCGGGCAGGTCCCGTAGGAGCCTTCGACGTGCGGATCGCGCAAATGCAGCAGCACCCCGACGCCCACTCCGACACCCGCGACGAGCAGGGGAAGTCCGACGCCGCGCCATCCGGTCCTCGGCTCGGGTCCCAGCTCCGTAGCGGGGCCGGAGGAAGGTTGCGCGATGTCCACGAAGTCAACCGTAACCGGGTGGCGATCGAGGACGCCACAGTAGCGCCGCCTATACGCCCGATACCTCACAACCCGGTTCATTCCGAAATGATCTTTTGCGGTAGCGATTCCGGGGGTACTCCCCGATATACACCAGGAATGCCGTCGTGCAGCGCTAGCACTAGCAAGCACCTTGCTTGCACTGTACGGTGACGGTGGACACAAAGGAGTGCTCATGCTGGCGAAGTCGATGAGGACGCTGGCGGACGCGCACAACGGTGCGCTCACCGCCGATTACCGTGCCGGACTGCGGTCCCGCACCTTCCGGACCGCGTCGTTGAACGCGCCCACCGCCCGTCACGCGGTCATCCCCGTCACCACCAAGGACGGCGCTCGCCTGCGAGTACACGCGTACGGTCCCGCCGAGGGCGATGTCATCGTCCTGATTCACGGCTGGAGCTGCAGCATCGAGTACTGGAACCCGCAGATCAACGCCTTCGCCGACCGGTATCGCGTGGTCTGCTACGACCAGCGCGGCCACGGTGCCAGTGAACTCGGCAAGTCGGCCCCCACCAAAGAGTCGCTGGCCGACGACCTTTCGGTAGTCCTGAATGCGACGCTCCGCCCCGGGCAACGAGCCGTTCTGGTCGGTCACAGCATGGGCGGGATCACGGTGCAGGCGTGGGCCGCTCGCTATCCGGAGCAGGTACGCAAGCAAGCCGCCGCCGCCGTGCTGCTGAACAGTTCATCGGGCAACATCCGCTACGACACCGACCTGCTTCCGCTGTTGAACAAGCCGCTGACGCTGGCGGACCGGCCGATCACCGTGCTCGGCGCCACCGTGCGGATTCCCATGATCGTCGCGGAGACGCTGCTCACCGCGCCGGTCCCGCTGCCGGGCGGCTGGCCGGCCAGCGCGCTGCTCAAGGCGCGCGTGATGACTCCGCACGCGACCGCCGACCAGGTGGAGTTCGCGCTGGGCATCGTGCGGTCGTGCCGGCCGCTGACGCGCGGCAGGCACGCCGCCGCGCTGGCCGACATGGATCTCGCCGAAGCCGCCGCCTCCCTCACGGTGCCGACCACGGTGATCGCGGGCGCGCACGACCGCTTGCTGCCCGAACGCATGTCGCGCCGCATCGCCGACGCGCTCGCCGAGACGGGCCATCTGGCCGCGTACCACGTGTGGCCCACCGGCCACCTGGGCAATATCGAAGCCGCCGACCGCTTCAACGCGGAGTTGGCCGCTATCGCCGAGACCGCCCATTTGCGCTCCGCGGCCGCGGGCTGACCCGAGACCGCTTCCCTGGGCCGGTCGATTACGCCCGGTCCAGGGGGCGAGGGTCAGCCGACCGCCGACACGCCCCGGTCCGCTATCGAACTCCCGTAGGTTTGCCAACCAGATACTGCATAGACGGCTCTTCCGACGCAGCCTGTCGCTCACCACGAAAATCCGGCGTTTCTACGCCGGATTTCCTTTGTTCAACTCGACCTCCGCACGCTCTCGTTAACATTCGGCGAACTCAAGTCGACTCAGAGGACAGACAGGTTCGGGTTCCGACGAAGGGAGCAGCGGTGAGTGTCCGGCGTGGCGTGGCGGTCCTGGCTCTGGCAATCGGTGCACTCGGTGTGACCGCCCCCGCGGCCTCCGCGCTTCCCCTAGGCGTGCCCCCTGCGCGAACGCTCTGTGGCGGCGATGGTGCCGGCATCGGCATGATCGCCGCCTTCTACGACCCCGACCGCAATTACTCCGGTGTTCCGACGCTCTGGATCCACCCGGAGTTCGTCTTCGCACCCGATCGACCCGGCGGCTCCTGCGGCGTAACGGTCACCGTTTCGTGGCGGAACTCCGATACCGGCGTCTTCGGAACCCTTCCCCCCATACGGCTCGACGACCGGACCCCGGCCGAGGAGAACGTCGCCGGCTCGTGGATACCGGTGGGCATTCCCGCAGGTCTCGGCCGAGTGGAAGTCCTGATCGCGACCGACTCTCCGCACGTCCCGGGCAAGGGAGTCTTCGTAGTCACGTAGTCCGGGCTCCCCGCCCCGGCACGACCCGCGCGGGCTCTCGATCAGCGGCGGATCCATCCGATCCGCTTGCCGCGAGCGCGATCTCGTCGGGCGCCGGGGCGGGAATGAAAACGTCGGCCGAGCGGTAGAACAACACATGACACTCGACGACGACGCCCGTGCGCTCATCGGACCCGGTGCCGACGCGACGCTGGTCACGATCAACCCGGACGGCAGCCCACAGGTCTCGGTCGTCTGGGTGGCTCTGCAATCGACACCGGACGGCGACGAGCTCGTCACCGCCCACCTCGGCGTCTACCAGAAGATCCGGAACGTCCGCCGCGACCCGCGCGTCGCGGTGACCATCCTGTCCCCGGAACGGGGTGAGGTGATGCGCCCGTATCTCTCGATCACCGGCACCGCCCGGGTGGTGGAGGGCGGCGCCCCGGAGCTGCTCCGAGAACTCGCCAAGACTCTGGCGAGTCCGAATGCCGAGTTTCCTCCCGCGGACGCCCCGCCCGGTTACCTCACCCGGATCCGGATCGAGAAGGTCGGCGGTATCGGCCCTTGGGCCTCCTGATACCGATGAGCGTCCCGCGCTCCGGCCGAGCCCGGGACTCAGTCGGAGCGACTGCGTGCCTTCATTCTCCGTACCCATTGCGCGATGGCCACCACGGCCGAGAACATCGCCGTCGCGCCGGCCAGCAACGCGGTGCCGGTGAGTTTCGCGGTGGAGAACTCCACCTTTCGTAGTCCCGGCAGGGGGTATTGCCCATTGCCCGAGGCCCATCGAACCACGTAGCCGACCTGAGTCCCGAGGTCGGTGGGTGGGCCGGACCCGATCATCGAGCGCAGCTCCGGTCCCTTTCCGTTCAGATAGACGAGCGTGAAGGCGACGAAGAGCGCCACCGCCACCGCGGAAACGGTCGTCAAGCGAGCGAGCGCTTCGGTGCGGGCCCAGAGATTGATCACGGCGGCGATGACGGTGAGGAAGATCGCGATGGTGGCCAGAATGGCCCACTTACCGCTGAGGTTGGAGTGATTAGGCGGACTCTTCGACCACAGGCCGACGAGCGTGGTGGTGATGTGGGTTTGGCCGAACGCGTTGCTCCAGATCGTGCCATCGGGGCCGCCGGTGGCGAGCCACGGCTTGAACAACAGATTGAAGGTGATCAAGCTCCCCACCGCGGCGCACAGGAAGCCCGCGTTGTCCCGGAGCAAGATCACGAGGGGCCGGACCCGCGCCCGTAATTTCTCACCGTCGACTCGGCGTTTTCGGACACTGCCCGCTGACCGGCGCGGTGCGGCTGCCTGTCGATCCTTGCTCGTACGCCACGGAGTCGGCTGCACCATCTCGCTAATCCCCGTTCGTCGAATCGATGCCCGACGCGCCGTCAGACACCGGCTCGCTACCTATGGCAACTGGAGCTCGTCCGGACGGAGCGGGATCCTGTTCGGCATCCGTTTCCAGGGCGCTTCCCGAGCCGCCGACGACCGCGTCGGGAGTCGTCTCGGAGGGTTTCGCCACGGACAGCGGATCCGCGATGTCCTCCAGGGACTGCCCTTCGGCGTTCACTCCGAAGAACCAGGCGACCAAACCGCCGACGATCATGAACCCGGCGCCGATGAGGTACCCCACCGTGAGCGGGAACCGGTCGGGGCTCGGGTTGTCGGCGCCGCCTACCAAGTGCCCGAACAGGAACGGTGCGACAACCCCACCGGCGCCCTGCGCGATGGCGAAGAAGAACGAGATGGCTTGACCACGCAGTTCCAGCGGAAAGATCTCGCTGACCGTGAGATAGGCGGAGGAAGCGCCCGCCGAGGCGAAGAAGAAGATGACGCACCAGAAAATAGTCTGCGTGGTGGCGTCGAGCATGCCCGCGTTGAATGCCCAGGCCGAGATGAAAAGCAGGAAACCGGATATCGAGTACGTCGCGCAGATCATCTTCCGGCGACCGATACTGTCGAAGAGCGGGCCGAGCACCAGTGGGCCGATCAGATTGCCGATCGCAAAGGGGAAGAAATAATATCCCGTGTGATGCGCGGGCACGTTGTAGAAATTGATCAGAACCAAGCCTACGGTGAAGAATATCGCATTGTACAGAAATGCTTGCGTAGCCATCATCGTGAATCCGAGGAAGGAACGGGAAGGATACCGTCCGAAGAAGATGCGACCCATCTGCAGATAGGACAGCCGCTCCGTGTCCACGATATCCAAGGCCTTGCTCTCGTCGACCGGAGGGAGTTCGACTCCCTTGCTCCGAACCTGCGCTTCGATCTCGTCGACGGTCCGCTCGGCTTCCTCGGCCCGCCCGTGGGTGAGCAGCCAGCGGGGGCTCTCGGGGATGTGCCTGCGCAGGAAGATGATGACGAGCCCGAGTACGGGTCCGATGAAGAATCCGAGCCGCCATCCCCAATCGGTCGGAATGAAACGTTCGTTGAACAGGACCAGACTGGCCGCCGCTCCCAAAGCCGCACCGCCCCAATAGGTGCCGTTGATCGCGATGTCGACCCGGCCCCGATACTTCGACGGCATGATCTCGTCGATCGCCGAATTGATCGCCGTGTATTCTCCACCGATTCCGGTGCCCGCGATGAAGCGGAAGAAATACAGCGACCACGCATTCCAGGAGAAACCGGCCAATCCGCTGCCGATCAGATAGATCGCCAGGGTCAGGATGAAAAGTTTCTTGCGACCGAGTCGGTCGGTGAGCCGGCCGAAGACGAGTGCGCCGACGACCTGGCCGGCCAGATACCACGAAGCCATCGCGCCGACCTGACCGGACGTGAGATGCAGTGCGTCGGCGTCCTGTAGCGGGCCGCCCATGCTGCTGACGATCTGGATCTCGATTCCGTCCAAGATCCAGGAGACGCCGAGCCCCACGACGATGAGCCAATGGAACCCGGTCCACGGAAGCCGGTCCATCCGGGCGGGAACCAGACTTCGGATTACCTTGGTTCGGTTTTCCGACACTTGATGATCACCTCGATTGCAGAAGAAGCCGGTTCGCCAACGGGGCCGCGTGAGGGTCGGCAGGATAGGACCGCATCGATGCCGGGCAACGATGGTTCCCCGAGGGACGTAAGCCTCGATCTGGTCCTCGGCATCTGCACCGGCGTCGCTCCTCATCGCCCCGAGCGGAACCTGGTTACGCCAGGGTTACATGAATATTGGTTCGTTGTGAATTGTGCCACTATTCGACGGCTCATTAAAGTTGTGAGATATTCCCCGCTCAGCGAAGCGGCGTTTCAGCAGGTCGCGGTTCGCGGCGCGGTCGAACGGATCCGCTCACGGCGGGGCACAGCTCTCGAACCCGGCCGGAATCAGCGCGTGGTGCCCTGCGATGGAGGTAGCGCGTGGATGGCGAGGACGGCGGTATCGTCCTCCACTCCGGATCCGAAGGAGGCGAGCAGTTCTCGGATGGCCTCGACACCGCCGGAGGCCGTGACCGGCGCCAGCGCGCAAGCGAAGTCGATGAGCGCGCCGTCGCCGTAGCGACCGCCGTTGGCCGTCGTGCGGGCTTCGGTGAGCCCGTCGGTGTAGAGAATCAGGGTGTCGCCGACCTCGAGCCGGACTTTCCTGGTGACGATCTGGGCGTTTCGGATCGCCCCGATGAGCTGACCGCCCCAGGTATGCATTTCCTCCACGTCGCCGTCGGAGCGCAAAAGCAGGGCCGGCGGGTGCCCGCCACCGGCCAGGGTGATGTCGCAACCCCCGCGCTGGGGAGTGGGTTCGATCAGGCCGAAGATGATCGTGCAGAACCGTGGGTTGTGGCCGTGGGACCGCTCGGTGAGGGTGGTGTTGAGCATGTCGAGCACGGCGGCCGGATCGCGGGTGTAGGCGGTGGCGGTGCGCAGCGTGTAGCGGGCCTGGGAAGTGAGGGCCGCGGCAGGAGCGCCTTTGCCGCAGACATCGCCCAGGAACATTCCCCAGCTGCCGCCGGTGATCGGGAACAGATCGTAGAAGTCGCCGCCGACCTCGTCGGCGGAGGCGATGTGGTAGTACGCGGCGACCTCGAGGCCGGGAACATCGGGTAGTTCGGGTGGTAGCAGTGTGGTCTGCAAAGTGGCGTTCAGACGCTGGAGGCGTTCGCGCTCCTGCTCGGCTTCGCGTCGTGCCCGTAGCAGCTCGGTCTCGTAGGCGCGGCGCTCGCGGGCATCGAAGACGGTGGTACGAATCAGAAGCGGTTGTCCCTGGCTGCCGGTCTTGACCTGCGAGCTGATCAGCACGGGTAGTCGGCGGCCGTCGGTGGTCTTCATCTCCAGGGCGATCCCGCGGATCTTCCCCTGCATGCGCAGCAGGGGAGCGAAATGGGTCTCGTGATAGAGGCGGCCACCCACGGTGAGCAGGTCGGAGAAGTGCTTCCGGCCGACCAGTTCGTCGCGCCGCCAGCCCAGCCAGTCGAGCAGCGTGGCATTCACCTTGGCGATGCGACCGTCCAGCGAGGTGGAGAGGTATCCGCAGGGCGCGTTCTCGTACAGGTCCTCGGCGCTGTCCTCGAGCAACGCGGCGAACGCCGCGTCGTCATCCGTCCCCGCTCCGAGAGCACTGACACGGTCTCGGTCGCCCGCGGCGCTCGTCATCCGGTCTCGGCGGCGAAGGCGGCTATGGCGTCGGCGGTCTCCGCCGGAGCACTGAGCTGGGGGCAGTGGCCGGTTGCCGTCAGCGTGACCAGTCTGCTGCCCCGAATCCGCTCGTGGACGAAGGCCCCGACCTCGAGTGGGGCGATAGCGTCATCGGAGCATTGCAGGATCAGAGTGGGTACCTCCACCGCCTCGAGATCGGCCCGGTTGTCGGCGAGGAACGTGACGCGGGCGAAGACGCGCGCGATTTCCGGGTCGGTGCGGCAGAAACTGTTGGTGAGTTCCTCGGCAAGCTCCGGCCGATCGGGGTTGCCCATGATGACCGGCGCCATCGCACCCGACCAACCCAGATAGTTCGCATCGAGCGCCTCCAGCAGTTCCTCGATGTCGGCGGCATCGAAGCCGCCGCGATATCCGGTGGCGGGATCATCGATGAAGCACGGCGAAGGAGCCACCAGCACCAGTCCGGCGAACGCCGCTGGCTCGCGGGCGGCGGCGAGCACTCCCATCGTCGCACTCACCGAGTGCCCGACGAAGATCACCGGCCCCAGATCGAGTTCGCGAAGCAGCGCGAGCACATCCTCGACGTACCCGTCCATGCTGGAATAACGCTGCGGACTCCAAGCCGACAGATCCGAGCGGCCCGCACCCACGTGATCGAACAGTACGACGGTGAAATCCCGCTCCAGAACCGGGACGACCAGCCGCCACATGTGCTGGTCGCAACCGAAGCCGTGGGCGAGCACGACCACCGGCGCGCCGGTCTTGCCGCTGACGGTCACATGGTTCCTGCTCAGCACCTTCACATAGACACCTTCGCAGAAAACTCGCGCGAACGCCCACCGCCGGTCGTTCTGCCTGGCAGGGGTGCGGGCGGGTTCGGTAGAGGTCAGGTCTGGGGTAGCCAGCGCCCGCGGCCACCCCAGACCCAACACCTCTCAGTGTGCGAAGAACGCATCCTCGGACGGCTTCGGTTTGCAGGGGTTTGCGCGTTCGAAAAGCCGTGCCGATTCAGCCGGGATGAACTACGTTCTCACCGCGCGGAAGTTTCCGGCGGAAGCCCGGACGGTCGCTGCGTTCGAGTCGCGTTCGCGGAAGGCGCCTCTCCGGTGAGGCGGCCGGTCCGGCTCATCCCGAGGAACATCGAGCCCAGGCCGAGCAGCACAGCGATTGCGCCGGCGACCACGTTGTTCCAGATCGTCGACGTGGTGTCGACGTCGCCGCTGACCACCCAGGGAGCCAGGATCGTCCAGAGGCCGAGCAGTGGCGCGGCCCAGACGATGCCATGGGTCCGGCCGTAAACCGAGGCGAATCCGAAGGCCAGCATCGCCAAGGCGATGCCCACGACGAGGTTGTTGACGGTCAACGTCGAGAACCCGTTGAACCCCACGACCCACGGGGAGATCGCGATGTAGAGCCCGGTCAGGAACATCAGGCCGGTGACCGCTTGGGCGTCGGGCGCCTCCGAGGCGCGCTCGTACTTCTCCCGCAACTCCACGATGTCGGGATGCCGACTCATCATGGTTTCACTACTCATACTCTCCACCACCCTTCAGACGTAGTGGCGAATCGAAGCTCTCCCGAGCCGGGCGGCCGCGATCAGTTCCGCAACGCGGCCGGTCCTGATCGCCGCTCACTGATATATCACCCTGTGATAGTATCACTCCATGATGGATGAGTCGATGCCATCGCCTCAGCACCTCAGCGATCAGGAGTACTCGCGGCTGCTGGCGTTCCGGGCCGGGCTTCGCCGGCTCCTGCGGTGGAGTGAGCGCCGGGCGGCCGAAGTGGGGCTCACCGATACGCAGCACCAACTGCTGCTGGCGATCCGCGGGCATTCCGCCCCGGGCGGGCCGACCATCGGAGAGATCGCAGGCTACTTGTCCGCCCGCCACCACAGCGTGGTGCAACTGATCGATCGCACCGAGCAACTCGGCCTCGTCGCCCGCAAGCGAGGGCAGGGTAACGACCGCCGCGTCGTCCACCTCACCCTCACCGAGGCGGGCAACGAAATCCTGGCCCTGCTCAGCGCCACACATGTGGAAGAACTCCAGCGACTGACCCCGCTGCTCGGCACCCTCGACGACCTACCCGCCGTGCCGCAGGCAGGATGAGCCTGCCGGACCCACCCGCGACCGAGAGGCGGTAGGCGAGACGGCCACTCTCAGTCGGTACGCGGACAGGCCGTGACCGGTGTTCAGCGCAGAGTGAGTGGGATCTCGGAATCGACGCGGGTCAGTTTCTGCGGGTTGCGGACGTAATAGAGGCCGGCGATACGGGTGTCATCAACGCGCATCGCGATGACGCCGTCGAGTCCTCCGTCCACGTACAGAGCCAATGCGGGACTGCCGTTGACCGTGGTCGCCTCGACGGTGAGCGCGACGTCGTTTCTGGTGAGCCCGCCGACGATGAACCGGGCCACTTTCGCCGCACCGATGACCGGACGCGGTGTCGCCTGCTTGATGCCGCCTCCGTCGCTGATCGCCACGACGTCGGGGGCCAGTACGTCCAGCAGGCCGCGCAGGTCTCTGGTCTCGAGCGCGCGCCGGAACGCGGCGGCAGCCGTTTCGGCCTCTCGTGCGGTGACCGAGCGGCGCGGACGGCGGGCTTCGACGTGGCGGCGGGCGCGGTGGGCGAGCTGGTGGACGGCGGCGGGAGTCTTGTCGACCGCGGCCGCGATTTCGTCGTAGCCCATCCCGAATGCTTCGCGCAGCACGAACACCGCGCGTTCGGTCGGGGTCAACGTCTCCAGCACGAGCATCAGCGCCATCGAGACGCTTTCGGCGAGTTCGACATCGGCGGCCACATCCGGCGTGGTGAGCAGTGGCTCGGGCAACCAGGAACCCACGTAAGCCTCCCTGCGGCGTTTCATCGACCGCAGCCGGTTGAGCGCCTGACGGGTGGTGATCCGGACCAGATAGGCACGGGCGTCGTCGACGTGCGCCGCGTCGACCGCCACCCAACGCAACCACGTCTCCTGGAGGACGTCGTCGGCATCGGCCGCCGATCCGAGCATCTCGTAGGCGACGGTGAAGAGCAGGTTGCGGTGGGCGACGAACGTTTTCGTCGCCTCCACCGTGGCGTGGTCGCGACCCGCTCCCGCACCGTCGGCCCGCCGCGACTCGCCGGGTTCATTTGCTGTGTCCATCCAGTCTTCTCCGTCCGTCGGGGGCCGTGCGACGCCGGTTGTCGCTGCCGCGTGCGGCAGCCTCCGCGCTCAGGGGGCGCTGCCGCACATCGTGCAGTCGAAGTCACCGGCGGGATCGGCTAGGCGACCGGTGACGCGGTGACGCTACGCCGGGCTTCCAGCAGAGACGGCCTGTGCTTGCCGTCCTTGAACCAGGAATGCGACCCGGGCTTACGCGCCTCGTTCACCAGGTGTTCGACGCTGGAGGCGCAGGAGAACTCCTTGAGCTTCTTGCCCACCGGCCCGCTGAAATAGAGCCGCAGCGCGGTGTCGTCCTTGCGGGCGAGCTGGAAGATCCCGGCGCCGCGGCCGAAGCTGATGCACATGGCGGGGAACGACAGGTCGATCGGCGCCGGCCGGTCACCCGCGATGCGGTGCAGCACGGTGTCCGCGGCATGGGCGCCGAGGCAACCCGCGGCGTAGGCGCTCATCCGGAACGGCAGATCCGACGGTGCCGCCGAATCGCCCGCCGCGACGATGCGCTCGTCGTCGACGCTGGTCAGGGTCTCGTCGGTGAGCAGACGCCCGGCGCTATCGGTGCTCAGCCTGCTGCGGGCGGCCAGATCCGGAACACCGAAGCCCGCGGTCCAGATGGTGACCCGGCTCGCCAACATGCGGCCGTCGGCGAGTTCCACGGCCTCCCGCGTCACCGCGGCGACCGCCGAGTCCGGGCCTTCCAGCACGCTGACCCCCAGCTCGGCGAGATACTTACGGGCTGTGCGCCGAGCCTTCGGATGCAGATAGGGGCCGAGGATCCCGCCGCTGACCAACGTGACGCCGCGCCCCCGCTCGGCGAGTTCGGCGGCGGTCTCGATGCCGGTCGGACCGCCCCCCACGACCGTCACCGCAGCCGCCATGGGCGTGTCGAAGAGCACCGACCGCAACCGCTGCGCCGCCTCCAGGGTCGCGACCGGGTAGGCGAACTCGGCCGCGCCCGGCACCCGCGGGCCCGCACTGCCGCTGCCCACCGCGTAGATCAGGTAGTCGTAGCGGATCTCGTCGCCCTCCGCCATCGTCACCCGGCGCCCGGCCGCGTCGATTCCGGTCACGCTGTCGACGACCAGCCGCACGTTCTCGGCGAGGACTTCGGCATAGTCGACGACCGCATCGTGGGTTCCGCCCACCAGTTGGTGCAGACGCAGCCGCGGCACGAAGAGCGGGCGGGGATTGATCACGGTCACCGCGATGTCGTCACGCTGCGTGAGACGGTTCGCCGCCATCACGCCGGCATATCCGCCGCCGATGACGACCACATGGATGTTCTTGCTCATGGTGTCTCCTTCGCTCCGAGAGGCTCGGGAACAAGACACCGCCGGGGCGCACATCCTGACACGTTGTGATGCAGGTCACTCGATAGCGGGTCGAAGACCCCCGGGATTTGGGCAGGCCGCTCCGAACCACGCGTGGCAACGCTCTCGTCACCGCCGCTCAGCCGTCGAGGACAGATGCGGCCGGCGTGGCGAAGTCGGCGTTTCGCGAGGACACTGAGGTCGTAGCGCCCACCTCGTCCCCAGGAGCACATGATGCCAACCAACGGACCTTTCGGCATCGATCCGGAAGATTTCGAACGCGCACTGCGTGGGGCGGGAACCGAACTCCGCGACCTGCTCGGGAAAGCCGGCGTATACCTCGACCGCGTCGACCACGCGAGCCTCGGTTCACTGGCGTCGCTGTTCGGTCAGTTCGTCCAGCCGGAGCGGCCACGTCCACCGGAACCCGAGGGCGAGATCACCGGTGAGACGGGCAGCGGGGTATGGGCGATCTACAGCATCGACGACACCGGCGAGGCCAGGATCGACCAGGTCTTCCCGAGCGAACTCGAGGCCTTACGCGCACATCGCGACAACACCGATGATCGCCGTCGAGTGCGGTTTCTCCCCTACGGGGTTCCGGCAAGCGTGTTGGACGCACCCTGACGCGCAGACTTGCTCCACGAGTTGGGATCGGCCGATGTCGCTTCCGGTTCCGCAGTGTCGTGCGACAACCTCGGGCTTGCGGTCGGCGTCGCAATAGGAGGAGTTGTAGACCTGCATGCGTCGCCACCGCCGCTACAGGGCCACCCGCGCGAGGTGTGGAGGCATGGAGACGCGACTGACAATACTTAGTCGCCCGGCGCGGAAACCACCGTTGACCTGGTTTTTTTGAGCCGCCTGGGGGAATCGAACCCCCGACCTTTTCATTACGAGTGAAGCGCTCTACCGACTGAGCTAAGGCGGCGTGCCTTTCGGCCAAGCGAGTCTATCCTTTCGCGGCCCGATCGCGAAAACAGGTGGTCACGGTCACTGTGCGCGGGCCGCGATGAGGGCGGCGGCCATGGCGGCGAGGGCGAAACGGGGTTTGACGTTCAGGTCGAGCGCGGTACGGCAGGCGAGCACGGCCTCGATGGACTTCAGCAGGCCTTCGGGGGGCACACGCTCGGCCAAGTCGTGGATCTCGTCGGACAAGTCCGGGTGGGTGAGCGCGATGCCGGAGCCGAGCCGGGTGGCGCCGAATCGGACGGCCAGCGCGTCCCGATAGACGCCCGCCACGTCGATCAAAGCGCGATCGAGTGCGTCGCGGCCGGTGCGGGTCGCGCGGGACTTCTGCCGCCGCTCCAAGTCCTTCAGCACGCCGGCGGAGCCGCGAGTCGCGCTCGCCGCGCCCTTGCCGGTGCCGCCCGCGCCCATCGCGGTCGCGAGTTCCTCGCGCTCGCGTTCGTCACGGGTCGCGCTCATCTGTTTGGCCTCGTCGTCGGCCGCGCGCACCAGCTCGTCGGCGGCGGCGTAGGCCGCGCCGGGCTTCCCGGCCGCGGTGACCAAGGCCAGTGCGCGCCGGCGGCGGGCCCGCGCCTCCTCGTCGGTGGCGAGCCTACGGGCACGGCCGACATGCCCGCCGCTGATGGAGGCGGCCCAGTTCGCGGTCTTCTCGTCGAGGTTGTCGCGTTCCCGCAGCACCCGCGCGATAGCGGGCACCGACGGCGTCACCAAATGCACGTGCCGGCAGCGGGAGCGCAGTGTGATCGAGATGTCCTCGGGGTCGACCGAGGGGGCGCAGAGCAGGAACACCGTCCGTTCCGGCGGCTCCTCGACGACCTTGAGCAGCACGTTTCCGGCCGCCTCGGTCAATCGGTCGGCATCCTCGATGACCACCACCTGCCAGCGCCCGGTACTCGGCCTGCGCGAGGCCACCTGCACGATCTCGCGCATCTCCTTGGTGCTGATGCTCAGGCCCTCGGGCACCACCCGGCGCACATCTCCGTGCGTGCCCGCCATGGTCGTGGTGCAGGCGTGACACCTGCCGCACCCGGGTGTCCCCGAGTCGGTGCACTGCAACGCCGCCGCGAAGCACAGCGCCGCGACGGATCTGCCCGAGCCGGGCGGGCCGGTGAACAACCACGAATGCGTCATCGCGCCTTCGACCGCTCCCCCGCGCGCGGCTACGGCGGCAGCCGTCAACTCGGACTCGACCGCCTCCTGGCCGACCAACCGATCGAAGACTCCCGCCACGCCGTACACCCTATCGGCCCCTCCCGACAGTTTCGGGCCGATACCGGAGCACTCTCACCGCCGAACACGGCGCGCACTTCACGCCCGGCCCCTCCCGACCATTTCAGGCCGACACCGGAGCACTCTCACCGCCGAACACGGCGCGCACTTCACGCCCGGCCCCTCCCGACCATTTCAGGCCGACACCGAAGCACCGCAACGGCGACGGGCGCACTCCCCCGCACGGCAGACTCGGCCCGCAACAGCCGTGCTGATCCGCCGCCGTCCCCGGATCGCGTCCACATACGCGCCCCCGTCATGATGGATCGAAACGTCGCGCAGCCCGAACCGACTGGGGGAGGCACTCGCATCGCCCCAAGAGCTTCTGCGCACCAGGTGATGCGCGGGAAAACACCTTCGGGACAGGAATCACCGAGATCTCGCAGCGGCCACGGCAAGTCGGCGCACGCGACAGACCTGCCCGAGGCTAGGAGGCGCGCTGGTGTGTGCTGTTCGCCCCGTCCAGCGCCTCACGGATGATGTCGGCGTGCCCCGAGTGATGCGCGATCTCCCGCAGGATGTGCAGCACCGTGTAGCGCACCGACCACCAGATGCGCCCCGGAGTCCACGGTGTCGTCGGAGTGGGGATCGAGGTGTCGAGGCTGTCCACGGAGCGGATCAGCTCGGCCGTCGCCGCGGCAACCTCGTCCCAGGTGGCCAGCAGGCCTGCCACGGTCTCCTCGGGGGCCATCACGTACTCGGCGCCGAACTGCGAGACATCCAGTTCCGCGTTCTCGTCCCGCCGCACGATCACCGACGTCCAGTGCCGTTCGCAGCTGACCAGGTGGTGCAGCAACCCGCCCAGGGTCAGCTCGCTCACCGTGGTTCGCTTCCGCGCCTGCTGGTCGTCGATGCCACGCAGGGTGATGCGGAAGATCTCGCGCTGGTCGGCGAGCATCGCGATCAGATCCTCGCGCTCCTGTTCGGTACTCATGGCGCTCAGGCTACGGCTATCGCCACGCGCCGAGAACTCACGACTTCCCGACGCCGGTCTTCTTCGCCGCCGTCTTCTGCGCTGCGGTCTTCTTGGCCACCGTCTTCGTAGTGGTCGCCTTCTTGGCGGCGGTCTTCTTGGCCGCGGCCTTCTTGGCGGGAGCCTTCTTCGCCGCTGCCTTCTTGGCGGTCTTCTTCACCGGTCCGCGAGCCCGCCGGTCGGCGAGCAGTTCCATGGCCCGTTCCGGGGTGATCGACTCGATCTCGTCGCCCTTGCGCAGCGTCGCGTTGGTCTCGCCGTCGGTGACGTACGGACCGAAGCGGCCGTCCTTGATCACCATCGGCTTGCCGCTGGCCGAGTCGTTGCCGAGTTCACGCAGCGGGGCGGCGCTGGACGCCTGCCGCCCACGGCGTTTCGGCTCCGCGTAGATCTTCAGCGCCTCCTCCAGCGTGACGGTGAAGATTTGATCCTCGGTGTTCAGCGACCGCGAGTCGGTGCCCTTCTTCAGGTACGGCCCGTAACGCCCGTTCTGCGCGGTGATCTCCTCACCGCTCGCCGGGTCGGTACCGACCACACGCGGCAGCGACAGCAGCTTCAGCGCGTCGTCGAGCGTGATGGTGGCCAGGTCCATGGACTTGAAGAGCGAGCCCGTGCGCGGCTTCGGCGCAGCGGCCTTCTTCGCGGTCTTCTTGGCGGGTTCCTGCCCCTGCTCGACCTGCGGTTCGGGCAGGACCTCGGTGACATACGGGCCGAAACGCCCTTCCTTGGCGACGATTTCGTGCCCCGACTCGGGATCGACGCCGAGCGAACGACCCTCCTGCGGCGTCGAGAACAGCTTCTCGGCGACTTCGGGGGTCAACTCGTCCGGCGGGAGATCGTCCGGCAGGTTGGCTCGCTGCGACACCGGATTACCCTCGGGGTCATCGGGATCTGCGACCATCCGCTCCAGGTACGGCCCGTACTTGCCGACCCGGACCACGACATCGCGTCCGTCGGCATCGCTGAACAGCTTGATGGAGTTGATCTCGCGCGCGTCGATGTCGTCGAGCCGCTCCCCCACCATCTTCTTCAGACCGCCGGACCGCGCGACCGACCCTTCCACACCGTGATCGCCGCCGAAGTAGAAGCTGGACAGCCAGTTTCCCCGCTGCTCGCGTCCACCGGCGATGGCGTCGAGATCGTCCTCCATGGCAGCGGTGAAGTCGAAATCGACCAGTCGGCCGAAATGCTCCTCCAGCAAGCCGATCACGGCGAAAGCCACCCACGACGGCACCAGCGCGCTGCCGCGCTTGTAGACGTAGCCGCGGTCGAGAATCGTCTTGATGATCGACGAATACGTCGACGGGCGGCCGATGCCGAGCTCTTCGAGCGTCTTGATCAGCGACGCCTCGGTGTAGCGCGCGGGCGGGTTGGTGCTGTGCCCATCGGGATTCAGCTCGACCGCCGTCACCGCCTGGCCTTCGTCCAGCGCGGGCAGTCTGGACTCGGCGTCGTCGGACTGGCCGCCCGCCTCCTCGTCGACGCTCTCCACATACGCCTTCAGGAAGCCGGGGAAGGTGATGGTGCGGCCCGAAGCGGAGAACACGCACTCCTCGCCGGTGCCCGCGACGCCGGTGATGCGCAGCGTCAGCGTGGTGCCCCTGGCGTCGGCCATCTGGGAGGCGACCGTGCGCTGCCAAATGAGTTCGTAGAGCCGGAACTCGTCGTTGTCCAACCGCGCGTGCAACTGACCGGGCGTGGCGAACGTGTCGCCCGCCGGACGGATCGCCTCGTGCGCCTCCTGCGCGTTCTTCACCTTGCGGGTGTACTGCCGTGCGGTCGGGTGCACGAACTCCGAGCCGTAGAGCTGGGTGGCCTGCGCACGGGCCGCGGCGATGGCCGACTCCGACAGCGTCGTGGAGTCGGTACGCATGTAGGTGATGTAGCCGTTCTCGTACAACCGCTGCGCCACCCGCATGGTCCGCTCGGAGGTGAAACGAAGTTTGCGTCCCGCCTCCTGTTGCAGCGTCGAGGTCATGAACGGCGGATAGGGCTTGCGCGTGTACGGCTTGGCCTCCGCCGAGGAGACCACCAGGTCGGCGCCGTCCAGTGCCTCGGCCAGCCGCCGCGCGTAGCCCTCGTCCAGGACGACGACCCCGCTCGCGGCCTTGAGCTGCCCGTCCGATCCGAAATCGCGCCCCGTGGCGACCCGCGCGCCGTCGACGGTGACCAGACGGGCGCCGAAGGTCCTCGGATTGGTGGCGTCGCCCTCCTCGCCGTTGCCCGCGTCCAGCTTGGCGGCGATGTCCCAGTACTCGGCGGAACGGAACGACATTCGCTCACGTTCGCGCTGCACGATCACCCGGGTGGCCACCGACTGCACGCGGCCCGCCGACAACCGCGGCATGACCTTCTTCCACAGCACGGGGCTGACCTCGTAGCCGTAGAGCCGGTCCAGGATGCGGCGGGTCTCCTGCGCGTCCACCAGATCGTTGTCGAGGTCACGGGTGTCCGCGGCGGCGGCCTGGATGGCGGGTTCGGTGATCTCGTGGAACACCATCCGCCGGACCGGCACCTTGGGTTTGAGCGTTTCCAGCAGGTGCCAGGCGATCGCCTCGCCCTCGCGGTCGGGGTCGGTGGCCAGGTAGAGCTCGTCCGCGTCTTTCAGCAGGCTCTTGAGCTCGGTGACCTTGGCCTTTTTATCCGGGCTGACGACGTAGATGGGTTCGAAGTCGTTGTCCACATCCACGCCGAGGCGCGCCCATGACTGGCCCTTGTACTTGGCCGGGACATCCGCCGCACCACGCGGCAGATCCCGGATATGACCGACCGACGCCTCGACCGTGTAGTTACGACCCAGGTACGGCGCGATCTTGCGGGCCTTGGTCGGGGACTCGACGATCACGAGACGACGCAGGGCACGGCCCTGGTCGGCTGCACCGCGGTCTCGTGTTGCCACCGGCGAATACACCTTTCCTGATCGACCCGCGCTGCGTAGTTTCCGCTGTGCGCGGCTTGGGGTGAGCGGCTGCGACGGCTGAACGTCGCACCAGACACGTTTATACCGTGACGCCGCGTGTGGTCGAGTGCTTCCGACTCGAACCACTGAGCGTACGCCCGCCAGTTCGAATCAGTATGCCTTGTCGTTTCGCCACACCTGCGCCGCGGCATGCTCGGCGGACCGATCCGCCGGCGCACACGGGCCGTGACTACCCCAGATATAGCTCATCCCTCACCCCGTTACCGGTGGTGAGGGACGAGCTGTGGATCTCGCGCCGCTCAGCTGAGCGCACGCACTCCGGTGGCCTGCGGGCCCTTGGTGCCCTGGCCGACCTCGAACTCGACCTTCTGGTTCTCCTCGAGGGTGCGGAAACCCGAACCCTGGATCTCGGAGTAGTGGACGAAGACGTCAGCGGAGCCGTCCTCCGGCGCGATGAAGCCGAACCCCTTCTCCGCGTTGAACCACTTCACAGTTCCCTGTGCCATTCTGTTCCTTCTCTTTTCTTACCGGAACGGCGGACAACTGGGTTCGTCCACCGGGTCCGTTCCGACCGCTGTACTGTTGGTTCCCCCTGCAGGAAAGCACCAAGCACACCGTTCGCAACATCGATCCTGCTGACGGTTTGGACTTTGGATCCGTCCCTCGAACACAGAAGCTTGCGACCAGGAACCAGTGAACCATGTCTTCGGGCAATTCAACAGTCGAGTTACCGACAATTTGCAAAAAAGTTGATCTTGCGAATGCGCAGGTGAGGGACACAATGGTGGAATCCAGACTTGGGGTTCGTTTGCTTGGTGATAACCGAGTCGACGTTCAGCAAAGAAGCTGTGACCCAGGTCGCTATTTGGTATCGAAATGGCAGGTAGGGGTTGCCGGACGCACACGTTTCACACTTCCGGAGCGTGTTGCGGGGTTCGCGTCGTGAATCAGCCGTACTCAGCGCTGCGTGGACGGCCTCCCTCAGGGCTCAGCTACGGGGCATCGTTGCTGAATCGTGTCCTAACGGGGGTGCCGGACAACGATCCTCGGCTGACGCATGTGGTCGAGTTGCCCGCGCGGGCCGCGGCACACTCCGCCTGGCCCGCCTGGGCATCACCGGATGTGGTTGCGGCATTACGCGACACGGGCCTCGACGCGCCGTGGCGCCATCAGGTGGAGATGGCGGATACGGCGTTCCACGGACAGCACGTGGTGGTGAGCACCGGGACCGCCTCGGGCAAATCGCTCGGTTACCAGCTTCCGGTGCTCACGGCGCTGCAAGCCGATCCGAAGGCCACCGCGCTGTATCTGTCGCCGACGAAGGCGCTCGGCGCCGATCAACTGCGCGCGACCGGCGCGCTCACGCACGAAGGTCCGTTGCGCGATATCCATCCGGCCACCTACGACGGCGATACGCCTGGCCAGATCCGACAGTGGGTACGCGCCAACGCGCGGTGGATCTTCACCAATCCGGACATGCTCCACCTGGGCATACTGCGATCCCACCAGCGCTGGGCGCGCGTACTGCGCAGGCTGCGTTATGTAGTGGTCGACGAATGCCACGCCTACCGAGGTGTTTTCGGCTCGCATGTCGCCCTGGTGCTGCGCAGGCTGCGGCGGATCGCCGCACGATACGGCGCGGACCCCGTGTTCGTGCTCTGCTCGGCGACCTCGGCCGAACCGGCGGCGGCCGCGTCGCGCCTGATCGGCGCGCCGTGCGCCGCGGTCACCGCGGACGGATCGCCGCAGGGGCCACGGACCGTCGCGCTCTGGGAACCGCCCTTGCTCACCGCGTTCACCGGCGAGAACGGCGCGCCGGTGCGCAGGCCCGCCACCGCGGAAGCGGCGCGGATCATGGCTGATCTGGTGGCCGAAGGCGCTCGGACCTTGACCTTCGTCCGCTCGCGCCGAGCCGCCGAGCTCACCGCGATGGAGGCCAGAAGACTGCTGGCCGAGATCGATCCGGACTTGGCCGCGCGTGTGGCGTCCTACCGCGCGGGATATCTCGCGGAGGACCGGCGTGATCTGGAAGCGGCCTTGTCGGACGGATCGCTACTGGCCGCCGCGACGACCAACGCCTTGGAACTCGGCGTCGATATCGCGGGGTTGGACGCCGTGGTCATCTCCGGTTTTCCCGGAACGGTCGCGTCGTTCTGGCAGCAGGCCGGACGGGCCGGGCGACGCGCTCAGGGATCGCTCGTGCTGCTCGTCGCGCGGGACGACCCGTTGGACACCTACCTGGTCCACCACCCGGAAGCTCTGTTGGACAAGCCGGTCGAGGCCACCATCACCGATCCGCGCAATCCCTACGTCCTAGGGCCGCAGCTGCTGTGTGCCGCGCTCGAACTGCCGCTCACCGACGCCGAGGTGGACGAACTCGGCGCAGGTGAGGTCCTTGCCGAGTTGGCGGCGAAAGGATTGATCAGGCGGCGCGGAACCGAGGATCGCGCGCGCTGGTACGTGACCGCGGAGACGCAACCGCACGACGCGGTGGATGTCCGGGGCGGCATCGGCGCACCGGTAGCCATCGTGGACGGCGAAACCGGCAGGCTGCTCGGCACCGCGGATGCGGGACGGGCCCGGGCCACGCTGCATCCCGGCGCCGTTCACCTCCACCAGGGCGAGACCTACGTGGTCGACGAGCTGGATCTCGACGACGGCGTGGCCTTCGTGCACGCCGCCGAGCCAGGATGGACCACCAGCGCGCGTCAGGTGACCTCGATAGCCATCGATGCGGTGACCGATCGCCGCTCTCACGGTCACGTGACGGCCGGGCTGGCGCGGGTGCGGGTTACCAGTCAGGTGATCGGCTACCTGCGCACGCTGGTCACCGGTGAAGTGCTCGACCTGGTCGAACTCGACCTACCGCCGCAGACACTGCCCACCAGGGCGGTCATGTACACGGTGACACCACAACTGCTGGCACTGGCCGGAATCGAACCCCAGGACGTGCCCGGAGCGCTGCATGCGGCCGAGCACGCGGCAATCGGGCTGTTGCCCCTGGTGGCGACCTGCGACCGGTGGGACATCGGCGGCGTCTCCACCGCCGAGCATCCGGACACCGGGCTGCCGACCGTCTTCGTCTACGACGGCCAGGCCGGCGGAGTCGGGTTCGCCGAGCGCGGCTTCGCCCAGCTGCGGCAGTGGCTTTCGGCCACCCTGTCGGCCATCGAGTCGTGCGGCTGCGCGGCCGGCTGTCCGTCCTGCGTCCAATCACCCAAGTGCGGCAACGGGAACCACCCGCTGGACAAGGCGGCAGCGGCACGCCTGCTCACTGCGGTGCTGACCGAACTGTCCGCCGGCGCGGAGGCATCGCACGATTCGTGACGGCGCAGAGTCGGACGCGTGACCAATTGTCGACCTTGCCAGCGCGCACGCTGGGAAGACTGGGAAACCTCCTAGTGGAGGGACACCGCTTCGCCCTCCGGGAATAAAAAGGATTAGTTTCATGTTAACTAGAGTATTGCCACTGGCTCCATTGCCCACATGCGCATTCATCGGTATTTGATATCCGGACCCGCGCGGGGAATTCCACGGGCCTGCTTTTAACCGGCCAGTAGAATTACCGATTTCCGCTACCGGACGCGACGCAAGGGCGACCGTGTATCGAACTCGTCAGCCTTCAACCGGACCGGCCCGCGCACTCGCTCGAACGACGCGATCGCCATACAGACCTATTGGTACATTCCTTTCCACAGCGACCGTGAGGTCCCACTCCGCAACCTCACAGTCGCGGATTCGTGTTCCCATCCGCCGCGCCGCCTCGTCCGCCTCCGCGCATGCGGCTTCGACGCCGGCCACCAACGCGCCCGCCCCCGCGAGCGCCGCCGAATCCGCGGCTGCCTGCGCCCGATGCCGCGCCACCACCACGGTGCCCACCTGGGCGACCAAGAGCGTCACACCGATCAGCCCTACGAGCGCCAGGCAGGTGAAGACTGTGGCCAACCCGTCCTCCCTGGATGCGCGTCGTGGACTCCTGGCCACGGATGCCTCCCGCCAGGCCGACAACTCTCGTGATGCGCGGCGTTGCCCATGCGGGAGCACGCCGTGGGTGCCCCCTTTCACTTCGCGACCCCGGGTTCGAGCGTCGCGACCGCTTCCGCGCGGAGGGTGAGCAGCGGTAACAGTGGAGTTCCTGCGGAGACCACGGCTATGGCACGAGTGCCCTCGATGCGGAGTGCGATGTCGGCCGAGGGCGGGGCGATGCGCTCGGCCGCCGGGCGAGCGTTGGCATGATCGCCCCGAGCGGCGAGGCGGGCCGCCTCGCGGGCGGCGTCGACACAGCGGACCTGCGTCGACGCCGCCAGTAAAGCTCCGAGGCAGAGCACGACGGCCGCCATGAGCGCGGTCAATGCGAGCGCGGCCTCGACCGTCACCGCTCCCCGATCGTCGCGCGGTCCCGGCGCGGCACGGCATCGTTCGGCCGCCGCGACGCCTACACCGACGTGTTGAGCGCCCGATCGATGATATTCGTCAGCGCGTTCACGATGCTGTCGCCGGTCACCACGCCGTAGAGCACGGCGCCGAATGCCGCCGCCGCGATCGTGCCGATCGCGTACTCCGCCGTGCTCATGCCGTCCTCCGCGACCACCGCCCGTAGCACTCGCACACGCAAGTCCATATATACAGCCCTCATCTTCCGGCCCATGGACCTCGCGACCCCCTGGATACGCACCCCATTCCTCCTTTCCGACCCGTGCGGCCGCTCCGCACGGGCACGCTTGTTCCGAAGCGGTCCGCGGCGCGTGCCGCCGTCTCGGAGTCACCTCGCCGCCGCCGATCCGCACACCCGGATCAGGCGAACGCTCGCCTCGCGAAATGCCCGGCGGCGCCACCTCGCCCTGCCGAACCGCCGACCACGCCCATGCACCGCCGCACCGTGCTCCCCCGAGCCCGTCACACTTCCGAGCCGACACTGTCGGGTCGCGAGGCCACGGCACGTCGCGGAATGACAGCGATCCGCTCACACCCCGTCTGCTGTCACACCCGCGCACCGCCGCGCCCTGAACCGCCGAACCCGTCCGCAAGCACCGCGTGCTTCGAGCCGATCTCGTGGAAGGCAAAGCCGCGGGATGCCGCAGGATCACAACAGTCCGCCGTCGAGCACTCGTCCTGCCAAGCCGATGACCACCGGCACTATGCCGAGGCAAACGAAGGCCGGGAGGAAGCACAGACCCAACGGCCCGCCGATCAGGACACCCGCGCGCTCCGCCTTCGCGGCTGCCGTGTCTTCGACCGCGGACCTCTGCTGCTCGGCCAGTTCCAGCACCGCGGCCGCCAGAGATGACCCGGAGCGTGCCGAGCGGCGTGCCATCCGGGCCAGTGACTCGATCTCGTCGGCCCCGGGACGCCCATTCGCGTCGCGCGCCACCTGTTCCCAGACCGTGGCCGCGTCGGCGCCCAATGCGAGCAGGTCCGCAGCGCGTCGCAATGCTTCGCCGAGCGCTTCGGGCGCCTCCGGCGCCACCGCCCGCGCCGCGCTTGCCATGGGCAGCCCGGCCCGCAGGCAGGCGGCCAGCAGATCGAGAACCGAGGCGACGGCCAGCGGATCCATCCCCTTGTTCGCTCGGCGCGACGACTCTGTCGGCCCACGGTGGGCTCGGCCGAGGACGGGTAGCCGCCGGCTTACGGCGACCCGCCCCGGGAGCAGGACGAGCGCCACCGCTACCAGCAATAACGGCAGCGCCGCATGCGGGGTGAACGCCATCATCAGCCTCCTTCACCTGCCCTGTGGTGCGAGAACCGCAGATGGCAGAAACGACCGCTGACACCGACGGTCCTGCGAACCTCCACGTCTCGCCGACGGATTTCCACGCATCGCGTATCGACGCCGACATCGAAAGCGGTGGGTCGGCTCGGATATTCGGCCGCTCGCAGCCGACCGTCGTAAGCGTCTTCATAGCAGCACCTTTCGCGTGATCACATCGGTCCACAGCAGGCCCGCGCAGGCCAGGCCCGCGCCGAGCGGAAGCAGCACCGTCCCTGCGGACGAGGCGAAGAGGACGTGCAGCGGCGCTGCGCCCATCATTTGGCCGAGGGCGATGCCGAGAAGCGGCAGGCAGGCGAGGACCGCGGCAGTGGCGCGCGCACCGGCCAGCGCGGCTGTGGTGCGGCCGTGGAATCGAAGGCGGCCCGCGAGATCCGTTCGGGCTGCCGACAGCAACTCGGCCAGTGCCAGGCCATGCCGCTCGGCCACCTGCCAAGCGCCCGCGACCCGGGAAAGTTCTTCGGTGATCAAGGAATCCGGTCTGCGCAGGCCCTCCGCCGCCGAGCCACCGAGCCGGCTGCGTGCGGCGCCGATGGCGAACGCGCGTGCCGATTCGCCGCGCACCTCACGCGCGGCGGTCTCGGCGGCGGCGCTCGGGTGCGCCCCCACCCGCAATTCGGCGATCACGGCCTCCAAAGCGTCGAGCAGATGTCCTTGCTCGGCGCTCCTGCGCCGGTCCCGCGCCGCCCGGCGGGCACGCAACCCGACCGTTCCGCTGACCAGGCCGGCCGCGAGGAAAGGACCAGGGCCGAAGACGAGGAGCACAACCACCACGCCTGCGCTCGCAACTGCGCGAAACAGCTTTTCGCGCTCCGGCATCCGATACACGGCTCGCGCGGTCGACAACCGCCCGAACCGGCGGCGCGACCGCGACGCCGGGACGACGATCAACGCCAACGCGAGACACAACATCGCGCCGCTCATCGGTCGAGCCGTTCGGCGAGCAGGCTGGACAGGTCCGTGGCGGCGGGAGCCGCATCCGTGTCGTGCCAGGCGGGCGTGATCTGCACGTGTCCCTCGCCGCTTCGGTGCACGAGGCCGATCTCGCGTAAGCCGCGCGAGCCGTCGGATCGACGGTGCACGTGCAGGACGACCTGCACCGCGGCGGCGAGCTGGCTGTGCAAGGCAGCTCGATCCATTCCGCCCAAGGCGGCGAGAGCTTCCAAACGGGCCGGGACTTCTCGCGGTGAGTTGGCGTGCACGGTGCCCGCTCCGCCGTCGTGACCGGTGTTCAACGCGGTCAGCAGGTCGACCACCTCGGCTCCCCTGACCTCGCCGACCACGATCCGGTCCGGCCGCATGCGCAGCGCTTGGCGGACCAGGTCGCGCACGGTGATCTCACCGACGCCCTCCACGTTCGCGGTCCTGGCGACCAGCCGGACCACGTGCGGATGCGGTGGCGCGAGTTCCGCCGCATCCTCGACGCAGACGATCCGCTCGGAGGGATCCACCGTGGCGAGCAGGCCGGACAGCAGCGTCGTCTTGCCTGCGCCGGTGCCACCGACCACGAGGAATGCCAACCTCGCCCGGACGATTCGTTTCAGCAGGACCTTCGCGTCGGCGGGCACCGCGCCCGCCGCCGCGAGCGCGTCGAGTCCCTGCGTAGCGGGACGAAGTACCCGCAGCGACAGACAGGTGCCCCCGTGCGCGACCGGCGCGAGGACCGCGTGCAAGCGGACACCGAAGGAATCCCCCAGTGCCGCGCCGGTTCCCGTCAGCCGGCCGTCCACCCATGGTTGTGCGTCGTCGAGCCTTCGCCCGGCCGACAATGCCAGGCGCTGCGCCAGCCGCCGTACCGCGGCCTCGTCGGAGAACGTGATCGAAGTCCGCTCCAGACCGTGCCCGCGATCGATCCACACCGCGTCGGGACCTGTCACCAAGACGTCCGCGACGTGCGGATCGTGCAGCAGCGGTTCGAGTACGCCCGCGCCGGTCAGCTCCGTCTGCAACAACCGCAGGGCGCGCAGCAGATCGGTGTCCCCGAGCACCCCGCCCGCCTCGGCGCGGATCGCAGCGGCGACCTGCGCCGGATCAGGATCGCCGGTCTCGGTGGCCAGTCGCTCCCGCACCCGATCCAGCAGCTCGGTGGTCAGTATCGCGCTCATCTTCCCCGCCTCACCTCCGCTGCCCAGGTGGTGCGCTGAGCACGCCGAGCACGGCGTCGGCGGCATCGCGCAACGGTCCGCGCCTACGGATCGAGATCCCGCCGCGCTCCAGCCGGTGCGCCAGACCGCTCTGGGCACGGACGGCGGCGAGCAGCGGAAGATCGAGTACCTCGGCGACCTCGGGCGCGCGCAGGCCACCGGGCGCCGGGCCGCGAACGATCAGGCCCTGGTTCGGGTTTCGGCGCGCGATGTGCGCGGACACCGCTTCGGCGGCGGCGACCGCCCGCAGGCGCGCCGGGACGACCAGCACCACGAGATCCGCCGAGTCGAGCATCTGGTCGGCATGCGGTCCGCGCTCACCGGAAATGTCGCAAACTACGAAATCGCCTGCGACACGGCCCGCCTCGATCACAGCGCGGACTCCGGCCGCACCGAGCTCGCGTGGCAATCGTCCCGCACCGCAGCGCCCGCAGGACAGTACCGCCAGTCCGGGCGCCGCGATGGGCAGGGCGCCGTGCAACGCGGTCGCGGAGACCCGCCCGTCCTCGATCACCAGATCGGGCCAGCGCAACCCAGCCGTGTTCTCGATACCGAGCAGCAGGTCGAGGCCACCCGCGAAGGGCGCGCCGTCCACCAGCAAGGTCTCGCGCCGGAACCCTTCCGCGGCGGCGCGCAGCGCGACCGCGACGGCCAAGGTGGATGCACCGGCTCCACCGCCCGCTCCCGCCACGGCGACCACCACACCATCGCCCGCACGTTGCTCGCCGTACTCGGCAAACATCTCGATAAGCCCCACCGCCGCGCCGGGCAGGGCGATAGCCCGCTCTGCCCCGACCGAGGCGGCGGCCTGCCAGTCGAGCAAGCCTGGCTCACCATCGGTTACCAACACCACGCCGGTCCGGCGCAGGTATCCCGCCGCGGCAGCCTCCCGCGCCGCATCGGTGTCGAGTACCACCAGCGGAGCACCCGTCCACGCATGCCTGCCGACCGGTTGGGTCCGCTCGTCGAGAGACCGTTCGGCGGCCGCCGCGATGCGCCGGACCTCCTCGCGCAGGCGGTCGTCATCGATGAGCACGAGAGCGGGCGGCGGCCCGGTCGGCTCCGATGCTTCGAGGTTCATGCAGGTCAGCGTCGCTGAACACGCACGGACAGAGAAGGGCAGATGTGCCGAATGTGGATAGCTTCCGGTTGTGGACAACTTCCGAGCCGGGCGTCCTACCGCACTGTCCCTGAAATAGAGGACGGCCCCAGCCGGGGGGGGAGGAGGCTGGGGCCGTCGGGGTTCAGCCCCGGGGGGTCGGGCTGAACGCGCCTGGACCATGTCCAGGTGTCAGCAATACTACACCCAAGCCCCGCCCACAACGCAAGTCTGCCGACGGACATCTTTGTGGCCCTCGTGGCTTCGGCGTCTACGGGGCAAACTCCACCGACGCGCCGTCCGCACGCCCGCCGCCGTTCGGAACACGCGTGCCGATCGGGCACGACCGACGTCTGTCCGCCGCCCACCTGCGGCGGATCGAAGGCAGGGAAGCCACACGACAGGCGCGGCAGACCCGATCCGCCGGTCCGCCAGGCCACCGCACCGGGCTGCCGAGATGATGCGGCCACGCACGAGGAGCGCCGTCCCGCAGCTCAGCGCCCCTCCGGAGGGAGGCGACTCCGCCGCCTATCCTGGTCAGGTGGACAACTCAGCCCCTACGGGTGGACGCGTCGCGGCCTTCTTCGATCTGGACAAGACCGTGATCGCGAAGTCGAGCACGTTCGTGTTCAGCAAGCCCTTCTTCGCGCAGGGGCTGTTGAACCGCCGCGCCGTCCTGGAGAGCAGCTACGCACATTTCCTGTTCCTGCTGTCCGGCGCCGACCACGACCAGATGGAACGCATGCGCGCCCACCTGACCAGCATGTGCGCGGGCTGGGACGTCGAACAGGTGAAATCCATTGTGGCCGAGACACTGCACGAGCTGGTCGATCCGCTGATCTACGCGGAGGCCGCCGACTTGATCGCCGACCACAAGATCCGGGGCCATGACGTTGTCATCGTCTCGGCCTCCGGCGAGGAGATCGTCGGTCCGATCGCCGAAGCGCTCGGCGCTTCACACACCGCGGCCACCCGGATGGTCGTGGCGGACGGGAAGTACACCGGCGAGGTCGAGTTCTACTGCTACGGCGAGGGCAAGGTCGCCGCTGTCGAAAAACTCGCCGCCGAGGAGGGTTACGACCTGTCGCGCTGCTACGCCTACTCCGATTCGATCACCGATCTGCCGCTGCTCGGCGCGGTGGGGCACCCCACCGCGGTCAACCCGGATCGCAATCTGCGCCGCGAGGCCACCGCACGTGGCTGGCCGATCCTGACCTTCTCCAACCCGGTATCGCTGTGGGCGCGCTTCCAGGCGCCGTCCTCGACGACGGTCGCGGCCACGGCCGCGGTCGGCTTGAGCGCGGTGCTGGCGGGCGCGATCAGTTACCGGATGCTGCGCCGCCGACGCTGATGTCCGCGCCGCTCGAGCACCTCGTGATACCTGATCGCCGGATGCTTGCCCAAGCATTCGCCGACTTAGCACACGCCGCAGCGGACCAGGCATTTAACCACGAAACGCCGGGAAACACGCCGATTATTCAATGTCTTACAATCCCTTGATGTGAGTGCAGTCACAGTGTAGAAAGGTAACTACGGAAGGGCGGAAGGCCAAGGCAGTACCGGAAGAGAAGGCACTGTCTCCCGACCATCCTTCCCAGCACGGACACCAGGCACCCACGCGGAGCGCGCCGCGACAAGGGCAGAAGCGTTGTGGGCCTGCGAAATACGGATAGTCGACGGCGAAGGCCTCGCACAGGTTGCGGGGATGAACCGGCCGATGTCCGGATTGTCGCCGAGGCCGCAGAACACAACCCACCTAGCACGCTTGGTAACCGGGTAGTCCGTGCTAGCGGGCGGTGAGGTCGACAGACAACGCCGCCCGCTTTGATGTGTCCGGGGGGTTATCCCGCCGCCGAGTCGGCGATCGATGTGGCTTCGCGCGCACCGTCTTCGAAAGCCGCGCAGCAGAAGATCACCCATCCGCCCACGGCCTCCACATCCCCGGATGCGAACCCGGCGGCGGCGTCCAGGTACGCCTGACGCCTGCGCAACAAGAACACCTCCGGCACGCCGAGGCTGTGCGGGTCCAGCCCACTGGACACCGCGACCAGCCGGGACGCCGCCCGCGCGACCACACCGTCGGCCGTGCCGAACGGCTTCAGCGCCAGTAGCTCACCGTGTACTACGGCGGCGAGCACCGGTGCGGGAGCTCGGGAGCCGACCACCGTTTGCGCCAGCAGGTCCAGCCGCTGCCCTACCCCGGAGTCGAAGCGCGGCCTGCCGAGCGACTCCTCCTGCGGCACCAGGTCGGCCGCGGCGAGCAGATGCAGCCGGGCCAACGCCTGCAGCGGAGCGCGCTGCCAGGTGCCGACCAGATTCCGCAGCGCGTCCCCGTCCAGCGCCTGACCGACGCGCAGCGACCCGGCCAGTATCGGGTCCGCCACCCTCCCGTCGGCGGGGATGTCCGTGCTGCCCCCGTCGATGGCCGCCGAGGACCGCGCCGCGCGCACCGCGGCCTCGGCCGCCGTGGTCGGCCACCCGCGCCGGTTCGCTTTGTGCCGGTGCACCTCGGCGAGCGCGTCGCGGGCGCGGTCGGCCGCGTCCCGGACACCAGGAAGATCGACGAGGGGCTGCAGCGGATCGGTCACGGCATACGAGGCTACTTGCGGCCGCGCGGACCGATCCGCGCGCCCGGCTCGCCTACCCGGCCAGCAGATCGCGTCCCGGGATCGCGTCGAGCAGCTTGCGCGTGTATTCCTGCCGGGGACGGTCGAACACCTCGTCGGTCGTCGCCGCTTCGACCACCTTGCCGCGCTGCATGACGAGCACGTCGTCGGCGATCTGCCGGACGACGGCCAGATCGTGGGTGATGAACAGGTACGCCAGACCCAGCTCGGCCTGCAGCTCGTTGAGCAGCCGGAGGATCTGAGCCTGCACCAGCACGTCGAGTGCGGACACCGCCTCGTCGCACACCACCACCTCCGGCCGGAGTGCGAGCGCACGCGCGACGGCCACGCGCTGACGCTGGCCCCCGGACAGCTCGTTGGGGTAGCGCCGCAGCACATCGGCCGGCAGCGCCACCTTGTCGAGCAGCTCCCGCACGGTCGCCTCCCGTTCTTCGGGAGTGCCGATCCGATGGGTGCGCAACGGCTCCTCGATGGTGCGGTAGATGGTGTACATCGGGTCGAGCGAGCCGTAGGGGTCCTGGAAGATCGGTTGCACCCGGCGGCGGAAGGCGAACGCGCCCTTGCGGTCCAGGGCGGTCACGTCCTTGCCGTCGAACGTGACCGTGCCGGAGGTGGGCGCGAGCAGCCCGAGCACCATCTGCGCCACCGTCGTCTTGCCCGAGCCGGATTCGCCGACGATCGCCGTGGTCGACCCGCGCCGCAGCCGGAACGACACGTCGTCCACGGCGACGAATTCGGTCGATTTCCACGGCGTGCGCTCGCGGATGCGGAACGTCTTCGTCAGGTGCTCGGCTACCAGCACCTCGTCCGGAACCACCGCGAGCTCCGTGTCGGCCGCCGCCACCTGCTCGGCCACCTGAACGGCCTGCGCGCGGATCTCCGCCCGGCGCCGCACCGCCGAGCGCCGCGCGGCCAGCGAAGGCGCCGAACTCACCAGCCGCTTGGTGTACAGGTGCTGGGGATCGCGCAGAATCCGCAGGGCCGGGCCGGATTCCACGACGCGGCCGCGATACATCACCACCAGGTGTTCGGCTCGCTCCGCCGCCAGGCCCAGGTCGTGGGTGATCAGCAGCACGGCGGTGCCGAGGTCGGCGGTGAGCCGGTCGAGATGGTCGAGGATCTGCCGCTGCACGGTCACGTCGAGCGCCGAGGTCGGTTCGTCGGCGATGAGCAGCTTGGGCCGGCAGGACAGGCCGATCGCGATCAGCGCGCGCTGGCGCATGCCGCCGGAGAATTCGTGCGGATACTGGTTCACCCGGCGTTCGGCGTCGGGCATGCCCGCTTCCTCGAGCAGCTCCACGGCCCGTTTCCTGGCGGCCTTGCCCTTCGCGATGCCGTTGGCCTCCAGCGTCTCCCGGATCTGGAATCCGACCTTCCACACCGGATTCAGATTCGACATCGGGTCCTGCGGCACCAGCCCGATGCCGCTGCCGCGCACCGCGACGATTTGTCGTGCGGAGGCCGCCGTGAGGTCCGTGCCGTCGAATCTGATCGACCCGGAGGTGATCCGGCCCGTGCCGGGCAGCAGGTCGATGATCGCGTGCGCGGTGGTCGACTTCCCCGAACCGGATTCGCCCACGATGGCCACGGTCTGCCCGGGATAGACCGACAGGCTCACATCCCGGACCGCGGGCACCGGCTTGCCGTCAGCGGTGAAACTCACATTCAGGTCCGTGATCTCCAGCAGCGGGCGCTCGGTCTCGCTCATCGCTTCCTCGCCTTCGGATCCAGGGCGTCCCGCACGGCGTCGCCCAGCATGATGAAGCTCAGCACGGTCAGCGCGAGCGCCGTCGCCGGATAGAACAGGATGGCCGAGGTGCGGATCTCCTTCTGCCCGGTGGCGATATCCGCACCCCAGGACACCACCGTGCGCGGCAGGCCGACGCCGAGATAGGACAGCGTCGCCTCGGTGACGATGAAGACGCCCAGCCACAGCGTGGTCACCACGATCAGCGGTCCCGCCGCGTTCGGCAGCACGTGACGCAGCAGCGTCCGGATGCGGGAGACGCCCAATGCTTTCGCCGCCGTGACGTAGTCGCTGTTCCTCGCTTGGATGACGGCGCTGCGCGCGATCCGCGCCGCCTGCGGCCAGGTGAACGAGGCGAGGATGACGATCACCGTCCAGATCGTGCGCGCGTCCAGCAGCTGCATGATCACGATGGCGGCCAGCATCAGCGGGATCGCGTAGAAGATCTCGGCGACCCGGGAGACGATCGAGTCCAGCGGCCCGCCGTAGAAGCCCGACAGCGCCCCGAGCGTCCCGCCGATCAGTACGAACAGCAGTGTCGCGCCGATACCGGCGAGTACGGAGGCCCGTGCGCCGTAGACCGTCCGGGCGTAGATGTCGCAGCCCTGCTTGTCGAAACCGAACGGGTGGCCCGCGCCGCGCGGGTCCATGCTGAAATCACCATTGCAATACCGCGGGTCCTGATCGGTGAACAACCCCGGCCAGAGCACCACGATCAGCACGAACACGATCAGCACCGCCGCCACGACGAAGATCGGGTTGCGCCGCAGCTGCCGCCACGCGTCGCGCCAGATGCTGGTCGGCGCGCCTGCGGCAGGCACCGCGTCGGTGGCGAGCACCTCGACCTCGTCGGGCGGGGCGACGAAGTGCTCCTGGCCGCGGCGCGGCGGCCCCTCGGTCAGGTCAGGCATAGCGGATCCTCGGGTCGAGTGCGGCGTAGAGCAGGTCGACGACCAGGTTGGTGACCAGGAAGATGACGATCAGCACCGTGACGAAGGAGACCACGGTCGGCGGTTCGCCCCTGGTGATGGCCTGGTAGAGCGTGCCGCCGACGCCCGGGATGTTGAAGATGCCCTCGGTGACGATCGCGCCGCCCATCAGGGCGCCCAGATCGGCGCCGAGAAACGTGACCACCGGGATCATCGAGTTACGCAGGATGTGCACGGTCACCACACGCGGCCTGCCGAGTCCCTTGGCGGTCGCGGTTCGCACGTAGTCGGCGGACATGTTCTCCGCCACCGAGTTCCGGGTCAGTCGCAGAACGTAGGCGAACGACAGCGAGCCGAGCACGAACGCGGGCACCAGCAGTTCACCGACCGTCGCCTTACCGGACACGGTCACCGGAACGACCCCCCACTTCACCCCGAGCAGATACTGCGCGAGGAAGCCCACCACGAAGACCGGCACCGCGATGACGATCAGGCTGACCACGAGCATCGTCGAATCGAACAGTTTGCCTTTGCGCAGGCCGGCGATCAGGCCGAACAGCACGCCGAAGACCGACTCGATCAGCACGGCCATCAGCGCCAGCTCGAGGGTGATCGGGAACGCGCGCGCGAGTTCGTCCCGCACCGGCCTGCCGGAGAAGGCCGTGCCGAAGTCCAGCGTGACGATGCCCTTCAGGTACAGCAGGTACTGCACGAGGAAGGGCTCGTCGAGGTGGTAACGCGCCCGCAGCTGTGCCTCGACCGCGGGCGTCATCGGTTTGTCACCGGCCAGCGCGTGGATCGGATCGCCCGGCACGAGGAACACCAGGGCGTAGATGAGCAGCGTCGCCCCGAGGAACACGGGGATCATCTGAAGCAGACGCCGCACGACATACCAGGCCATTTCGCCTCCTGGGTAGCGCCGCCGAGCGTCGTGCGGACGCCGGGCGGCTGGCGGCTACTTCTCGATGTTCTCGAAGGCGAACAGACCGTTCCAGGCGAGGTCGGCATTGCGCACCCGATCGGAGCGGCCCGCCGCGGCCACGTAGTCGAACACGGGAATGTCGGCCAGGTCCTTGATCAACAGCGCCTGCGCCTGCGCGACGAGCTTGTAGGACTCCTCCTGGGTCGACGCGGCCAAGGCGGCATCGAGCAAGCGGTCGAACTCGGGACTGTTGTAGTCGACGTTGTTGGTATCGGAGTAGCTGTAGTACTGCGAGGTGAGGAACTGCAGCATGGTCGGGTAGTCGCCCTGCCAGCCGTAGCGGAACGCCTTGTTGATCGTGTGCGCGTTCACCTCGTCGCGGATGTTCTTGAACGTCGGGTACGGCACGCCGATCGCGTCGATGCCGAGGGTGTTCTTGACGCTGTTGGCCACCGCCTCCACCCAGGCCTGATGACCGCCGTCGGAGTTGTAGGCGATCTCGTAGCGGCCCGACCACGGCGATATCGCGTCGGCCTGCGCCCACACCTTCCTGGCCTCGTCGGGGTTGTACTTCAGCACCTCCGTGCCGGGCAGGTTCGCGTCGAAGCCGGGCAGCGTGCTGGCGGTGAAGTCGCGCGCCGGGATCCGGGTGCCGTGGAAGATGTTCTGCGCGATCTGTTCCCGGTTGATCGCCATCGAGATCGCGCGGCGCCGCAGCAGCCCCTCCTGGCCGGCGAAGTGCGCGACATTCGCCTGGATGCCGATGTGCTGATTCTGAGCGGTCGGCTTGGTGATCGCGCGGTCGCCGAGATCCTGCTGATAGGAGGTGAGCGCGCTGTCGGGCACGGTGTCGAGCGCGTCGAGGTTGCCCGCCTGCAGGTCCGCGTACGCGGTATCGAAGGACTGGTACATCACGAACCGCAGCCCTTTGTTCTTGGCCGGGCGGCCGCCGGGGTATTCCGGGTTGGGCACCAGATCGATCTTGACGTTGTGCTCCCACGCCCCGGTCCGGGCGAACTTGTACGGCCCGTTGCCGATCGGGTTCTCCCCGAACGCCTTCATGTCCTTGAACGCGGCTTCGGGCAGCGGATAGAACGGCGCGTACCCGAGTTCGGTCTCGAAGTCGATCGACGGAGCTTTCAGCTCGATGGTGAAGGTGCGGTCATCGATCACCTTCAGGCCCGACATCGTCTGGGTCGTCGGCTTTTCCGCGGACACCTCGTCGAAACCGACGATGGGGCCGAACACGTAGCTCTGCAACTGCGCGTTGCTGCCGAGTGCCCCGTAGTTCCATGCGTCGACGAACGACTTCGCCGTCACCGGGGTGCCGTCGGTGAACTTCCAGCCGGGCTTGATGGTCACCCGGTAGTTCTTCCGATCCGTGGTCTGGATCGACTCCGCCATCTCGTCGTGCGCCTTGCCGTCGGCGTCGTAGTACTTCAAGCCCGCGAACAGCCGGTCGACCACGCGCCCGCCCATGTTCTCGTTGGTGTTGGTGGGCACCAGGGGGTTTTGCGGCTCGCCTCCGTTGACGGCGACGATGTCGGCATCGGCGCCGTCGCCCGAGGAACATGCGGACAGCCCGAGCGTCGTGGCCAGTACGACTGCCGCGGTCAGCGCCATCGCTCTGTGGAATTTCAACGCGTCCTCCCGGTGCGAGAAGGGGGGAGCCGATCGGCACCCGCGCGAGGTCCATCAGCGCATGCCGACACGATCCCCCTGTGTGTTGGCAGAGTAACGACCGGCGCGGGCACTGTCACCTGATTGCGCCGAGTTCGGTGCACTTGTTACCGATCCGGCAACATCGCCGAAACACCCCATGTTTCGTGCGGAAACGGGCCATTCGACCGGAATATTGCCTTCGTCGGTGTGGGGAGGGACGCACGTGCCGGGAGGACGCGCGGCGGTGTGGCGCGCGTGGAGCCCGGCCGATACACCGCACGCGGCATGGGTCACAGTTGATTACTGTCGAACTCGGCTGCGTCGAATCGTGCGCTCAGGCTACGTGGAAAGAAGAGACGAGATGACTGGAACCAGCGCCGACCACAGGGACTCGTACCCGCCGAGCGCGGAGTTCGCCGCTCAGGCGAACGCCGACGCGGGGTTCTACCAGGCGGCGGCGGGCGACCGGGAAGCATTCTGGGCCGAGCAGGCCGGGCGGTTGCACTGGCACGAACCCTTCACCCAAGTCCTGGACTGGACCGACGCCCCGGTAGCGAAATGGTTCATCGGCGGAAAACTCAACGTCGCCTACAACTGCCTCGACCGCCACGTCCTCGACGGCCACGGCGACCAACCCGCCATCCACTTCGAAGGCGAACCCGGCGACTGCCGCACCCTCACCTACCGCGAACTACT
>NZ_JBEXYF010000029.1:0-99747 GCF_040630775.1 Nocardia sp. NPDC005745
GCGCGGCCACCGCACCGTCACTGCGATGACGGCGGTCCGTCGGCCGAATTCACCGTAGAGAGCACGATCGTGAGACAGCGACCTCTGCGCCCGCATCGGGCCGCTACGCCCCCATCATCTGTCCGCTACGCCCCCAGTACTCCCTTGCCCGCCGCGTGGCCGGGTTCGGCGAGGCGTGGTCAGCCTGTACGCCAGAGGAGTTCACGACCGGGGAAATCCGCGCGCATCCGGCCGAGATCTACGGGGCGGAGGTCTCCCAACTGTTTGAGCGATCGGATGGTAGGCGCGGCCGCGGCGGGTCAAGGTGCCGCAGTGCGAACACGCGGGAAACCGGTCGACGCAGCGGGGGCAGGCGCGGTGCGCGCCGGCGATGTAGCGGATATCAGTGGTGTAGCGGCTGCACTGGAAACAGATGTCGAACAGACCGGAGGCGTTCTCCGGTCTGGCGTTCAGGGGCAACAAGGGGTTGGTGAAGTGAGTTGACGCACCGCAAACAGCGAGTCGGCGGGCTCGCGTGAGGCGTTGTCACCGCATTCGTCGGTTACGACAGAACCCTGCCGACCGACCGGGGGACTGTGGCTATGCCGCGTCGCCGACTGTCACGACCGCGTGGGCGGCGTGTTCGAGAGCGAGCAGGCGGTCGTCGGCGTGGCCGTGCCAGCGGGCCTCGAGGTCGCCTCCCCAGCGTGAATGTGCGAGAACGAGTGGGAAACCAGTTCGCCGCCTCCGGTGATTGACCGGCGCCCGGCGGTGGGGGAGGGTGGAGCGATGGCGGGAGGCGAGCTGCGTCACGGGGTCGAACTGTCCAATCTCGATCAGCCGTTGTTCGACGAGGCCGAGGCGAGCAAACGGGATCTGGTGGACTATCTGGAGTTCGCCGGGGAACGGTTGCTGCGGGTGCTGCGCGGACGGCCGCTCTCGGTGGTACGGGTGCGGCCGGGACAGGAGCCGTTCACCCAGAAAAATCTCCCGAAGTACACGCCGGAGTGGGTGGCGCGGACGAAGGTCTGGGCGGAGAGTTCGCGGCGGGAGATCACCTACGCGCTCTGCGACGACCTGCGGACTCTGATCTGGTTCGGCAATCAACGGGCGGTCGAATACCACCCGACCCTGTTCCTCGCGGAATCCGCACCGGAACCCACACATCTTGTGCTCGATCTCGATCCCTCACCGGGACAGACTTTCGCCGACGCCGTGGCAGGTGCCCGGCTGATCCGGGAAGCGCTGGCTGCCGACGGGTTGTCCGCAGCGGTGAAGACGAGCGGTTCCAAGGGTTTACATGTGTTCGTGCCGGTGGTGCCGGGGACCGATGTCGAGGACGCAGCCGCGGCGACGCGGGCCGTGGCGGCGCGAGCCGAGCGGATCGATCCGTCGATCGGCACCACCGCGTTCATCCGGGAAGATCGTCACGGCAAGGTCTTTCTCGACGCCACCCGTGCGGGCGGCGCCACCGTGGCCGCCGCATACAGTCCGCGTATCCGTGCGGGTGTCACCGTGTCGTTCCCGCTGCGCTGGTCGGATCTCGACGAGGTGACGCCGACTGATTTCACTGTCCGGACCGTGCCGGGCCTGCTCGGCGACGACGATCCCTGGCAGTCGGAAATGCCTGCCCCGCAGCATCTTCCTGCGGATCTGGTCGAGGAGGGACATACGATTCCAGTGGCCCGGGTTCAGGCGATGCACGAGGGCAAACGACGTGCCAGGGCGCGGCGGAGCGAATGATCGGTGCAGGATCGAGCGTCCCGTCCATGCCGCCGGGGCAGGCGTTTCAGGTTGCCGTCGTCGGCGCCCCTGGACCGGTCCGCTGACGGGTCCGGCGTGCAATCTGCGTTTCGATCCAGGGCGCAAGGCCGCGATCAGCAGCGATGGGCCTCGCCGCATCCGCCAGCGGTCGCGAACTCGCTGTGCGGTCGGCTAGGAGCCGTGCCGCGGAGTGATCCAACCGGCCGGCGTGCGGGCGAGGACAGGCCGCCCAGCTGACTTCGATGGGTGCCGGGCGAGAAATCGCCGAACGTCACGCGAGGCAGATCAGGAACGCGTTGACGTTAACGGCCGGCGGAAGGATCAAGGGTAAGCACGGCGGGGCCGAGAACCCGGCCATAACTTCTTGTCGCTCCGGTGCGGGCATGGGTTCGGCGGTGGCCGTGGCCGAAGCGGCTGCGATGGCGGCGGCGATCACCAGGGCCGTCGCCCCGGCGCGCAACTTCTTGTGCATGACGAACCTCGCTGTCGTCGGTGCCGGGCTCCTCGCTCCCCGGCGAATTCGGCTGCTCGATGGATGCTCGGGCCGCCGGGTGACCGGACCCGGCGACAGAGCGGATTCGGTGCTCACCCGCTCTGATCGATTACCTCGCTCTTCGAGGCCATCCGCAAGGGCCGCTCGGCGAACTGCACCATCGCGTGTAAGACTATTCTCTCTATTAGAGAATCTCGATATCAGAGATTCCGGAGGAGGGAGACCCGATGTCGGCACCGAGCACGCGCGAGGCGACCCTGGGCGCGCTGCGTGAGGAGTTGCGTAAGCATGCGACCCAGACGGTGGTGTTCCATTCGGCCGTGGCCGCACGGCTCGGCATCACGGTCACCGATCTCAGTGCGCTGAACCTGCTGAGCATGCTGGGGCCGCTCACCCCGGGGCAGTTGGCGGATCGGCTCGGCATCACCCGCGGCGGCGCGATCACCACCGTCGTCGACCGGCTGGAACGCGCGGGATACGTGCGCAGGAGCCGGGATTCGGAAGACCGGCGGCGGGTCCGGGTGGAACTCGTCGCGGTGCGGGCGGAGGTGGCGGTGGCGCCGCTGTTCGGTGAGCTCGCCGCGCTCGACGGAGGCCTGCCGGACGATGACGCGACCTTGCTGACCCTGCTGACTTTCGTTCGCGACGTCAACTCGGCGCTCGTCCGCGCGACCGGCCGTGTCTCCGAGGCGCACGCGGTCTGACCGCGCATCGACACCGTCCCGAAGTGTCGCTTTCTAAAATGAGAATGCTATTCTCAAACTGGTGCAAGCGATGCCGCGACAGGGAAGAGGGCCGAGATGCTGTTCGAGTTCGACGCCGACCAGCGACTATTGCGCGAGACGGCGCGTGAGGTCACGGCGAAGCAGTGTCCACCCGCCCTGATCCGGGACATCGTGGACAAGGAACTCGAACCCGGCCCGTTGTGGCAGACCTATGTCGACGTCGGCTGGACCGAACTGACCGATCCGGCCCTCGGCGTCGAATTGGCCATCGTGCTCGAAGAACTCGGACGCGCCACCGACCCCACTCCTTTCCTGGCGTCGATGACCCAGTTCGCCCCGCTCGTCCCGGGCGCGGGACGGATCGAACGACCCTGCACGGCGGTGCATTCCGGCGTCGCCGTCCGGCGCGACGGCTCGGGTTGGCGGTTGGACGGCACCGCGCGCAACGTGCTCGACGGCGACCGGGCGGAGCGTTTCGCCGTGGTCACCGCCGCCGGTGTGTTCGTGGTGCCGGCCGAGGCGGTAACCGCCGACCGCACGTCGGTCTTCGATCCGGTGCTGCATGTCGCGGAGGTCCGGTTCGCCGGTGTGCGGGTCACCGATGCGGATCGCAGCGGGGCAGATCCCGAACGCGCCCGTCAGCACGCGCTCACCGGGCTCGCGCTGACCACCGTCGGCGCCTGTCAGCGCATTCTCGATCTCGCCTTGGAGCACGTGCGCGGCCGTCGCCAGTTCGACAGGCTGATCGGATCGTTCCAGGCGGTGCAGCACAAGGCGGCCGATATGCACATCGCGATCGAGCGCGCCCGCGCGCTGGGATTCTTCGCCGCGTTGTGCCTTGCCGCGGACGACCCGCGGCGGCGGATGGCGGCGTCCATGGCCAAGGCGTCCGCGGGGGAGTGCCAGGCGCTGGTCTTCCGCCATGGGCTCCAGCTGTTCGGCGCCATGGGATTCACCTGGGAGAACGACCTACAGTTCGCGCTCAAGCGGGCCAAGGCCGGCGAGCTGATGCTCGGCGGCGCGGCCGAACACCGGGCGCTGATCGCCGAGGAGTACCGTGCAGCTCACCTTTGATCCCGACGTCGAGGCGTTCCGCGCCGAATTCGTCGCGTTCCTCACCGCCCATCTGCCGAGCGAAGCCGAGGCCACGGAGCGCTCCCTCTCCAGCGCGCACGTGCCGGAATGGGCGCGGCGCTGGCAACGCCTGCTGTTCGACAACGGCTGGCTGCTTCCGGCGAATCCGCCGGAGTTCGGCGGGCGCAACGCCACGGTGCTGCAGCAGTACGTGCATCTGGAGGAGCTGTCCAAGCGGCGGATCTACCACAGCTTCAATCCGCAGGGTGTCGGGATCGTCGCGGCCTCGCTGCTGTCGTTCGGCACCGAGGAGCAGAAGCGGCGCTGGGCGGTGCCGATCCTGCGGGCCGAGATCACCGCCGCGCTGGGCATGAGCGAGCCGGGAGCCGGTTCGGACCTGGCCTCGCTGCGCACCAGGGCGGTGCGGGACGGGGACGAGTACGTCGTCGACGGCCAGAAGGTGTGGACCTCCGGCGCCCATGCGGCCGACGTGCTGCTGACCTTCGTGCGCACCGATCCCACGGCGCCGAAGCACCGGGGCATCAGTGTCCTGCTGATTCCGACCGACTCGCCCGGCGTGACGCGACGCCCGTTCCCCTCGGTGTGCTCGCCGGACGATCTGGATTTCAACGAGGTCTACTTCGAGGGTGTCCGGGTGCCCGCGGCGAACCTGATCGGCGCGCCGAACCAGGGCTGGTCGGTGGCCACCGGCTCCCTCGGTCACGAACGCACGCTGCTGTGGCTGGGATACGCCGACCGGCTGGAGGATCTGCTGGGAGACTTCCGGCCCCGGACCGTGTTCGACCGCGACGCGTACGCGAAGCTGGTCATGGACGCGTACGCCCTGCGATTGCTCGGGTCGGCGGCCCTGGCGCGGGAGGCTCGCGGGGAGCAGGATGTGCCCGCCCTCTCGATTCTCAAAGTTCTGGGTTCGGAAGCCGTGCAATCGGCGTCGGAACAAGCGCTGAACGCCGTCGGGGTGGAGGGGCTGGCCCACCCCGCGATGAGCTCCCGCCCGAATTTCCTGAATCTGGACCACTTCTCCGCCGGTTGGTTCGAGCGCTACATCCGGAGTTTCGCGGGCACCATCGCCGGCGGCACCTCGGAGATCCAGCGGACGATCATCGCCGAGCGCGTGCTCGGTCTGCCGCGCGGCTGAACCGCGAAAGCCGTTGCCGCCTCGGCACTTCCACGCGGAAGGGCCGAGGCGGCAACGACGGCGAGCGCTAGTGTTCGACTTGGACGCCGAAGGTGTTGAAGGCCATGGCCAGCGTCGTGTAGCCGCCGACCGTGAAGACGAGATCCATGCGTTGGCGCTCGTCGAGACGTTCGCCCAAGGCGGCCCAGGTTTCATCGGACAGCGCCGACTTCTCGCCGAGTTCGTCCACGGCCCGCAGCAGCAGGCGGTCGAAATCGTCGTCGGCGGCCGCCTCGCCCCGGGCCGCGGCGACATCACCTTCGGTGAGTCCGGCCGCGGCGCCCATTCGGGCGTGGTGATGCCACTCGTACTCGCACCCGCGCTGATGGGCTACCCGCAGGATGGCCAGTTCGCGCAGCCGTGGCGCGAGCGTGGACCCGAACAGCAGATGGACATTGAAGCCGAGGAAGGCCTTCGTCAGGGCCGGATGGCGGACCATGGTCGCGAGGGCGTTTCCCGCCGCCGCGGGGTTGCGGCGGTCGGCGGGCAGCATGCGGGACAACGCGGCGTTCACCGTGTCGTCCCACTGGTCCTCCGGAAGTGGGCTCACCTTCATCGCCTTCTCCTATCCTTTATGAGAATGTCACTTTCATATTTGGTTACTACGTTTTCAAACTCTTCCACCGTAGTCAACGTACGAGGCACGCAGCCGTTCGGCACCGACTGTCGCGAAGGACGCAGGGTGATTCGTTGGGTGAAGTCCGCCTCCTCTCCCGCCCGTCGCTCCGGGCGCCGCCGAGTATTGATTCTCTCTCGAAGAGAAGATACCTTTCATTTGGCGAGAGTGTGTTACCGAAGGTGGTCGGCCGCCTCCGCGGGGCATCACCCCGCCGCTCGGAGATCGGCCGATGGCCCAGTGCAGGGAGGGTGAGCATGGCTGCTCGAGACTTCGAATCCGTCGACCGGGGCTTCGGTGGAGCGCAGTCGGTCACCGGGTGGCGCGCCCACGCGCGCAAGCATCTGCTGCGATACCGGCTGGCGGTGGTCGCGGCGAACGCCGTCGATGTGGTGCGCCACGCCGGCGGCTGGCTGTGCGACCGGACGATGGCGGGCTGGGAGGTGACCGTGCTGCTCGCGGACTGCACCGACGCGCGAGCGCTGCAAATCCTCGGCGCCACCGTCCTGGATCTCGAGCGCTCGCTGGCCACGCCCGTGCACGACACCTGGCCGCATGCGGTGGCGGTGGCCCCGGAGCTGTTCGCCGCCGACGCCCGGGTCCGGCAGGGGGTACTGGACTGCCTGGACCACGGGCTGATCGAAGTCGCGCTGTGGGGCGAGGGGTTACCCGCGGAACTCGACCGCAGGCTCGGTGCGGTGCATCACCCGCTGAGCGTCGCCGCGCAGGCATTCAAGAGCTGTGCGCTGACCGCGGCGGGTGTGCCCGCTTCCGACGTCGGCGCTGCCGAGGTGTTCCGCAGCGGGGAACTGCTATTGACCGGACTTTGGGGCGGCACCGACCTCGTCACGGCGGGCTGAACGCGAGAAGCGCGGACGGGGCCGGGATTCGCCCGCCCGGCCCGCGACTCGGACTATGGCCGCGCCGGAGTCGGACCGGTGGGGCTCGTGGAGACCTGAGGGTTCCCCTGCCAGCCGCATGGAAGCCCACAACTCGGCCTGACCTCGGTCTCGACCCGTCCGTCGCGCAGTTCCCGCACGGTCGCCGACGCCTGGGCGGGGTATCCGCAGTCGGGGCATTTCGCGAAGTAGTCGAGCACCTCCCGCACCGTCACGCGCAGCGGAGCGTCGGTGTCCGGCGTGGCCTTCCTCGGCCGGTCGTGTTTCCACAAGCGTGCGCGGATTTCACGGGCTCGCGGTGCGCCCGCCCGGGTGCTCTCGGGGCGGCGCGGTGAACCAGAAGCGGGCAAACTCTGCTCGGTGTGCCCGAAGGGCACGGAATGACCCCGTGCGAAACCGGTTTCGCTGTGCGCGGTCGGCGCGCTGCCTTCTTCCATATCTTCGAGAATATCATTCTCCTGTTTGGAAAAAAGTATTCCGAACATGGGGAGTGTGAACCTGGCCGCCGGATCGCGCGTGCATCGCCGGTTCGGGCTGTGCGCGCCCGCGAGCCGCAATCAGCCGAGGTTCGCGGTCAACGGGGGCAGATCGAGGGTGGTGCGGATCCCGGGCGGCGCGGCGCAGAGGTAGGTGACGGCGTTGACCGCGCGGTTGGCCGCGTATCGCGGCGACATAGCGCTCATCCGGCTCGGGTCCACCGGGTAGCGCAGATCCATCTCGATCGGTGTCTCGCCGTCGATGGCCACATGCCATCCGGTCTCGCGCACCGGCCAGCCCGGCCGCAGCGCGGAGGTGCAGTACCACGTGGACCGCAAGCGCAGCAGGACGCGGCCGCCGCCCCGTCCGGAGAGCGTGATGCGCTGTGCGGCCACGGTCCCCGCCGCCAGCGTGGTGAACTCCAGCGGCACGTCGTGCTCGGCGAGCGCGACCTCGCCGACCACTTCGAACGCGTCGAGGGGCAGGCGGACGGCGTCGGCGACGAGCCGCAACGACGGACCGAAGGTATGGGTGGCGTGGGCGAGGCGCTGTTCGTCGAACGGTGCGGGCGCGGTACCGAAACCCATTGTCTCCACGAGCAATCGCGACGTACCCGGGCGGGCGAGGTCGACACTCTCCTCGATCGTCAGCCGGTCGATCCTGCGCTGGACCGAGCTGAGTGCGACGGGAAGCGTTTCGGTCACGAAACCCGGCGCGATGCCCGTGCTCAGGATCGAGGCCCCGCCGAACCAGCACGCCGCCTCGATCCGCGCGCATACCTCGGGGTCCACGGTGTCGGGGTGCCGCAGGTCGCCGTGCGTGGTGACCACGTTGACGCCGGCGACCAAGAGACGGCAGACGTCGTCCACGTCGAAAATGCGCGGCATGTACAGCACGCAGTCGGCGCCGAGTGCCAGGATCTCTTCGACGTCCGTGGTCGCGGCGACGCCGGTGGTGCTGCCGGATCCGCACAGGACGCCCGCGTCGACGCCTGCCTTGGCGGGATCGTGCACCCGAACACCCGCGAGCACGAGGTCGGGATGGTCGAGCACGGCGCGCAACGCGTGCGCCCCTACGCCGCCGGTTGCCCACTGGATGACCCGATAGGGGCCTCGCGTGGCGTCGTGACCGTGCGGCCGGCGATTCGGGTCCATGGGGCATCCGTTCCGTAGTCGGGGAGGGGGAGTTACGGCCGGAACCTGAGCAGGCCCTCCTGCGCGAACGAGGCGACGAGCGTCCCGTCTCGGTCGAAGACGTCGCCCTTGCCGAAACAGCGGCCGTGTGCGACGAGTGGACTGTGGTGGCGCAACAGCAACCACTCATCGGTGCGGAACGCGCGGTGGAACCAGATCGAATGGGTGATCGTCGCCGAGGTGAACGCGGTGCCGTTGCCGCTCTGGCCGAATCCTTCCAACGGGCGCAACGCGGTTCCGATGGGGCTCAGGTCGGTCGCGTAGGCGGTCAAAGCGGCGTGCAAGTCCTCGGGTACCCGCGGGGTTCGCATCCACAGCTCGTAGTCGGGCGGATGCGCGTCGGTCGAATCGAGGTCGGTGGTCGATCGGGTCTCCCAAGGCAGGATCGGCAAGTCGGTGCGGTGCCGCGGTCCGGGCACAGCCGGGATGCCCGGAACGGTCTGGTGCTCCGGACCGTCCTCATGGGCATGCATCGAGACGACCGCGGTGGCGACGACGTCCCGCTTCTGCCGGGCCGTGACGGTGAGCGCGGCGAACGAGCGGCCTTCGTGCTGGCGCTGCACGATGTAGAAGACCGGCGAGTCGCCCTTTCCCTCGTGGGCGAACACCACGTGCAGGGATTTGACCGCCTTGGCGGGGCAGGCGCACATGGCCGCACGCACGATCTGCGCCAGTAGCTGCCCGCCGTACAGCCAACCGTGGTCCAGCCGCTGGCCGGGACCCTCGTACACGGTCAGCGTCTCGCGGCGGCGGCCGCCGGTCCCGGGCCGGGTTTCCGCCCCTCCAGACGACGGTGAGGTCGGCCGCTGGCGGAGGTCGAGGCAGGTGAGCAGCTCACTCCAGAGGTCAGGCATACCTAAATTGTATGCCGATTCTCGAAAAGGAGAATAAAATTTCCCGAAGCGGCCGCGACCGGCTAGACCGGGTCGAAGGCCGAGATCCGCCATGCGCTGTCGGCTTTGCGTAGGGTGACCCGGACGCTGCTGGCGGCCAGGGCCGGGTCGGGTTTCTCCGCGCTCGTGGTGCTCTGGTTGATGAACACCAGGACCACCGCCTCGTCCTGCCGCTGTTCCGACACCGCGGCGCGCACGACGGTGGCGGTGGTCCGGACCGACTTCTGCTTGGCGGCGGGCGCCACGACCTGCTGGGTGAACTGGCTGTAATACGACAGGAAGTCGCCGGTGAGAAAGGACTTCGCGGAATCCAGATCCCGGTCGAGGGTGTCGGGGGCGTAGGACAGCAGCGCCACCGTGCCGCGCGAGGCGGCATCGAGCGCCGCCGCGGCGTCGTCATCGGTCCGGCTGTCGGGCCGGTACTGCAGGAAGAACAAACACGCCGCGGTAGCGACCGAGGCGACGACGAGTACGGCGAGCAGGACCGGAACGTACTCGGTCCGCAGCGTGCGGGACAAACCGCGCGCTGAGCCCGACTTCCGGATGCGCGTCGTTTCGGGAGATTTCGTGTCCGTCGGCTCGTGCGCGTTCTGCTCGGTTCCGGTCTCGCGCGCGGCGACCGATGCGCTGTCGGTGGTCACGGTACGAACTCGACTTTCGACATCTTGAGCTGATCTCCGTCCCGGGTCACGGTCACGCTCAGCCGCCAGGCGCGAGGTTCTTGGCTTGCCCCGGCGGAATTGGTGACCTGCGAGGTCGCGGCGACGAGGACGACCGCGGAATCCTTCGTCATCGACTCGATCGCGGTGGCGTTCACCCTGCCCTCGGTGGCGACCTGCGATTGCTGGATCACCGTCGTGAAATCGGCAGCCCGCGCTTGGAAGTCGCCGCGGAAGGATCCGGTGGAATTGTCCAGGACCCGCTGCACGTCCTCGTTCGCCCGTTTGAAGTCGAGGGTCGTCAAAGCGACGACGCCTTGCCGTGCGGCGGCGGTGAATTCCGCTGCGCGCCGGTCGTTCTCGGTGATGTCGCGATGGTGCCGGATCGAGTATCCGCTGCCGGCAAGTGCCAGGGCGATCACGACGAGGGCGGCGGCGACCATCGTGGAACGACTGCGGAGGCGGCGAACGAGAGTGAAGCGGAGGCGGGCGCTGCGCGGAAGCGATTCGGCCCCGGCCGGATGCGTGATGTCACCGGGGGCGTCGTCCGTCGAGGTGATCGGCTGCGCCGGATCGGCCGAGTGCGTTTCTGGGAGGTGGCCCGGCGTCTGCTCGTCGCCGGGGCCGTCCCCTGCGGTCACCTGCGGTGAAGGCGCTTGTGCGCTCTTCGTTTCCGCGGCGATGGGCCGCCGTGGGGCGGTGCGCGCTCGGCGGCGGGACTCGGCCGCGCGAACGCGGGCGCGGGCCGCCTCGGCGAGCGCCTCGGCTGCTCGTGCCTCCGCCTCCGCGGCCTCGGCGGCCAGCGTGAGTTCTTCGGCGTCGGCCTCGTCGAGCGGGCTGCCGGCCGGGGCCTGTTCATCACCGTCCGGCAGGGGTGGCGATTCGACGGTGCGTCCGGTGCTCGGGCTCATCACCACCTCCGCGGTGTCGCAACGGATCGTCGAGCGGGACTGTCGTCACGAGTCCGATTGCGTCGATTTGACGAGAATGACGTTATCACAGTGGCGGGTGTACGAGCCCGAATCGGCCGCCGATACTGCCAATAAAGGCCAATTGGCTTGCGAAAATGTCATTTTCAGATAATTGCGGACTGCGGCCGCGCCACCTTCGGTCAGGCCACCGGTCCGCGCATGCGGATCAATCCTCACGTGAGAGTCGCGCGGCCCTCACGTGAGAGTCGCGCGGCCCTCACGTGAGCGTCGCGCGGCGACGACCTGCCGGACCGCCGTGGTGTCCGCGCCGAGCGCGGAGGCGCGCGAAGCGGGGCGGGGTGGCGGCGTCGGTGCGAGGGCGGCGTACGGCGCGTCGGCGGGGCACGGTTGCGTCGCCGCGTACGTCGCGCGACGGCGGCCATGGACACCTCGATCAGCTCGCCTCCGCCGCGGGCGAGCGACTCGGCGACCGCGCGTGAGGACTCCGACCCGGTGAGTGGATGGGCGATCGCGTTCCGACGCCGACGGAGCTGCATTGCGGGAGCTGCTCGAGGTTGCGGACGTGGTACTGGAGGGTTTCCGCCCGGCCGCCCTGATGCGCAGGGGGCTCGGTCCCGATCGCATCGCGCACCGCCCCGGCCGGGTATGGCTGCGCGCCACCGCCTACGGCACCGACGGCCAGGACGCCGACCGCCTCGGATTCGGGGATGACACTGCGGTGGCCGGTGGGCTGGTCGGCGTCGGCGATGCGGGCCCCGTCTTCGTGGGGTTCGTGCCGACCGCCACGACGACTCCCGGTGGCGCCGCGTCGGTACCCGCGTCCGGTGCGGTGGTCGCCTCGATCACTCGGAACACCAGTCTTCGGCCTTCCTCGTGCGTCGGCATCCTCGCCGGTGGCGGCTGCGAAATGGCTCCCCGGCCGCCCTTCCCTCCAGTGTGAATATGTTATTCTCCAAGATCGAGAATGACAATATCGTCGTGCGGAGGGTGCGGAATGAGCGTTTCGCTCTTGCTGGACATGGCTGCGTCGAGCAACCCGGATCGGCTCGCGGTGGTGTGCGACGAGGTGCGCTGGACCACGTCCGAGCTGAGCGCGCGCGTCCAGGGTGCGGCCGCGGCGATCGCGAACTCCGGCGCGCGGAGCGTGGCCTACGTCGGTACCGGCGGACATCTGCTGCCGTTGTTGATCTTCGGATCGGCGGGCGCGGGTATTCCGTTCACGCCCTTGAACTATCGGCTCGCCGCCGACGCCTTGGCCGAACTGATCGCTCGGCTGGAGGATCCGCTGGTGGTCTGTGACGAGGAGTACCACGACATCGTGGCGGCCTCCGGCGCCAGGATCATGCGCTCGTCCGCCTTGGGCGGGGCGGCGGCCGCCGCCGTCGATCCGGTCACCGACGCCGAGCCGCCCGATCCGGATCAGGTGGCCGTCGTGCTGTTCACCTCCGGGACGACCTCCAAGCCCAAGGCGGTCGAGCTCTCGCACAACAACCTGGTCAGCTACATCACCGGGACGGTCGAATTCGACTCTGCCGAACCCGCGGACGCGGCGCTGATCTGCGTGCCGCCCTACCACATCGCCGGTGTCGGCGCTGCGCTGTCCAACCTGTACGCGGGCCGAACGATGGTGTACCTGCGGAACTTCGACGCGGCGCGGTGGATCGAGCTGGTCGCCGGTGCGTCGGTCACCACCGCGACCGTGGTGCCGACCATGCTCGATCGCATCGTGACGGAATTGGAGCGCTCGGGGGCGAGGTTGCCCACCCTGCGCACCCTCGCCTACGGCGGATCCAAAGTCGCGCTGCCGCTGGTTCGCAAAGCACTCGACCTGCTGCCCGAAGTGGGTTTCGTCAACGCCTACGGCCTGACCGAGACCAGTTCCACGATCGCGGTGCTCGGACCGGAGGACCACCGGGCCGCGTACCGCTGCGCCGACCCGGCGGTCGCGCGGCGGCTCGGCTCGGTGGGGCAGCCGGTGCCCGGTATCGAGGTGCAGATCCGGGACGGTCACGGCCGGGTGCTGCCCACCTGCGCGACCGGGGAGCTGTTCGTCCGAGGGCCTCAGGTGTCCGGCCGGTACACCGGGATCGGCTCGGTGCTGGACGACGAAGGGTGGTTCCCGACCAAGGATGTGGCGATGCTCGACGCGGACGGCTACCTGTTCATCGGCGGCCGCTCCGACGACACGATCATCCGCGGCGGCGAGAACATCGCGCCTGCCGAGATCGAGGATGTACTGGTGGAGCACCCGGCGGTGCGCGAGGTGGCGGTGATCGGCGTGGAGGACGCGCAGTGGGGCCAGAGCATCGTGGCGGTGGTGGTGCCCGCCGACGGCGCCGCACCGGACCCGGAGCAACTGCGCGACTACGTCCGGGCCGGGCTGCGCGGCTCCCGCACGCCCGACCGGGTCGTCTTCCGGGATTCGCTGCCCGCGACACCGACCGGGAAGGTGTTGCGCCGCGCACTCGTCGACGAGTACGGCCCGCAGCCCGCGGCGGATGTCGCCGTCGATACGTAGTCACCGTCAGGAAAGGATGACAATGGTCAAGAACGGCACTCGCCTGCGCAGCCAGGTGTGCGACACCGAGGTGATCGTGGTGAAGGCGGCGGACAGTCTCGCGGACCTGCGCGCCGGGGGCGTTCCGATGATTCCGATCGGCGCCGAACGTCCTGCGGGCGCCGAGCCCGCCGCGGGCTGCGCCGACGGCAATCTGATGGGCAAGCGCTACGTCGACGATTCCGGCGCGGAGATCCTCGTGACGAAGGCCGGGATCGGCACGCTCAGCGTAGGCGCCACACCGTTGGCGCTGAAGGAAGCAAAGCCCCTCCCGGCCAGCGACTGACCTGACCGCGGGCCGTGGGAAGGCCGGATCCGGTGCTTCCCACGGCCCATCGTCGTCTCCCGGAAAACAGCGTCGCAGGCAGTCTGCGGCACATGGGTGCAGCCCGGTGGAAACGGCTTCCGCGCAACGATTTTCGCACTGGCCGCAGGGCACTCACCGCTGGATGTCTCGACCCTCGCCGTGTCGGTGTAGCGCCCGCGGCGGACTGACGGATCCACCGGGGGCGCGTCGAAGGCGTCGCCCCGGTGACTCATCGCCGTGCCACCGCCAGCATCTCCTCGACGGAGAAGAACTTGACCCGGGGCCGAGCGGCCGCGGCGCCGCGCTCGCGCTCCGCGGCATCGATGGCACGCCACCCCGGCCAGCCGACCGCGTCGGCGCCCCGCTCGGCCAGCCGCGCGCGCAAAGCCGCCCGGTCGGCCACCTCACGGGACAGGGCTCCACTGTGGAAGTCGGCCAGCAGCGCCGCGACGGTTTCCCCGGCGCAAGCGCGGTTGGTGCCGATCACACCGCGCGGCCCGCGTTTGATCCATCCGGTGACGTAGACGCCGGGAAGCGCGACGCCGGTGCCGTCGACGACACGGCCCTGGTCGTTGGGCACGGTGCCGGTGCGCGCGTCATACGGAAGGCCGTCGACCGGACTTCCCGTGTAGCCGATCGACCGCAGCACCAGAGCGGTCTCGATCGAGTCGGTGTCGCCGTCGGGGGAGGCCGCGACGAACGCTCCCTCGGCGGTGATGTGGTTGCGGACGATACGCACGTGCTCCACCCGTTCGCCGCCGACGATCTCGACCGGCGAGGTAAGGAACCGGAACAGGATCCGCTTGTTGCCGGAAGTGGTGGAGCGTGCGGCGAATTCGCGCGCGATCTCCAATTTGAGCGTCGTCTCCACGTCGTCGTCCGGGTGCGCGGCGAGGTCGCCGCCCTCGATGATCACGTCGACACCGGTGAGATGTCCGAGCGCGTGGAACTCGCCCACCGAGAACGCGGCGTCGCGCGGACCGCGGCGCCCGAGGACGACGACCTCCTCGATGCGGCTGTGCGCCAGGGCTTCCAAGGCGTATTCGGCGATATCGGTGGCGGCGAGGTCCTCCGGCGTCATCAGTAGTACCCGGGCCACGTCCAGCGCGACGTTCCCGTTTCCTACGATCACCGCCCGGCGCGACGACAGGTCGAATCGGTGCGCGGCATGGTCGGGGTGACCGTTGTACCAGCCGACGAAATCGGCGGCCGCGTGGTGGCCGGGCAGATGCTCGCCGGGGATGCCGAGATCGCGGCTCGCGGAGGCGCCGACCGCGTAGATCACCGCGTGATGGTGGGCCAGCAGATCGGCATGGGTCAGCGTCCGTCCGATCTCCACATTGAGATGGCAGCCGAAGCGATTGTCGGCGAAGGCGGCATCGAAGATTCGCACCACCGACTTCGTGCGTTGGTGGTCGGGCGCCACGCCGGCCCGGATCAGGCCGAACGGCGTCGGCAGGCGCTCGAAGAGGTCGACCTCGACGCCGCTGTCGAGGAGTTCGGCCGCGGCGTAGCAGGCCGCGGGCCCCGCGCCGACGACCGCCACGCGCAGTGTGCCCTGAGCGATCGGCGCGCGGGTACTCGGCGGCTCGATCACCCCCGGCTCCAACGGGTGGCGGCGGAAGTACGCCGCGTTGATCTCCCTGAACCGTTCCAATTCGGGCGGAAGGTCGTACTCGGAGTAGATCGCGTCGACCGGGCACTCATCGACACAGGCGCCGCAATCGATACAGGTCTCCGGATCGATGAACAGCATCTGGGTGCCGGGTGCGTCGGCCCCCTCGGTGGGGCGGATGCAGTCGACCGGGCATGCCGCCACGCAACTGGCGTCTTTGCAGCAGTTCTGTGTGATGACGTAAGCCACCGGCTGACCTCCTCGAAGCATGGCGCGAACCGCCAGGGCCACCGGAAGTGTAAGTCAGATTGTCTCTCTGCCAGAATATAATTCTCTCTCAGGGCATGCGGCGGCCCGTGATGCCGTGGGCGCAGAAGGTCCAGACCTCCTCGGGCGTGAGCGGTTTCGCGTCGGGATCCGCGTTCGCCGGCTGCGAGGTGAACATCACCGTATGCATGATCATCGCGGCGAGACGGCGCGGATTGGCGGCCGCGGTGAGCCTTCCCGCCGTCTGCGCGTCCGTCATCAGCTCGGTGAACAGGGCGAACAGCGACGCATGCGCCATTCTGACCTCCGTGGGATGGGAGCTGAGCAGCTGCGGTGAGAACTCGGTGAACAGCGGCCGCCGCGCGTCCGGATCCGGCCGGCACAACTGGAACAGCAGCTCCACCGCCGTCCGCAATCGGTCCAGTGGTTCGCCGCTGTTGATGGTGGCCGCCCGGATCTGCTCCACGGTGCGGCCCAACGCGTCCTCGTAGAGTGCGAGCAGCAGTTCGTGCTTGCCGTCGAACTGTAGATAGAAGCTGCGCAACGACTGCCGCGACCGGTCGACGACCTCCTGGACGGTGAAATCCGTACTGCCCTTCTCGGTGATGATCGCCTGCGCCGCGTCCAGGAACCGTTGCACTCGCTGACCGGCCCGCAGCTTCGCTGTTCGCAGCGATCGCTCCACCGCGCGCTGCTTCCAGGCAGGCTCGCGCCGCCCCTCCACGTCAGTCATGGTCGCCGCGTCCCTCGCGCCGACTCGCCCGCATTCGCCGCGAATCACGCATCACCGCATGGTACCCGTTCGGAACCCTCATTCTTCGCCTCCGGCGCTTGGTATCTGAGAAGTGAAACTTTTATTATCTTGAATGAAGAATCTTATTCTCAATAAGATGCGAGGGAACGGGTTTCCCGGACAGTCGTCGAGGAGGACGATCGGATGTTGCTGGAGTTCGACTCCGATCAGCGTTTGTGGCAGGACACCGTGCGCCAGGTGCTCGCGCGGCACTGTCCCGCCGCGCTGATCAGGGACATCGCCGATCGTGGCGCGGATGCCGGGCCCCTCTGGAAGGTCTATCGCGACCAGGGGTGGACCTCGCTGACCGACCCGGGTGACACGGTCGAGCTGACGATCGTGCTGGAAGAACTGGGGCGAGCCACCGATCCGACCCCGTACCTGGCCACGATGACCCACTACGCGCCCCTGACCGGTGAGCCCGACCCCGCGACGGCGGCAACCGCGGTGTTCGACGGCATCTCGGCGCACCACGACGGCGCGACATGGATCTTGAACGGCACCGCCCAGGTGCTCGACGGCGACCGGGCCGAACGGGTGGCGGTCGCTACCCCGGCCGGGGTGTTCGTACTTCCCGCGGATCGAGTCGCCGCGCGCCGGATCACGGTCTTCGACCCGCTGCTGCACGTCGCCCAGGTGACGCTGGAACAGGTACGCGTCGACGCGGGCGACCGGCTCGACCGCGATGTGCGGCACGCCAGGGAGGTCGCGCTCACCGGCCTGGCGGCCACCATGGTGGGAGCGTGTCAGCGGGTGCTGGACCTGGTCGTCGAGCATGTCGGCGTGCGCCGCCAGTTCGGGAAGCCGATCGGCGCGTTCCAAGCGGTCGCGCACAAAGCCGCCGACATGCACGTCGCCGTACAGCGTGCGCGCGCGCTGACCTATTGGGCCGCGTTGACCGTCTCCGCGGGCGATCCGCGCCGGCATCTGGCCGCCGTCATGGCCAAGGCGGCCGCGGGCGAGTGCCAGGCGGTGGTTTTCCGGCACGGCCTTCAGCTCTTCGGCGCCATGGGCTACACCTGGGAGAACGATGTGCAGTTCGCGATGAAACGGGCCAAGGCCGGGGAACTGCTCCTCGGTGGCGCCGACGAGCATCGCGCCACGATTGCGAGGGAGTACCGTGCAGCTGAGCTTCGATGACGATGTGGAAGCGTTCCGCGCCGAGTTCGTCGAATTCCTCGACCGGCATCTGCCGCCGCAGGCCGCGGCGGGCGAACGTCCGCGATCGACCTCCCATATCCCCGACTGGGCGCGGCGGTGGCAGCGGTTGCTGTTCGAGCACGGCTGGCTGGTGCCGGGCTACCCGCCGGAGTTCGGCGGCCGCGACGCGGGAATCCTCCAGCAGTACGTGCACCGGGAGGAGCTGGCCCGGCGCGGCATCTACGAGAACTTCAATCCGCAGGGCGTCGGCATCGTCGCCGCCTCGCTGATCACCTTCGGAACGCCGGAGCAGCAGCGGCGCTGGGCGGTGCCGATCCTGCGCGGCGACCTCACCGCCTCGCTCGGGATGAGCGAGCCGGAGGCGGGCTCGGATCTGGCCGGCCTGCGCACCAGGGCGCTCCTGCGCGGTGACCGGTTCGTCGTGGACGGGCACAAGATCTGGACCTCGGGCGCGCACGATGCCGACGTCGTGCTCGCGTTCGTGCGGACCGATCCCGACGCGCCGAAACACCGGGGCATCTCGGCCCTGCTCGTGCCGACCGATCTGCCCGGAGTGCGCTGCCGTCCGTTCGCCTCGGTGTGCGCTCAGGACGACCTGGATTTCAACGAGGTGTTCTTCACCGAGGTGGAGGTGCCCGCCGAGAACCTGGTCGGCGAGCTGAACAAGGGCTGGCGGGTGGCCAACGGATCGCTCGGGCACGAGCGCACCCTGCTGTGGCTCAGTTTCGCCGACCGGCTCGACGGCCTGCTGGCCGACTTCCGGCCGGACACGGCCGTGGCCGCCGATCGCTACGCCGGTCTCGTGCTCGACGCGCACGCGCTGCGCCTGCTCGGATCCGACGCGCTTGCCAAGGCCGCCCGCGGCGAAGACGACGGGGCCGCGCTCTCGGTGCTCAAATTGCTGGGATCCGAAGCGGTGCAACGCGGGGCCGAACACGCCCTGGCGGCCGCGGGGCCGAACGGTCTGCCGCATCCCGATGTCACCGCGCGGCACAGCGTGTTCAACTTGGAAGAGACCGCGCCGGGCTGGTTCGAGCGGTTCGTGCGCAGTTTCGCGGGCACCATCGCGGGCGGCACCTCGGAGATCCAGCGCAACATCATCGCCGAGCGGATCCTCGGCATGCCCCGGCAGTGACGGCCCCGCCGGTCGGCGTCGGCTCACGCCTCGGCCGCGGACCGATGAACCCGTTGCGCACCCGCGCATTTCGAATCGACCGGCCGACGGTCGGGTACCGGCCGGTCGCCCGGATCACTCGATGAGCGAGATGGCGGCGCGCGGGCATTGCGCCACCGCGTCACGCACGGGGGATTCGACTTCCGGGGTCACCTCCGGCCGCAGAACGTGCAGTTCGTCTTTGTCGTCCAGTTCGAACACCTCGGGGATGATGCCCATGCAGATGCCGTTGCTCTCGCAGGCCCGGTAATCGACCTGGATCCTCATCGCGCCGCCTTCGTCTCGCAGTGTGACCGGCCCGACGTGCGAGCCGACGATGCCGTGGTTGCGGTGTGTTCGCTCACCGAAGCGGCTCCTGGTCTGCCCGGCGGATCGCCGCCGCGGTGTGCCGATGTGCGCCGCCCCGCGTGCCGTGCTCATTCATCGAAGCGGCTCCAGGCCCGCCCCGTCGGTCGCCGGAACCGACGTCGAAGCCGATGGGGCAGGGGCGGTTCCGGGTTCGGGCATCGCGATGATGGCGTGCGCGGGGCAATCCAGCAGCGCGCGCAGCACCGCGTCCTGGTCGGCCGCGGCCACGACACCGGTCCCCTCCAGCGAGGCGTAGCCCCAGTCGTCGAGCGAGAAGTGCGCGGGCGCGTGCTTGGCGCACAGGCCGAATCCGTCACACAGCGTGCGGTCGAGACGAATCCTCATCAGGCCACCCCTTCCACGTCGAAGGGCCGCTCGGCCACCCGGACACCGCGGGCGCAGAGGGGGCACCGGCCGTCGAGATGCCCGCTGACCTCCGCGCCGAACCGTGCCAGCAGTGTGGCCGCCATGTTGGCCGCGCCGTCGAGGGTTCCGCACGCGCCGCGGCCGCGCAGCACCACCGACCATCGCCGCAATCGTTCGATGTCCGCGGCGCTGGCCTGCCCGTCCCGCAGCGCGGTGGCCGCCGCCGCCATCGCGGCGGTCCCGTTGAAGCAGGACCCGCACTGGCCCGCGTTCTCGCGGTCGAAGTAGCTCAGCACCGCCGCGGCCACGGCGACGGGGCATTCGTCGGTGAGCACCGAGATCGCCCCGCACCCGAGCCCGCTGCCGAGGGCTCGGATCGACTCGTGGTCCAGGGTGGCCGTCAGCACCGCGCGGTCGAGCATGCCCGCGAAATAGCCGCCCATCAGTGCGCCGCGCACGCTCTCGGACGCCACGCCGTGCAGGGCGAGGACATCGGTGAATCTCGTGCCGTGCGGCAGTTCGTACAGTGCGGGCGGACGCCCGCCTCCCGTGACGGTGGCCAGGAAGGTTCCCGGGGATTGCTCGGTGCCCACCGCACGGAACGCGGCGGCGCCGTGCCGCTGGATGAACGGCAGATGCGCCAGGGTCTCCACATTGCCGACCATCGTCGGCAGCCCGCCGACCCCTTGTTCGAACGGGCGCGGCGGCTTGTCGGAGGGCTTAGCGGGGCCGCCGTTGATCGCCCGGATCGCCGCGGTCTCCTCACCGGCGACATAGGCCGGGTCGACGGTGACCAATTCGATGGCGACCTCGCCGATTCCGGCGGCGTCGAGTTCGGACAGCGCGGCATCGATACGGCGCGCGGCCGCCGGATCCGAGACGTAGACGTAGGCCCGACGCGCGCCGACGATAGCCGCTGCCAGGCGCACTCCATCCAGCACCAGGTGCGGGCGGTGACGCATCAGCCACTTGTCCTTGACGGAGGCGGGTTCGCCCTCCTCGCCGTTGGCCACGACGACGGTCTCGCGCCCGCGCCGCCCGGCGGCCCGGACGCCGGTGAGTTTGATCGCGATCGGGAATGCCGCGCCGCCACGGCCGAGCAGCCCGCTGCCCCGCACCTCTTCCAGCACCGCCTCGACCGAGCCGAGCGGCAGATAGCCTCCGGCCCCCCGGTACGCGGCGAGATCTTCGGCGCTGTCGCTCATCCGCAGCAGGCGCGGCACGCAGCCGGGCGCGGGGGCCACGGTGAGCCCTGCGACCGGCTCGGCAGTTTCTGGCATGGCAACCTCTTCTGGCTGTATTCCGAGCGAGGGACGCCCCGTCGTCCGGTTGCGGCGGTTACGCTTTCCGCCATGAGAACCGCGGTGCTGCGTATCAATGTCGACCCGGCCGGGCAGCTCACCGCGGCGCAGATGGTGGACGGGTCGGCCGAGCTGCGCGCCCACGCCGCCTCGATTCCCGCCCAGCTCATGGACGACGATCCGGCGGCGCGGCCCGCGGGAGGACGTGAAGTCCGATTGCTGGTCGAGACAGACGATCCCGACGCCGCGATGGGCGAGGCGGTGCGGGTGTGCGCCGCGGCGTTCGGCACCGCCCCGGTGGCGGGTGTGGTGACCTTCGTCAGCCGAGGGACCGATGACGACGCCCACGGCGTCCTGGCCGGTTTCGGCGTGACCGGTGAGATCACCCGGGCGCCGGACGCCGACGGCTTCGACGTGGTGTCGGTGACGCTGCTCGAGTCCGACCTGGAACGGGTGCCGGAGAGCCGGATCCACACCGCCCTGGAGGCATCGTTGAACTGCGAGGTACGGATCCTCACCCGGTGAACGGGGCGGGCGGGGGCGGGGCGACGATGGGGGCCCGGCCATCAGCCGTCCAGGAACTTCAGGATCGCGGGCGCCGCAAGCACCCAGGTGTCGAACATGTTGTAGCGGCCGGCCTTCCCGGCGGCGCGTTCCTCGATCGCGCGCTCCCAGGCATCCTCCGGCCACGGTGGATCGATCAGCGTCGAGCCCTCGATCAGGCAGCTCACCTCGAGTGACGTGCGTTTGGGATGGTCGAGATCGCCCGCCCCGCCACGGATGATCAACGTGGGGACGCGGATGCGGTCGAACATCTCGTCGTCCACGCCGGGGATCGTCTGTCCCGGCTTCGGGACATAGGCGCCCAGCCAGCGCAACGACAGTTTCACGAACTCGTCGCGGTCCAGGTTCAGCAGGCGTTGCTCGTTCGCGGGGTTCGCGGCGATGCGCTCGCGCCACTCCCGCATCCGCGGCAAGCCCGCGACGCCGCTTCCGCGCACGACCTGCAGGCTGGGCAGCACGTAATACGCGCCCAGGTTGAACACCCCGTAGATGCCGCCCACGATGTTCCAGAGGACCAGTTTGCTCACCCGGTCGGGGTAGAGCATGGCCGTGAGCATCGAGTCGCGGGCGCCGCCGGATCCGCCCGCTAGCACGCACGGGCCCGCGCCCAGCGCGGCGAGCAGGCCGTCGAGCGTCTCCGCCCGCATGTGCGACTCCGTCTGCCCGTAGAACTGCACATCGGAACCGCCGCAGTTGGGGCGGTCCCACAGCAGCACCGTGTAGCCGCCGGCGACGATGGCTTCGGCCAGCGGGCGTAACCCCGGCACGTCCATGCCGAACCGGCCTCCCGGCGTCAGGACGACGAGTTCGCCGCGGTCACCGAGGACCTCGTACACCACTCTGCCGCCGTTGATCTCCACCGAGGACACGCCCGCGGCGCCGATTTCGCTGTTCACGCGGCGCCTCAGGCCATGACCACGACGTCGTCGCCGACGATCCGGACGGGATAGGTGCGAATGCTCCACTCGGGTTTCACCGCGGTGGTGCCGGTCGCCAGTTCGAAACCCCACTGGTGCCAGGGGCAGTAGATGTATTCCTTGTCCCGCACCATGACCGCGTCGCCGGGAACGGACTCGTCGAGGACTGTGCGTCCGCGGACGCGGCCCGCGCACAGCGGACCTCCTTCGTGCGGACAGTAGTTCGCGATGGCGTAGAAGGTCCCGTCGACGTTGTACACGCCGACCCCGTGCCGGCCGATCGGCACCACCTTGGACGAGCCCGGGGGGATCTCGTCGACGGTCGCGACGACGTGCTCGCGCCCTTGTGCCAGCCGTGGCGTCTCGGATTCGTCCGGCACTCAGAACACCCGCCTCTGGCCGTCGATTGCGGGCACCGTCTCCGGAAGGTGATAGGTCTCGATGCCGTTGCGGTACATCACGCGGTCGCGGGCGTATGCCGGGAGGTGTTTGACCAGCCATCGCGGGTCGTCGAAGGTCCAGTGCGGGTAGTCCGAGGAGTACAGCAGGATCTTGTCCGCCTCCATCCATTCGAACGCCCGGGTGAGTTCGGTCTTGTCCTCGGGATAGTCCAGCGGCTGGGTGGTGAATCTGATGTGCTGCTTGACGTATTCCGACGGCTTGCGCCGAATTCCGGTCCAGGACTTGCGCGCTGCGTAGATCGCGTCCATCCGCCACATCAGGGGCAGAATCCAGGTGAAGGCATGCTCCACGAACACGATTCGCAGCGTCGGGAAACGGTCGAACACCCCGTCGAAGATCAGGCTCATGATCTGGTTCGCCGCCAGCAACGAGTAGGTGACCATGAAATCGTGGTTGTAGCTGGGGAATCCGACCGGCGGCATGGGCATCGTCTCGTAGGCGCCGCGGCCGAGATGGCAGCTGACCACCAGATCGTGCTTGGTGGCCGCCGCCCAGATCGGGTCGTACCTCGGATCGCCCCAGGCCGGGCGTGGTTCGGCCTTGATGAGGATCTGCGCCATGTACGGGTGCCCGGCCCAGTGCTCGATCTCGCGGACCGCCCCCTGCGGGTCGTCGATCGCCGCGCAGATCGAGCCGCGCCACCGCTGGTGCCAGTTGTTCTCCGGGTCCAGCCAGTGGTGGGCCAGCCAGTGGTTGACTCCGGTCGCCAGCGCCTGGGTGGCCTCGGGAAGGCGGGTGGCCTTGACCGTGGGCTCGAGGATCGCGATGTCCGAGCCGGCTTCGACGATCAACTGCCGGAAGGCCAGTTCCGGGTCGCTGCCGGGGAATTCGCCGTCGGCGGGAAAGGTGTCCACCCGCATCGCGAAGGAATGCGCGTAGTCGGGCGCGTCGTAGATGATCGTCTCGCCGACCCGGTGGCTGAGAAAGTACGAGCTGCGATACGGCTCCGGGATGTACTCCACGAGTTCCCGGCGCCGTGGCACGGGGTGCACGTCCGAGTCGACAACCCGGACGGCGACCTGATCGGGCGCCGGGGCGCGGTGCTGCTGGTGCGACAGCGTCATGGTCGTCTCCCTTGTTCGCGACTACTCGGTGACCAGCCCGGCCGGGACATCGATCCCGTAGAGCTGGGCGGCGTTGCGCCAGCCGAGCTTTTCGCGCTGCTGGGTGGTGAGCGTGGACGGCAGCACATCGACATTCGCGCAGTGCCAGTGCGGATAACTGGAGCCGAACATCACCATGTCCTCCTTGCCGGTGAAACCGAGCCATTCGGAGGCCCATTCGGTGTCGCCCGGCCCGTCGAAGCTGCCGTGGACGAAGAAGACGTGACCGGGCAGGTAGTCGCTGGGCATCCGTGGCGCCCAGGGCGTCTGCTCCAGATGTGGCCTGCCGAAGGTGTCCATCCGCCAGGTGAAGGGGGTGAGCAGATCGGCCGCGCCGTCGGCCCAGACGAACCGCAGGCGAGGCAGCCGCTCGAATACTCCTTCGGCGATCATGTTCATCAGGTGGTAGACGTAGTTCAGCGACATGAACCCGAGGTACTGCTCGTAGGTGCGGGTGTGCCCCGACGGCGTGGGCGGGAAGCCGATGCTCTCGCCGGTCTCGATGTGCGCGGCCACCGGCAGCCCGGCTTCGGCCGCCGCGTCCCACAACGGCCAGAACTGCGGCTTGCCGTACAGCTCGCGCGACTGCAACGGGACACCGACCTGGACCACGCCGGGATGGTCTGCCCACCTGCGGATCTCGCGCAGCGCGCCGGGGATGTCCTCGGGGTTCACCCGGATGGTGCCGCGATAGCGGGACGCGTACGTCCCGGAATCCAGCCACCGCGACACCATCATCTCGTTGTGCGCGGACAGCATCGCCGTGGTCAGGTGCCGGTCGGGCAGGATGCCCCGGGTCATGGGATGCAGGATCGCGACGTCGACGCCCCGCGTCTCGAACAGGTGCTCGCCGACCAGGTCCGGATCGGAACCCGGGTATCCGCGGGAGGGTCGCCTGGTTCCCTCGGCGTATTCCCCGCCGGGAGCGCCGTACCAGTCCAGCTCGGCATCCGGGATGCCACGGCTCTTGTACGGCTCGCGCAGGAAGCCGCGCATGTCGTCGTTCGAGGCGAAGAAGATGTGCACGCTGGCGTCGATGAGGGGCGTGCTGGCGCCGTCGGAAAGCGTAATCATCCGATGTCTCCCGGTGGCGTCAGTCGATCCGCGCGACGCCGGGGCGCTCGGTCACCGGCGCCGCCAGTCGCTGCTCGTCGCAGATCCGCTGCAATCTGTCCAAGGTCTCCTCCAGTCCGGCGCCAAGGCGTGGCCCCGGTGTGAAGGCGGCGGGCAGATGCCGCATGCCCTGGATCACCCCGATGGTCTCGTAGTGCACGGTGCCCTCGGGATCGCAGCGGTAGTCGGGCATCCGGTCGAGCACGGCGGTGAGCATGGACTTGAACACGGTGCGCGCGACGTTCGACCCGATGCAGCGATGCACGCCGAGGCCGAAACTGAAGTGCCGGTTGCCCTTGCGATCCAGGACGACCTCGTTCGGATCGGGGAAGATCGCGGGATCGCGGTTGGCCATCGCCCAGGAGAGCCACAGGCGGTCACCCTCTTCGAACCGGGTGCCCTCGACGACGCAGTCGGCCGAGATGGTGCGCCCGTCACCCGGGGCGGGGGTGAAGAAGCGCAGGAACTCCTCGGTCGCCGGGGCCAGGAGGGTGTCGCGTTCACGGCTGAGCAGCTCGCGCTGGTCGGGATGATCCGACAGCCATTCCAGCGAGTGCGCGGTGAGTGCGGTGGTGGTGTCGAATCCGCCGCCGATGATCAGGCCGAGCATGCCCAGCAGTTCGAGGTCCGGCGCGGGCTCGCCGTCGATCCGCAGCTCCGTCAGGGCGTGCACGAGGCCGGGCCGTGGGTTCTGCTTGATCTCGGCCAGGTTGGTCAGCAGATCGATGCCCATCGCGCGGTGCATTTCGGCGACCCGTGCCGCGTCGGGCGAATCCTCCGGCGTGTACACCGAGGCGTGCACCGGCTCGCTGTAGACCGACCACTGCCGCAACGGGATTCCGAGCATGGCCAGGGTCAGCACGGCGGGAACGACATTGGCGAGGTCGTCGACGAAATCGATGCGCCCGCTCTCGATCCGCTCGTCCAGGCTCGCCCGCACGATCTCGTCGATGACCGGCTCCCAGCGCCGGACCGCGGCGGGGGACAGGTAGGGATTGAGCACTTGGCGGTAGAGCCGGTGCTCCGGATCGTCCATCTCCAGCATTCCGCCGCGCACCACCTGCGCGCGCCGGGCGGGCGGTATGGAGATCCCTTGGTAGCCCTTGCGTTCGCCGTGCAGATCGTGGTCGTTGGAGACGTGCGGGCAGCGGGCGAGTTCGAAGACCGCGTTGCCGCCGCCGGCCACCCAGTGACCGTCGTAGGTGTCGCTCCACGCGATCGGGCACTTGGCTTGCAGTTCCTCGGTGATCTCCTGGAACCGGTGCCGGTATTCCGGTGTGTGCCGGTCGAACTGGTACCGGTTCTTCTTGCGGTCCTCGTCGGCGACTGCGTCGTCAATGCTCACAATGTGTTCCTCTGCTGCTCACGGAATGCGGCGCTCCCGACGCCGAGCGCCTCAGGCGAGGGAGATGGCCCGTTCGGGGCACGATCGCACCGCTTCCCGCACCTGCTCCTGCTGGTCGCCCGGGACTTCGCCCGCGATGGCCGTCGCGTGTCCGTCGACGTCGTTCAGCTCGAATGCCGCCGGTGCGTTGATCGAGCACAGGGTGTGTTGCTGGCAGCGAGCCGGATCGACTCGGACCTTCATTGTTCGTTCCTCCGCAATCGTCGTGGGGCCACGGGCCCGGCGCGTCGATCAGCTAGGCGCCGGTGATGAACGCGACCTCGCCTTCGGCACGCCCCACAGCCGAACCTTCCGTTCTCTTCGACGGCCACGCCGTGACGACCGATCACGCATCGACCGGCACGCCGAGGCGAACACGCCGCGGTGTGCCCATACAGGTGGTGCGTCCGCCGGGCGGCCGACGTTCGCGCAGCCGGGGTCCTTGCGCACGGCTCGTCGCCGGACCGGGTGTGGGCCATCCGTCTTGTGCAAGAATCATACTTGCCGTCAATGAGAACGGTACTCTACTGAAAGTTTCGCCGCAAGCCGCGCCGGGTCAGCGGATTTCACCTGCTCAGGCGGCATTCGCGTGCGGCTCGGTGGATCGGCCGGACATTTGAGGCAATGCTGCCGACGCATTGTCGGATGAATTGATCTCGATTTAGGAGAATGATGTTTCCGTCATGGTGGGAAGAAGTTCGTCCGGACGTCTCGGCCGACGCCGGCCGTGCGGCAGGGTCGTTGCCCGCCGATGCCGAACGGCCGCGCACGACGGCGCGCCGGTCCCGAGAAGTGAGTGAGAGTGCCGAGATGCGAACGGTTCCCGAGGAATTGCGAGTCCGCTACGAGCGGGAGGGCTGGTGGCGCCGGGAGACGCTGGGTGAGCTGCTGGTCCGTGGTCTCGCCGCCGCCCCCGGTACCGAGTTCCGGGTGCATTCCGATGTCCGCCCGTGGTCGGGCACGTTCGCCGATGTCGAACGCGTCGCCCGGAGGCTCGCGGCGGGCCTGCGGGCGCGTGGCGTCGGTCCGGGTGACGCGATCGCGTTCCAGTTGCCGAACTGGATGGAGGCCGCCGCGACCTTCTGGGCCTCCGCGATCCTCGGCACGGTGGTGGTGCCGATCGTCCACTTCTACGGCCGCAGAGAAGTCGGGCACATCCTCGAGGTCGTCCGTCCCGCCGTGTTCATCACGGCCCACCGGTTCGGCAGGCTGAGTTTCGACCCCGAGGTGAGCGCCGGGGTTCCGCTGGTCGGGCTGGTCGAGATCGATTTCGATCACCTGCTCGCCGACGAGCCCATGGCGGGGGTGGCCGCCGTGGATCCGGCGAGTCCCGCCCTGATCGCCTTCACATCGGGAACCACCAGCGCGCCGAAGGGCGTCGTGCACAGTCATCAGACACTGGGCTGTGAAGCCAGGCAGCTCGCCGAGCGGACCGCGTCGGATCGGGGCAAGCAGCTCACGGCCACCCCGGTGGGGCACTTCATCGGCATGGTCGGCGCCTTCCTGATTCCGGTGTTGCACGCCGAGCCGGTGCACCTGGCCGACGTCTGGGACCCGGGCCGCGCGCTGGCGCTGATGCGCAGCGACGGCATCTCGATCGGGGGCGGTCCGCCCTACTTCGTCACCAGCTTGCTCGACCACCCGGACTTCACCCCCGAGCATCTGCGGCACGTCCGATATGTCGGACTCGGCGGATCCGCTGTCCCGGTCTCGGTGACCCGCAGGCTCGCCGATCTCGGCCTCGTCCCGTTCCGCGCCTACGGCAGTACCGAGCATCCGTCGATCACCGGGTCGCGGTACACGGCGCCCGAGGCGGAACGGCTCTACACCGACGGCAGGCCGATGCCGGGTGTGGAGATCCGGCTGGCCGAGGACGGCGAAATCCTCAGCCGTGGGCCCGATCTGTGCCTCGGCTACACCGATGACCTGCTCACCGGCCGCGCCTTCGACGCGGACGGCTGGTATCACACCGGTGACATCGGTGTCCTCGGCGCGGACGGCTGCCTCACGGTCACCGACCGCAAATCCGACGTGATCATCCGCGGCGGCGAGAACATCAGCGCGCTGGAAGTGGAGGAGGTGCTCGCCGAACTGCCCGCGGTCGCCGAAGCGGTGGTCGTGGCCGTGCCGGACGAGCGCTTCGGCGAGACGGTCGGCGCCGTGCTGCGCATCCGGCCGGGGCGCGTGCTGCCGTCCGCGGAGGAGGTGCGCGCGCACTTCGCCGCCGCGGGCATCGCGCGCCAGAAGTGGCCCGAGCGGTTGTTCGAGGTCGAGGACTATCCGCGGACGGCGAGCGGCAAGGTGCAGAAACATCTCGTCCGGGCGGGGATTGCCACATCCGCGAGATGAGAATACCATTCTTCTCAGATGCGAATGGAGGTCTCGCTACTTCGGGCGACCACGGGTCGCTCGAAGCATCCGCCCGGCGGATTCGCCGTTCCCCACACGCATTCCTCCGGGCCCCGGCTCGGAGTCGACCGTGCCGATCCGATCCGGGCGCCCGCGCGGTCTCGACTTCGAATCCGTCGGCTCGGTAGGGGCCTCGAAGCGCCCGCCGAGTCCGGCTCGAACGAGCGGGTCCGGAGCGCCAGAGGCTCACCCGTGCAGCCGAAAGGAAGTCGCGCAGTGCCTTCGCAGCAGCAGGAACGGTCCGCCACCACGGCGGACACCGAGGTCGACGTCGTGGTCCTCGGGACCGGCGCCGCCGGCCTGACCGCCGCCCTCGGTGCGGCGGTGCACGGCGCGTCGGTGGCGGTCTTCGAGAAGGCGGCGACCGTCGGCGGGACGAGCGCGGTGTCGGGCGGAATCGCGTGGATTCCCGCCCACGACCGCTGCGTCGACGGACCGCTGAGCGTGGCCGACGCGCTGAGTTACCTGCACGCCCAATCGCTGGACTCGATGGACGACGAGCTGGTCGAGGTCTTCGTGCGCACCGGTGCGGCGATGGTCGACTTCGTCGAGGCGCACAGCGGTGTGCGCTTCGAGATCGCCGACGGCTTCCCGGACTACAAACCGGAACTGCCCGGCGGCAGGCCCGGCGGCGGCCGCTCGCTGAGTCCGGTCGCCTTCGACCCGGCCCGGCTCGGGGTGTGGCGCGACCGCATCACCGCCTTCCCGGCGGACTGGAGCAACGTCGGATTCGACGCCGAGACGCGCGCCCGGCTGCACGCCACGGTCGCCGACGAGTCGGCGGACCTCTGCGTAGCCGGAACCGCGCTCGTCGCGGGCTTGCTCGCCGGCGTGCTCGACGCCGGAGTGATCCCACGAACCGGGGCAAGGGCCACGGAGTTGATCGCCGAGGACGGCGCCGTCACCGGTGTCCGGATCGTCACGGCCGCAGGGGAATCGACGATCCGGGCGCGCAGCGGTGTCGTCCTGGCAACCGGCGGATTCGAATGGGACCCCACCCTGATCCGCTCCTACCTGCGCGGCCCGATGCACGGCGCCGTGTCGCCGCCGAACAACACCGGAGACGGGCTGCGCATGGCGATGGCGCTCGGCGCGGACCTCGGCACGATGAGCGAGGCATGGTGGGTGCCGATCGTCCGGATTCCCGGCGACACCATCGAGGGCAAGCCGCGCAGCCGCAGTGTGCGCCTCGAACGGACGCGCCCGCGCAGCATCATGGTCAATCGCGCGGGCAGGCGGTTCGTCAACGAGGCGTCGGAGTACAACTCGATGGCAGGTGCGTTCCACTATCTCGATCCCAAGGGCGGCTACGTCAACGATCCCGGCTGGATCGTCTTCGACGCCGTCCATCTGCGACGCTACGGCTTCCTCGGTATCGCGCCCGGCGATCCGGTCCCCGAATGGTTCTGCGAATCCGCGGATCTCGCCGAGCTCGGGAAGAAGACCGGTATAGACCCGGACGGTCTCGCCGCGACCGTGTCCGAGTGGAATCGTCACGTCGCCGCCGAGGTCGACCCCGATTTCGGGCGCGGCTCGAGCGCCTACGACGGCTGGTGGGGCGACGAGCGCGCCGCCACCGTCGCCGGCCGCACCCTCGGTCCGATCGATACCGCTCCCTACTACGCCGTGCCCGTCACCGTCGGGGCGATGGGAACCAAGGGCGGCCCGCGCACCGACCGGGACGGACGGGTACGGCACGTCAGCGGGAGGGTCATCCCCGGGCTGTTCGCCGCGGGCAACGCGATGGCCGGGGTGACCGGCCGGGCCTACGGCGGAGCGGGCGGAACCATCGGCCCCGGGATGGTGTGGGGCTTTCGCGCCGGATACGCCGCGGCGACCGGCAAATCGGTCGAGATCTGAGCACAGAGCGAGAGGCATCGCGCCTGCCCCGCCGCGATGGCGAACAGGCCGGGTTCTACGGAGGATAACGAGTTGCCGGAATACGAGAGCATCTGGAGCGATCTCCAAGGCGTCCCCTTCACCCAGGGATACCTGGACGTCGGCGGCGTCCGGACCCGCTACCTGCACGCGGGCGATCCGACCTACCCGGCTCTCGTTCTGCTGCACGGGTCCGGGGGGCACGCCGAAGCCTACGTCCGCAATCTGGAGTCCCACGCCGCGCACTTCTCGACGTGGTCGATCGACATGCTGGGACACGGCTACACCGGCAAACCCGGACATCCGCTGGAGATCTCGCACTACGTCGAGCACGTCATCGGATTCCTCGACGCGGTGGGCGCGCGCCGCGCCTGCGTCAGCGGCGAGTCGCTGGGCGGCTGGGTGGCCGCCCGCGTGGCGATCGATCATCCCGAGCGCGTCGGCCGCTTGGTGCTCAACACCGCGGGCGGGTCCCAGGCCGACCCGGAGGTGATGCGCCGCATCGTCACACTGTCGATGGCGGCGGCCACCGATCCCACCTGGGAGACGGTGCAGGCCAGGATCAAGTGGCTGATGGCCGACAAGTCGAAGGACTACGACGACGTGGTCGCCAGCAGGCAGCGCATCTACCGGCAACCGGGCTTCGCCGCCGCCATGCGCGACATCATGGCCTTGCAGGATCCGGAGATCCGGCGGCGAAACCTGCTGGGGCCCGGTGACTACGGCCGGATCACCGCACCGACCCTGGTGCTGTGGACCAGCGACGACCCCACCGCAGACGTCGGTGCGGGCAGGCGGATCGCGTCGATGATCCCCGGTGCGCGCTTCGAAGTGCTGCCGGACTGCGGGCACTGGCCGCAGTACGAGGACGCCGAGACCTTCAACGCCCTGCACCTCGACTTCCTGCTGGGCGGCTGACCATGGCCGAGCGGAGGATCTTCACCGCGCCCGACGTCGACGTGCTCGTCGTGGGTGCGGGCCCGGTCGGCTTGACGCTGGCCAACATGCTCGGGATGTACGGTGTGCGCGCCCGGGTGGTCGAGGAACGCCCGAGCCTCATCGACTACCCGCGCGGCGTCGGCCTGGACGACGAATCGCTGCGCACGTTCCAGGCGATCGGGTTGGCCGACCGCGTTCTGCCGCACACCACCCCGAACCAGATCATGCGGTTCGTCGACGCCCGGCGCAGGCTGCTCGCCGAGATCGCCCCCACCGACGAGCAGTTCGGCTGGCCGAAACGCAACGGGTTCGTCCAGCCGCTGGTCGACGCCGAACTGCTCGCCGGGCTGGCCCGTTACCCGCACGTCGAGGTGGCCTGGGGGACGGCCATGACCTCGTGCGCGGAGGCAGGCGGGCGGGTGACGGTCGAACTCGCCACCGACAGCGGGCCGTCCACCGTGACCGCGCGATACGTGGTGGGCTGCGACGGCGGGCGCAGCGCCACCCGGCGGCAGATGGGGGTCTCCTTCGAAGGCACCACCTCGCCGACGCGCTGGCTGGTGGTCGATCTCGCCTCGGATCCGCTGGGGCATCCCAACATCGAGGTCGCGGCCGATCCGGCGCGGCCGAACGTGTCGGTGTCGATCGCGCACGGCATCCGGCGCTTCGAGTTCATGATCCACGACGACGAACCCGACGAACTGGCCGAGGATCCGGCGTTCGTGGCGCGGATGGTCGCGCCGTTCGTCCCGCATCCCGAGCGGCTCGAGGTCATCCGGCGCCGGGTCTACACGCACCACTCCCGGATCGCGAGCGCCTTCCGGCGCGGCCGCCTGCTGCTGGCGGGCGACGCCGCGCACCTGATGCCGGTGTGGCAGGGGCAGGGCTACAACAGCGGGATCAGGGACGCGGCCAACCTCGGGTGGAAACTCGCCGCCGTCGTCCGGGGGCAGGCGGGCGACGCCCTGCTCGACAGCTACGACCTGGAGCGCCGCAAGCACGCCAGGGCGATGATCGATCTCTCGACGATGGTCGGCCGGGTGATCTCGCCGACCGATCGCAAGGTGGCGGCGGTCCGCGACGCGCTGGTTCGTGCCGCGGCCGCGATTCCCCCGGTGAAACGCTATGTGCTGGGCATGCGGTTCAAGCCGATGCCACGCTACGAGCGCGGGGCGGTGGTGCACGACTGGTCCCGTTCGCCGAGGTCCTCGGTCGGCACGCTGTTCGTGCAGCCCCGGGTGGACACCAGAGACCGCCCCGACGTCCTGCTCGACGAGGTGCTCGGACCGTGGTTCGCCGTGCTGTGCTGGAACAACCGGCCCCGCGATGTGCTCGGAGCGACGGCGTTCGAACGATGGAAAGCCCTGGGAGCGCGGTTCTTCGAGGCCCGCCCGTCCGCCCAGTTGCGCTGGACCGGTCACGACGACCCCGACGTCGTCATCGTGGGCGACCGCACCGGCGCGCTGAAACGCTGGTTCGACGGCCAGCTCGACTCGGTGGTGTTCCTGCGGCCGGACCGTTGCGTGGCGGGGGCGTCCATCGCGCAACAGGCGCCGGAACTGAGCGCGGCCCTGCTCGACACGCTCCACCTGCTCCGAGGAGGAAACGATGCCGCTGGCCGTGTGCTGCGTCTCGCACAGCCCTCTTCTTGACCTGCCCGGACCGGAACGGGAGCTGCTCGAGGACATCGAGTCGGCCCTCGACGAGGCGTCGCGGTTCGTGCGCGACTTCGACCCGGAACTGGTCGTGGTGTTCGCGCCCGACCACTACAACGGGTTCTTCTACAAGCTCATGCCGCCGTTCTGCATCGGCACGGCGGCTACCGGAGTCGGCGACTACGGCACGCACGCCGGGCCGCTGGACGTCCCCGCCGACCTGGCGGCCGAGCTGGCCGAGGCGGTGCTCGCGGCCGGAGTCGACGTGGCCGTCTCGATGACGATGGACGTCGATCACGGGACGGTCCAGCCGTTGCAGCGGCTGCTGGGCGCCGCGACCGCGCGACCGGTCGTCCCGATCTTCGTCAACTCGGTGGCCGTGCCGCTCGGTCCGCTGCGTCGCGCCAGAGCGCTCGGCGCGGCCGTCGGCGCGCACCTGGCGACACTCGGCAAGCGGGTGCTGGTGCTCGGTTCGGGCGGGCTCTCCCACGACCCACCGGTGCCCGCGCTGGCCACGGCCACCGGACCCGTGCGGGAGCGGATCGTGCACGGCGGGCACATAACGCCGCAGCAGCGAAATACCCGGCAGGAGAGGGTGATCGAAGCCGCCCGCGAATTCGCCGCCGGGCGCGGCGGGCTCCGGCCGCTCAACCCCGAGTGGGACGGGCGCTTTCTCGAGATCCTCGACCACGGGCGGCTCGACGAGTTCGACGACTGGGCCAACGCGGCGATCACCGAGGCGGCGGGCAACTCCGCGCACGAGGTGCGCACCTGGGTCGCCGCCTTCGCCGCGCTGGCAAGCCAGGGACCGTACCGGACGACGGTGCGCTACTACCGATCCGCTCCCGCGCTGATCGCCGGATTCGCCGTGCGAACCGCCCTCACGGACGTGGGCCGGGACAACGATTCGACCGCCGGGAGGCGAGCGTGACATCCGAACCGATCGACGCACCCGCGTCCGGCACCGCGAAGTCCGGAAACGCTGGAGAACCAACCGGTTTCGACCGTTCCGTCGATGTCCTGATCGTCGGCTCCGGCGGCGGCGGGCTGACCGCCGCGCTCGCCGCCGAGGCGGCCGGATTGTCCGTCCTGGTGGTCGAGAAGGCGGCCTACTACGGCGGATCGACCGCGCTGTCGGGCGGCGGCATCTGGGTGCCCGGCGCCCCGGCGCAGAGGCGCGACGGCTACACACCCGATCCCGACGGGGTGGTGGCGTACCTGCGCGCGATCACCGAAGGCCTGGTCGGCGACGCGCGCCTGCGGGCCTATGTCGCGAAGGCTCCGCAGATGATGGAATTCCTCGAACAACGCAGTCCGTGGCTGCGGTTCGTGTGGAAGCCCGGCTACGCCGACTACTACCCGGAACTGCCCGGCGGCTCCGCGCAGGGCAGCACCATCAACGTGCCGCCGATCGATCTGCGCATGCTCGGCGACGAAGAGCGGAACCTGCTGCGTCCGCTGGCCCTGGCCCCGAAGGGAATCTGGCTGGGGCCTAAGGATCTGCGGCTGTTCTACCAGGTGCGCCAGTCCTGGCGCGGCAAAGCCGTGCTGGTGAAGCTGGTCTGGCGGATGTTCCGCGCCAGGGTGTTCGGTGACCGGATCGCCGCCATCGGCCAATCCCTGGTGGCCCGGCTGCGGCTCGCACTGCGGGAGAACGACATCCCGCTCTGGCTGAACGCGCCGATGACCTCCCTGATCACCGGAGCCGACGGCGGCGTGGTCGGCGCGGTGGTCGAGCGCGACGGGCAGCCGTCGCGGATCCGGGCCGAACGCGGCGTGATCCTGGCCACCGGCGGCTTCGATCACGACATGGCCTGGCGCAAGGAGCACCAGCCGGTCGTGGACCAGGACTGGAGTTTCGGCAATCCGCAGTCCATGGGCGACGGCATCCGCGCCGGGCAGCAGGTCGGCGCCGCCACCGACCTGATGGACGAGGCATGGTGGTTCCCGGCCATCCAATGGCCGGACGGCCGGCTGCAATTCATGCTCAACGAGCGCATGATGCCTGCCCAGTTCATCGTCAACGGCGCGGGCAAGCGCTACATCAACGAGGCCGCGCCGTACATGGATTTCGGCCACGCGATGATCGAGGGCCAGCGGTCGGGTACCACGCACATCCCGAGCTGGCTGATCACCGACGTGCGCTCCTGGCGCCGCTACGTCGTAGCCGGGCACCTGCCGTTGCCGAAGATCCCGTTCGCGCCGGTGCCGACCGGGCGGAAGATCCCGCAGGCCTGGCTGGACTCGGGCGTCGTCGTGGCGGCGAACTCCTGGACGGAACTCGCTGCGAAGATCGGCGTGCCCGAAGATCGCCTGCGCGCCACCGCGAAGCGATTCGACGAACTCGCCCGCAACGGCCACGACGACGACTTCCAGCGCGGCGACAGCGTCTACGACAACTACTACGGCGACCCCACCCTGCCCAACCCCAACCTGTATCCGCTGGGCAAGCCCCCGTACTACGCGTTCCGGATCATCCTCGGCGATCTCGGCACCTCGGGCGGCCTGCGCACCGACGAGCACGCCAGGGTGCTGCGGTCCGACGGCACCGTCGTCCCGGGTCTCTACGCCGTGGGCAACACCTCCGCGGCGGTCATGGGCCGCAGTTACGCGGGCGCGGGCGCCACGATCGGGCCCGCGATGACGTTCGGCTATGTCGCGGTCGAGCACCTGGCGGGTAGCACGACGGCGGACCACACCGAATCCGCCGGCGACAACTCGACGTTCGATTCCATCGGAGGAAGTAAGTAGATGAAGATATCCCTGTTCTACGAATTCGCGCTGCCGCGGCCGTGGGTGCCGGACGACGAGCGACTGCTCTTCAAGGAAGGTCTCGCGGAGGTGGAGGCCGCCGACAAGGCGGGGTTCTCCACCGTCTGGCTGACCGAGCACCACTTCCTCGAGGAGTACTGCCATTCCACCGCGCCGGAGATCTTCCTGGCCGCCGCCAGCCAGCGGACCGAGAACATCCGGCTCGGTTTCGGCGTCATGCATCTGCCTCCGGCGATCAACCATCCGGCCCGGGTCGCCGAACGGGTCGCCACACTCGACCTGATCTCCGATGGACGGGTGGAATTCGGCACCGGCGAATCGTCGTCGGTGGGTGAACTCGGCGGATTCGACATCGATCCCGCCGACAAGCGCGGGCAGTGGGAGGAGGCCCTGGAGGTCGCCATCCGCTGCATGATCGAGGAGCCGTTCACCGGTTTCGAGGGCGAGCACATCCAGATGCCCGCGCGCAATGTGATTCCCAAGCCGCACCAGCGCGCGCATCCCCCGGTGTGGGTGGCCTGTACCCGGCCTTCCTCGGTGCAGATGGCGGCGCGGTTGGGCGCGGGTGCGCTGAGCTTCGCCTACACCGGCCCCGGGCCGCTGGCGGATCGGGTCCGCGGGTACTACCAGGAGTTCGAGGACAAGGCCGAGCCGTGGCTGCCGGTGCTCAACCCGAACATCCTGGCCATCGGCGGCGATCTGTCGATGATGGTCGCGCCCACCGACGAGCAGGCTCTCCAGCGACTGGGACTCGGCGGCGGGTTCTTCTCCTTCGGGATCATGCACTACTACATGACCGGCCAGCACACCCCCGGTCGCACGGGTGTGTGGGAGCGCTACCTCGACGCCGTCGCGGAGGACGAGACGCTGGCCTACGGGCCGGGCCGGGGCGCCATCGGATCGCCGGACACCGTACGCGAATTCCTGCGCGGCTACGAGGAGAGCGGCGTCGACGAGATCATCCTGCTGCTGAACCCGCGCAGCCACGAAGCCACCATGGAGTCCATCGAACTCATGGGCGAGCACGTGCTGCCGGAGTTCATCGAGCGCGACGAGAAGACCGTCGCCGCGAAGGCCAAGCGCCTCGAGCCGGTCATCGAGAAGGTCGAGGCGCGGCGTAAGCCGTTGGCCTCCCCGGCGTTCGACGAGAACTACGCGTTCGGCGGCCTGCCCACCGGCCGGGGCGGCTCCTTCACCGCCAGCGAGATCCCCGAAGCCATGGCCGAGATCAACGAGGGCCGGGTGCAAGCCGCGCAACGCGCCAAGGAAGAAGCGCAGTGATCCCCGGACGAGAGGGAGACAGAGGAGATGCCCGAGGGCGAACGAGCCGATGAGCTGTGGCGCTACGACGGCAAGCGAGTCGTCGTGACCGGATGCTCGTCCGGGATCGGCGCCTGCGTGGCCCGTCAGGTCAGGGCACTCGGCGGCCGCGTGACCGGTCTGGACGTGGCGGAGCCGGCCGGTGAACTCGACGAATTCCATCGAGTGGACATGGCCGATGCCGCGTCGATCGAACGCGCCGTCGCCACGCTCGTCGGCCGCGTCGACTCCCTGTTCAACGTCGCGGGCGTCTCCTCGGGCATCGGCGACCCGATCCGCGTGGTCACGATCAATTTCCTCGGCCTGCGGCAGTTCACCGATGCGCTGGCGCGGTCGATGGCGCCGGGAGCCACGATCGCGAGCGTGTCCTCGCTCGCGGCGGCCGGCTATCTCGAGCACCGCGAACAGGTCGGCGGCCTGCTGGACACCCCGGATATGCACGCCGGAATCGCCTGGTGCGAAGCCCATCCCGACGCCGTGGCCGACGGCGGTTATCGGTTGTCGAAGGAAGCGATCATCTACTACACGATGCGTAACGCCGTCGCGCTGGGGGCGCGCGGCATCCGGATCAATTGCACGGGTCCGGGAGTGACAGAGACGCCCATCCTGGAGCAACTGCGCTCGGCCTACGGCCAGGAATATCTCGACACCATTCCCAAGCCGCTGGGCCGGGTCTGCGAACCGGCCGAACAAGCGGCCGCCTTGCTGTTCCTCAACAGCCGGGCGGCGAGTTATGTCACCGGCCAGGTGCTCTGGGTCGACGGCGGGAACGTGGGCGCCCGGATCGCCGGTGTGGACGCAGGCTCATGACCGCCGGAGCGCCGGCACTCAGCGTGAAAGGAGAAGCAGCGTGGCCGATCTGACGGAATTCCGGCGTGTCGCCGACGGTGTACGCAATTGGGGCCGATGGGGCGCCGCCGACGAACTCGGCACGCTCAATCTCATCACCCCGGACAAGGTCACCGAGGCGGCTCGCCTGGTACGGCACGGACGGGTGTTCCCGCTCGGCGTCGACTTCGGCTCGTCCGGACCGCAGGGCGCGTTCAAGTTCCGGCACAACCCCGTGCACGTGATGACGGTGGACGGCGGCGACGCGCGAACCCTGACCGAGTACGGCCCGAAGTGGCTGCGCAACAGCGTCGGACGCGAACTCAGCGGCTTCTTCGAGGACAACCCGTTCCGCTTCAACGACGACCTGATCATCATGCCGCTTCAGGCCGCGACGCAGTGGGATGCGCTGTCGCACGTCTACTACGACGACCACCTGTACAACGGTTTCCCGGCGAGCTCGGTCACCAGTCTGGGCGCGTACCACTGCGGGATCGACAAAGTCGACGGCAAGGGCATCACGACCCGCGGCGTGCTGCTGGATCTGGTCCGCCACCGCGGCGCCGACACCTTTCTCGCGGCGGGCGACCCGATCACTCCCGACGAGCTGGACGAGGTCGCCGAGGCGCAGGGCGTCGAGGTCGGACGCGGCGACATCGTGCTGATCCGCACCGGCTGGTGGGCTCGCTTCCTCGAGGCGGGCGACGGCACCGAACCGTACTCGGGCCTGGACTGGCGGTGCGCGACGTGGCTGCACGAACGGGAGATCGCGGCCGTGGCCGCGGACAACCTCATGGTCGAGGACCCGGTGTCCGGAGTGGACGGCACCTTCCTGCCGCTGCACATGCTCTGCCTGCGGGACATGGGCCTGATGCTCGGCGAGTACTGGGATCTCACCGCGCTCGCGGCCGACTGCGCCGCGGACGGCGTCTACGAATTCCAGCTCGTCGCACCGCCGTTGCGCGTGATCGGCGCCGTCGGATCCCCCATCAATCCGATCGCCATCAAGTAGGGACCCAGAGGAAGCACGAGGTATCGGTCATGACCGCAGGCGCGAGAAGTGCGACCGCCCCCGAGGTGGCCGGTGACGGGCGGCCGTTCGTCGTCGGCGTCGGCGGCACGTTGCGGGCGGGTTCGTCGACGGAGCGAGCGCTGCGGCACTGCCTGGCGGCCGTGGAACGCCACGGCGGGCGCACCGCGCTGTTCTGTGGTGAGGAGATCAACCTGCCGATGTACAACCCGCACGACCCGGTCCGCACCGAGCGAGCGACCGCGCTGGTGGAGGCGCTGCGCAGCGCGGACGCGGTGGTGATCGGCTCGCCCGGCTACCACGGCGGCGTCTCCGGCCTGGTGAAGAACGCCCTCGACTACATCGAGGATCTGCGCGGGGACGCGACGGTGTACCTGGACAACAAACCGTGGGGCTGCATCACCTGCGCCTACGGCTGGCAGGCCGCCGTGGGAACGCTCGGACAGTTGCGGGTGATCGGTCACGCGTTGCGGGCGTGGCCGACTCCGCTCGGCGTCGCGATCAATTCCGCGGAGCCGATCTGGGATGCCGAAGGCAGGCTGACCGACGAGACGGTCAGCGCTCAGCTCGAGCTGCTCGCCACGCAGGTGCTGACCTTCGCCCCGGCAGGCGAGGCCCGCGCATGACGACCTCGCCCCGGCAGGCGGCCCGGGCCGGGGTGGCCGAGGCGACGGCCGCCCTCCGGGACGGGCGGATGATCCTCGTCCTCGGCGAGGCGGACGGTGGGTGCCGGGGCGATCTGGTGATGGCGGCGCAACGCATGACGGCCGAAGCGGCCAAGGCCATGACCACCATCGGATGCGGGCTCATCCACGTATCGATGCGCTCGGCGGTGCTGGACGCGCTCGGGATACCGCCGGCCGATCCGACCTCCACCGGGCCGGGCCGCGAGCTGTTCCGGGTGTCGGTGGGCCTGGCCGGAACCGAGGCGGGCGGCGTCCGTGCCTCCCACCGCGCCCACACGATTCGCGCGCTCGCCGACCCGGCGAGCACGCCGAACACGTTCACCAGGCCCGGACACGTCTTCCCGCTCGGCTGCGCCGCCGGTGGTGTGCTCTCGGTGCCCGCCTCCCCGGAGGCCGCGGTCGACTTGGTCGAGCTGGCCGGAATGGCGCCCGTGGGCGTGCTGTGCGAGGTCTGCGGCGCCGACGGCGAACAAGCCGGGCGGACCGAACTGCTCGACCTCGGTCGCGAACACGGGCTGCCGGTGGTGTCGATCGATGACCTGGTCGCCTACCGCCGCCGCGAGCTGTGCCGGGTGCGCCGCCGCGGCGTCGCTCGGATTCCGCTGCCGATGGGGGAGTTCCGAGCGATCGGATTCACCGACGGACTGGATCGCGAACACGTCGCGTTCGTGCACGGCGATCCGTCGGCGGACCTCGCGCCGCTGGTATGCCTGCACTTCGAATGCCTCGCCGGTGACGTCTTCGGCTCCCGGCACTGCGGATGCCGGGCCGAACTCGATCACGCACTGGATCGCATCGCGCGGTCCGCCGGCGGCGTGCTCGTCTACATCCGCGCGCGCGGCACCGCCGTGCGGGATACCTTGCGCGCTTGCCGACCGGATGTCGAAACCCGCTGTGCACTGCCGCATTCCGCCGACCACAACGACGTCCGATCGGCGTTCGACATTCTCGAGGAACTCGGGTTGCGCGAAGTCCGGTTGCTCGGCGATGCGGTCGACACCGCGGTCGAACCGGAGCAGGTGCGCATCGTCGAACGAATTCCGTTGTCGGACAACCACCGAGGCGCGGTGACTCGCGCGCCGACGCACATCGACCGGATAGGAAGCGTCTCGTGATCGCGCAGCGCAGAACCGTCGTGGTGGACGGCTGCACAACCGCCTACCTGGAAGCGGGAGCGGGTGAACCGGTGGTGCTGCTGCACGGCGGCGAGTTCGGCGCCTGCGCGGAACTGGGCTGGGAGCGCACCATCGACGCCCTCGCCCCGCGCTACCGGGTGCTGGCACCGGACATGCTCGGCTTCGGCGGCTCGGCGAAAGTGGTCGACTTCAACGACGGCCGCGGTCTGCGGATCCGGCACATCGCACGCTTCCTCGCGATCCTCGGCGTCGAGTCGGCGCACTTCGTCGGCAATTCCATGGGCGCGATCAACCTGCTCGTCGACGCGACCTCGACGGCGCCGAAGCTCCCGATGCGCAGCCTGGTGGCGATCTGCGGAGGCGGGGAGATCCAGCGCAACGAGCACATGCGAGCGCTCTACGACTACGACGCCACGCTGTCCGGGATGCGAGCCATCGTCCGGGCGCTGTTCCACGCGGAGTCGTACCCGGCCGACGAGGATTATGTTCGGAGACGATACGAATCGAGTATCGCCCCCGGTGCGTGGGAGGCGTTGGCGGCCGCGCGGTTTCGCCGTCCGGGGGCGGAGGCGCCGCCCGCCCCGTCGAGTGAGCGGGCCTACGAGCGCATCCGCGTGCCCGTCCTCCTCGTCGAAGGCGCCTGCGACAAGTTGCTGCCCGCGGGCTGGTCCGCGGATATCGCGGCGCGCATCCCGGACGGACGTTCCGTCGCCGTGGCGAGTGCGGGGCACTGTCCCCAGATCGAGCAGCCCGAGGTCGTCAACGACCTGCTGCCGGCATTCCTCGGTGAGCTGACGAAAGGAAATATGGCATGACCGACGAATTGGCGGGCAAGGTCGCCGTCGTCACCGGCGGCGCGTCGGGTATCGGCAGCGCGATCGTGGCGCGGTTCGTCGCCGAAGGCGCCCGTGTCGTGGTCGCCGACGTCGATTCCGAACGCGGCGCGGCGTCGGTGGCCGGCTATGGCGCGGCGGCGATCTTCGAGCAGATCGACGTCGCCGATCCGGCGCAGGTCGAGCGGCTCGTGGACCGCGCGGTGCGGACCTTCGGCGGACTGGACGTGATGTGCAACAACGCGGGCATCTCCGGCAAGATGCACAGGAGCCTGCTGCACGACGATCTCGCCGACTTCCACCGGGTGCTCGGTGTGAACCTGCTCGGCGTCATGGCGGGCACCCGCTTCGCGGCCCGGCACATGGCCGACAACGGCGGCGGCTCGATCGTCAACGTGTCCTCGGTCGGGGGCATCCAGGCGGGCGGGGGAGTGCAGAGCTACCGGGCGTCCAAGGCGGCGGTCGTGCACTTCACCAAATCGGCGGCGATCGAGCTGGCGCAGTTCGGCATTCGCGTCAACTGCATCGCGCCCGGCAACATACCGACTTCGTTGCTCGCCTCCTCGGCGGCGACGATGTCGGCCGAGCACGGCGAACGGTTCACCACGGCGATGCGCGAGTCCATGCGGGCCGACCGCCCGCTGCCGCGCGAAGGCACGCCCGAGGATGTCGCGGAGGTCGCCGTGTATTTCGGCAGCGACCGATCGGGGTACGTCACCGGCACGATGTTGCCGGTGGACGGCGGCACGGTCGCGGGTAAACCCCTGAAACCGCGCAAGAAGCCGGCGGAGCAGTCCGTCGCCGCGGGCCCGCGATGACCCGCCGCACCGGAGTTCTCGTCGTCGGAGCCTCGGCCGCGGGCCTGGCCACCGTGGAGGCGCTGCGGCGGGGCGGGTACCGCGACCGCATCACATTGCTGGGCGCCGAGCCGCACCTGCCCTACGATCGCCCGCCGCTGTCCAAGCAGATCCTCTCCGGCGCCTGGCGGCCCGAGCGCACTCTCCTGCGTGCGCCCCGCCTGCTGGCCGAACTCGACATCGACGTCGCCCTCGGTTCGCCCGCCCTCGCGCTGGACGCCGCCACCCGCACCGTGCACACGGCGACCGGCGCGGTGACAGCCGAGAACATCGTGATCGCCACCGGAGCGCGACCGCGAAGGCTGCCCGCGCCGCCCGGACTACGCGGCGTCCACGTACTGCGCACGCTCGACGACGCGCTCACGCTGCGCGACGACCTGGCGACCCGCGCGCGCGTGGTCGTGGTGGGCGAGGGTGTGCTCGGCGCGGAAATCGCCGCCACCGCACGGCAGTCCGGCCACGACGTCACGATGACGGGTCCGCAGCGCGCCCCGATGGCGGCGCAGCTCGGCGTTCCGGTAGCGGACCTGCTCGCCGATCTGCACACCGGCAACGGAGTCCGCCTGCGGCTCGGCGTCGGCGTCTCCGGTCTCACCGACCGCGACGGCGAAGTCACCGGCGTCGTCCTGGAGACGTCCGAGACGCTGCCCGCGGACCTGGTGGTGGTCGCGATCGGGGCGGTGCCCGCCACCGAGTGGCTGGTCGGCAGCGGGCTTTCCCTCGCCGACGGTGTGGTCTGCGATGCGTGCTGCCGCGCCGCCGACGGCGTCTACGCCGTCGGCGACGTCGCCCGGTGGCACCATCCCGCGCTGCGGACGACCCTCCGGTTGGAGAACCGCACGAACGCGACCGAACAAGCAGGGGTGGTCGCGGCGAACATCCTCGGCGCCGAGCGGGCGTATCAGCCGATTCCGTACTTCTGGAGCGATCAATTCGGCACCAAGATCCAGGTGTACGGGACGATCACGGCCGACGCGCGGGCCACGATCGTCGACGGCGACCCGGACGACGGCCGGTTCGTCGCGCGCTTCGAGCGAGGCGGGGGCGTCACCGCGGTGCTGGGCTGGAACATGCCCAAGCAGGCCAGGATCCAGCGCCAACAGGTGGCCGATGCGCACGCCCTGCTCGTCTCGCCCCCGACCCCCGCTCACTCCCCGTAGGAAAGTAGGTCCCGATGAAAGTGACTGTCGATCAAGTCAAATGCGTCGCGGCCGGGCATTGCGTCATGCACGCGGCCGACGTCTTCGATCAGCGAGACGAGGACGGCATCGTCGTCCTGCTCGACGAGAACCCGCCGGACGAACTCGCCGAGGACGTGCGCCGAGCCGCGGCGGTCTGCCCGGCCATGGCCATCCACATCGAGGAATGAACCGGCAGTCCGCGGTTCTTCCGCATCCGATCACCCAGGAGCGAACAGTGTCCGAAGCATTGACCGATACGACCACCGCCGCCACGGAGTTCCCCGACTATCCCATGCCCAGGTCGGCCGGATGCCCGTTCGCGCCGCCACCCGAGGCGTTGCGGCTGGGCCGGGGCAAGCCGCTCAACCGTGTCCGCATCTGGGACGGCAGCACCCCCTGGCTGGTCACCGGATATGCCGAATTCAAGGCCCTGATGTCGGATCCGAGGGTCAGCGTGGACGATCATCGGCCCGGCTTCCCGCACTGGAACGAGGGCATGGCGGCGATCGTGGACAGCAGGCCGAAGTCGCTGTTCACCACCGACGGCGAGGAGCACAGCCGGTACCGGCGGATGCTCACGAAGCCGTTCACCTTCAAGCGGGTGGAAGCGCTGCGGCCGGTCATCCAGCAGATCACCGACGAGCACATCGACCGGCTGCTGGCCGGGCCGCAGCCCGCCGACCTGGTCGAAGCGCTGGCGCTGCCGGTGCCGACGCTGATGATCAGCGAGATGCTCGGCGTGCCCTACGAGGACCACGAGTTCTTCCAGAAGCACGCCACCGTCAACGTCGACCGGTACGCGACCAAGGAGCAGGCCGCAGAGGGTCGCGCGGGGCTGGCGCGGTATCTGGTCGACCTGGTGAAGAAGAAGTTGGAAAGCCCCGCCGAGGACGTGGTGTCCGATATCGCGGAGCGGGTGCGCGCCGGGGAGATCGATATGAAGGAGGCCGCCCAGCTGGGGACCGGCCTGCTGATCGCGGGCCACGAGACAAGCGCCAACATGATCTCGCTCGGAGCCCTGGCCCTGATGCGCAACCCCGATCAGTTCGCCCTGTTGCGTGATACCGACGATCCGAAGATCGTCGTCAACGCGGTCGAGGAGCTGTTGCGCTACCTCAGCATCATCCAGAACGGACAGCGGCGCATCGCGATCGAGGACATCGAGATCGCGGGGGAGACCGTCCGGGCCGGAGACGGCCTGATCTTCGACCTCGCGCCGGCCAACTGGGACGAAAAGGCCTGGGAGCAGCCGGATCGGCTGGATCTGCGCAGGGCCGCCGGCCAGCACCTCGGGTTCGGCTTCGGCCCGCACCAGTGCGTCGGGCAGCAGCTCGCCCGGGCCGAACTACAGATCGTCTTCCGGACGCTGGTTCGGCGCATTCCCACACTGCGCTTGGCGATTCCGTTCGAGGAAGTCCAGTTCAAGCACGACCGGCTCGCCTACGGGTTGTACGAGCTGCCGGTGAGCTGGTAGGGCGTCGAGCCGAATGCGCTCGGCCGCCAGGTTTCCTGACGGGCCACTGAGAATTTCAACTCCAAGAAAGAGAAGAGGCGAACCACTGTGACCACAAGCGCGGCCAGCGACGTCTACTACGACCCGTACGACGTCGATCTCAATGCCGATCCCTATTCGATGTTCAAACGGCTCCGCGAGGACATGCCGCTGTACTACAACGAGAAGCACGACTTCTACGCGGTCAGTCGCCACGCGGATGTCAACGCGGCGTTGCTGGACAAGGACACCTACAGCTCCGCGCGCGGTGCGATCATCGAACTGATCAAAGCGAACATCGAGATTCCCTCCGGCGTGCTGATCTTCGAGGATCCGCCGATCCACGACATCCACCGCAGCCTGCTCTCGCGCATGTTCACCCCGCGCAAGATCCGCGCGCTGGAGGACAAGATCCGTGAGTTCTGCGCGCTCAGTCTCGATCCGCACGTCGGTACCGGACAGCTGGACTTCATCGCCGACATCGGCGCGCAGATGCCGATGCGCACCATCGGCATGCTGCTCGGCATCCCGGAGGAGGATCAGGAGGCCATCCGCGACTTCGCGAACGAGCAGATGCGGACCGAGGAGGGCAAGCCGATGAAGGCCGCCGCTGAGGGCATGGCCGGCGGCGACATCTTCGCCGCCTACATCGACTGGCGCGCCGAGCATCCCTCCGACGACATCATGACCGAACTGCTCAACGTCGAGTTCGAGGACGAGACCGGCGCCGTGCGCAAGCTGCGCCGCGAGGAGTTGCTCACGTACGTGAACGTGGTCTCCGGCGCGGGCAACGAGACAACGACCCGGCTGATCGGCTGGGCGGGCAAGGTTCTCGCGGAGCATCCGGACCAGCGCCGCGAGCTCGTGGCGAACCCGCGGTTGATTCCGAACGCCATCGAAGAGCTGCTGCGCTTCGAACCACCCGCGCCGCATGTGGCGCGGTATGTGACCCGCGATGTCGAGGTGCACGGCCGGACCGTGCCGGAGGGCAGCGCCATGATGATGCTCATCGGCGCGGCAAACCGGGACCACCGGCAATTCCCGCCGGACGGCGATGTCTTCGACATCCACCGCGACACCCGCCAGCACCTCTCGTTCAGCGTCGGCACGCACTACTGCCTCGGATCGGCGCTGGCTCGCCTGGAGGGACGGATCGCGCTCGAGGAGATCCTCGCGCGGTTCCCCGAGTGGGAGGTGGACCTGGCGAACGCGAAGCTGTCGCCCACCTCGACCGTCCGCGGCTGGGAAACGTTGCCCGCGTTCACCTCCTGAACCGGTTCCGGTGCCGCGCATGGCGGATGCGAGTGCCCCACATGGATTCCGCGGGCGCCCGGGTGACGGAGGGGAGACCCGGACCGAAGATCAGCGAGCCGGCCGCGGCTGCCTCGGGACTCGGGTTCGCTCCCGCGGTACCGGTTCCGGCTCGCAGCCGGTGATGCCGCACGCCGCGCACAGCCGCTTCGCGACGGTGGGTGTCATCCGCGCCGTGCAGAGTCGAGCGCGGAGGTCGTCCAAGCGCTGCGCGGGATGAGAACGCGTCCGAGTAGCTGCGGAATGGTGGGTTGCTCTCCCAGGGCGAGGGCGCCGACCAGCGTCAGCATGAGCATGGCCGCATTCACCGCGCGACGGCGGGAAAGCCTCCGATGACGCCGTCGGCCTCCAGCGCGCGGATCTCCGTCTCGGTCAGGCCGAGGGCGGTGAGCAGTTCCGTGTTGTGCTCGCCGAGCAGGGGCGCGTGCTTCCGGTGGAAGCGCCGCGGACCGGCCGAGGACCGGAACGGCACCGTGCTGTGCCCGGCCGTCCGGGCGACGGGGTGGGCGACCGGCTCGAAGAAGTCACGGAACCGCAGCTGTGGCAGTTCGGTCTGCCGATGCGGCTGCATGACCTTCGCGACCGGGACACCGGCGTTCCAGAGGACGCGGACGATCTCGTCGCTGTCGCGCTGCGCGCACCATTCGGCGAGCCGCTCGTCGATCAGGTCGTGCCTGCGGCGGCGCCCCGGTCCGGAGGAGAGTTCGGGATCCAAGGCCCAGAACGGGGTGCCGAGCGCTTCGCGCAATCGCCGCCACTGCGCGTCGGTGGCGACCGCGATCGCCACCCAGCAATCCTCCCGGCCGAATTCGTCCACTCCCGCCGCTCGATAGAGATTCTGTGGCGCCGCGCAGGGGCCGCGGTTGCCGTCCCGCTCCAGCAGCGCGCCGTAGGCCGAGTACTCGATCACTTGCTCGGCGGACACATTGAGCGCGGCCTCGACCATAGCGGCCTCCACCAGCACTCCCTGACCGGTGCGCCGCCGGTGTTCCAGGGCCAGCAGCAGGGCGTTGAGCGCGTGCACGCCCGCATTGGGATCACCGATGGAGTAGGGCTCCACGGGGTTCTGGTCCGAATAACCGGTCAGCCAGGTCAAGCCGGACGTGTCCTCGATGACGTACGCGAAGGCGGGATTGTCGCGCCAGGGACCGTCGAGGCCGAATCCCGGCATCCGGACCATGATCGTGTCCGGACGCCGTTCCCGCACGGCCGGGTAGTCCAGGCCGATCTGTTCCAGGACGCGGGGCGTGTAGTTCTCGACGATCACATCGCACGTGGCGGCCAGCCGCTTCAACAGATCCCGCCCTCGCTCGGAACGGAAGTCCAGCGTGAGGCTTTTTTTGCCGGTGTTGAGCCCGGAGAAGATCGGGGACTTCTCCCACCATTGATCTTCGGTCGGCGGCACACCCGCGATGAGGCGGGTGCCGTCGGGTCGCCCGGCCGACTCCACATGGATGACCTCCGCGCCGAGCATGGCGAGGAAGTGGGTGCACGACGGTCCTGCCCAGAACGTCGTGAGATCCAGGACGCGAAGTTCGCGGAACGGCAACGGATCCGGCACGCCGACACGGGCCGTGCTCGCGCGCTCGCGGCGCCGGGCTCGATACTCCTCGGTGTGCTCGCCGAGCCGGGGAGCGGGTTGCGGGTCGCGCAACAGCGTGGGCCGGGTGCGGTACGGCGGGCCCGGCTGGACGAAGCCGTCCCGCGGGTTGACCGTGAAGAACTTGCGCGCCACATGATGATCCATGGTGGGCGCGTCGGCCCCGTTGACCACGGGACCGTTGGGAATGCGGAAGGCCGTCGCCAGGTCGCGGATCACCTCGGCGGGCTGCTCGGCCATCCAGGCGAAGATCTCCGGCGCTTTCTCGTTGGCCCGCTGGGTGATCGCGGGGTTGGGGTCTTCCTCGATCCACTCCGGATGCCCCACCATCGCGCACAGGTCGAACCACTGCTGCGCGGTGCCGCAGCCCACCGCCACCAAGCCGTCGGCGGCGGTCGCGACCCCGGGCACGCTGCGCCGTCGTTCCGTGCGGAACGGCCGTCCGAGAGCGTCGAAGAACGAGACCGGGAAATAGGTGAGCCCGAGGATCTGGGTTTCCAGCACGGACAGGTCGACCAGTTCACCGGCACCGGTTCCGAGCGTGCGCAGCCGCGAGGTCATGGTGGCCGCGCAGGCGTAGGCGCCGGCGAACCACTCACCGATCCGGCCGCCCACGTACACCGGAGCGCGGTCCGGCGCACCCCGGCCGAGCCCGACGATGCCGCCGGACCAGGCCTGCAGGGTGAACTCGGTGGCCGGGCGATCGTGCCACGGCCCGTCGAGACCGAAGGGGGTGATCGCGGTGACCACCAGGTGCCGGTGCGTGCGTCGCAGCGCGGCGGCGGTGAACCGGGGATGCTCGGTGAGCCGCGACCCCGGGGACCACACCACGATGTCGGCCGAGGCCAGCAGACCGTCGACGAGTTCCAGGTCGGCGGGCGCGCCTGGGTCGGCCACCACACTCTTCTTCGAACAGGCCAGGAAAGCGAACAGCGCGCCGTCGGCGCCGGGGCCGAGTTCGGCGTGCGAGGCCGACCAGCGCCGGAGCGGATCCCCCTCCGGCGCTTCGGCTTTGATGACTTCCGCGCCGCCGTCGGCCAGTAGTTTGGTGCAATACGCACCGGCGATCCCGGACGAGAGGTCGACCACCACGCATCCGCGCAACGGCGGCTCGACGGGGCGTTCGGCGCTGCTTGCGGATTCCTTCGATGCCATGACCCTCACCGTTCCGATCCCCGGCGCGCGGCGGAGTCAGACCCGCTTCTCGCGACCCGACTTGCTGAGCCGGAACTCCGGCGGGAACTGCGCGTCGTTGTCCTTGACCGAGTTGTTGAGCCCGCCCTCGAAGGCGTTGTCCAGCATGAGTTCGTCGTCGTCGGCGTGGATGTGGCCGCCCATCGACTCGAAGAACCCGCTCAGCAAACTGCCCATGTACTCGCCTTGGTGCTGCTTCATCACCTCGAAGAAGACCTTCTGCATGAAGACCGTGTCGGTGGGGCGGTTGCGCGCACAGGCCCGCGCGTACTTCTCGGTCTCGGCCTCGAGTTCCGCCCGGGGCACGACCTTGTTCAAAAAGTTGCACTCGTACATCTCCCGCGCCGTGAACGCCCGGCCGGTGAAGACCATCTCCTGGAACCGGCGCAGGCCCATGGTCTGCGCCCACGTCCACATCCGCGGTCCCCAGCCGTAGTACCGGAAGGACGGGTGACCGAAGAGGGCGTCGTCGGAGGAGATCACCAGGTCGGCGTCGGCGGCCTGGTAGAAGTGCCAGCCGTAGCAGTAGCCCTTCACCTCCAGGATGCTGATCTTCTTGAACTCCTGCAGGCTGCGGCAACCGGCTTGGGCATTGGCGTACCACTGGCTGATCGTGGCGCCGTGCCGGAAGGACTCCTTGGGCGGATACCGCACCTCGTCCTCGCCGATCTTGTACTCGCTCAACCGCGGACCCTGGGTCGGCGCGTTCTGCACCGCCATGAACTCGGGGAGGTCGGCTCCGGTGCCCAGATCGTCGCCCGCGCCGCGCACGACGAGCACCTTCACCTCGTCGTCGACGTTCGCGCGGTGCAACAGGTCGGCGTAGCGCAGGCGCGCCGCGATGGTGGGCGCGTTGAGATGGTCGGGCCGGTCGAACGTGATGGTCGCGATCCTGGTCTCGGGGTCCTTCTCGTAGCGGATGATCTCCTCCGCCGAGGGCTGCTCGGTACCGGGCATGGGCGGGCTCCTTTGCCGAAGTCGAAATGTGTCCGGAACCTCGTGCCGGACACGGCTGTTCGGTGCTCCGGCGGTTCCGGAGCGCCGAACCCTAGTGCTCCCAGTGCGGAGCGACGGTGAGCACCTCGGCGCCGTCCTCGGTGATCAGCACCGCGTCGCGTCCGAACACCGCCCCGACCCCCGATTCCCACACGTACGCGGTGACGGCCAGCACCATGCCCGGTTCCAGGCGTTCGGTCTCGGCACTCGCCCGCAGCTGGGACGTCACCACCGGCGGATCGAAACCCATGCCGAGTCCACGCGCGACCGGCATCGGCGGCAGCGGTTCGCCCGCGATCTCGTAGGCGGCGAGCAGATCCGTGCCTGCCGATCCGGGACGGCAGGCCTCGATCAGGCGCGCCCACAATCCGTCCCAGCGCCGGTACAGCTTGCGGACGCCGTCGTCGCCTTCCCCGCCGACCGGCCAGGTGCGGCCCACCTCGCCGATGTAGCCCTCGCCGAGGACACCGGAGGAGAAGGCCACCAGATCGCCCGGTCGCACGCGCCGGTCCGCGCCCGCCCGGCGCCACGGGTGCTCCCGTGAGGTCACCCAGGCCGAATCCTGCGACGCGGGGGTGCTGACGCCGCCGGCGGTCATCGCTTCCAGCAGCGCACCGATCAGCGCCTGTTCGGTGACCTCCGGCGCGAGCCGGGCCACCGCCGCGGACAGACCGGTCTCGGCGATCCGGAGCGTGCCGCGCAGAACCTCCACCTCGTGGGCGGTCTTGATGCGGCGCGCGGCGCGCATCGCGAGCTCACCGTCCACCAATTCGGCGGCGGGGAAGGCGGTCGGCAGCAGTTTCGCGAAGGTGGGCGACAGCGCGTCGGTGCCGACCCGCCGCGCGGTGGCGGCTCCCTCGATGCCGCGCAGCACGGCGATGGTGTTCACCGGGTTCCACGCGATGCCGTAGAGGTGCTCGTGCGGGATGTCGTCGGGCACGCCTTCGTCCCAGGTGCTCAGCAGATGCACCGCGCGCGTCCGCCGCACCACCGTCGCCACCGGACCGAACGGGCGGGTGCCCGCGACCCACAGTTGCGGTGTGCCCGACACGTAGCGGGCGTTGGCCTGACGTCCGAGAACGAGGACGTCCAGATCATGGGCTTCCATCTGTGCGAGGGCACGATCGCGCCGCCCATGTCGCAGGGCGCGATCGTCCGGCACGACCTCAATGGCCATAGGGGGCATAGGGATAGTCGGTGAGGGCCGTCCAGCCCTCCTCGGTGATCACGATGATTTCCTCGCTTCGGTAGCCGCCGGTGCCGTCCTCCCAGACGACCGGCTCCAGAACCAGCACCATGTCGGTTCGGAACACGAAGTTCTCGTCGAACTCGTCGCCGAGATCGGTGCCGATCATCGGCATCTCGGCGGCGCTCACGCCGATTCCGTGTCCCAGGTAGAAATGCGGCAGCCACGGCTTGGCGCCGCCGTTGGCGGCGATCGCCGCCCGGGCGAGGTCGGCCGCGGTGGCGCCGGCCCGGGTCACGTCCAGCACCGCGGTGAGGATCTCCCGCCAGCGCTCGAACTGCCGCTGCTGGCGTGCGTCGGGCTCGGTGCCCACCGTCCAGGTGCGGCCGAAATCGGAGCAGTAGCCGCCGTAGGTGATGCTGACATCGGTCCAGAGCACGTCGCCCGCGGCCAGTTCTCGCTCGGTGGTCAGCAGCGGGAGGGCGAGATCGCCGTGCGTGGTCCAGACGCCGTCGGCCTTGGTCTCCGGCATCACCTGCCAGATGGCGTCGAGCATGGTGGCGGTGGCGCCCAGCTCGAAGGCCCGGCGCACGAAGTTCGCCGACAGGTCGATCTGCCTGCGCCCCGGCGCCAGCGCCGCCTGTACGTCGACCATGGCCTGCTCGGTGATCCGGCACGCGGTGCGGATGCAGGCGATCTCGTCGGGCGTCTTGATCAGTTTCGCGGCGCCGATCACGGTGGCGGCGTCCGACGGAGGGCCCCCGGGGAACAGCGTGGACCGCGCGCGCAGCATGGCGCCGGTGCACTCGTCCACCGCGATGGCCGACCCGGCCGGAACGAGATCGGCGATCAGCCGCGCGAAAGCCGCCACGCCTTCGTCGAATTCGAGGTAGACGGGTCCGTGCAGGTGATCGGCGGGAAGATCCGACTCCGCCGAGGTTCCTTCCCGGAAGGGCAGGAACAGGTGCGGCCACGGATCGCCCGCCACGACCACGGCGACGGGCCGCTCGACGTGGGCGAGCCCGGCGTCGCCGAGCGGCCAGTTCGCACCGGTCGAATACACGACGTTGCTGTTGTTCAGCAGGATCAGGGCGTCGACGCCCTGCTCGGCCATGACGGATCGCAGCCGCGCTCCGGTGTCGCGCCGCATGCGGGCGCGATCCGGTACCTCGGGGATCTCGAGGGACGAGGTGGCCGCGACGGGGGACGACGTCATGACAGACCCAGGAATTCCGCCACGTTGCCGCTGACGATCCGGGCGGCGTCCTGGGCGCCGACGGCCTGCACGACGGCTTCCAGGGACTTCTCCGAGTAACCGAAGGTGCTCTCGTTGTGCGGGTAGTCCGACGACCACATGACCCGGTCGCGGCCGATGTGGTCGATCAGCGACAGGCCGAGCGGGTCCACCATGAACGACGCGCGCATGTGGTTGTCCCAGTAGTGGCGCACGTCGTGCTCGACCGGACGATCGAGCATGTGCTGGAAGGAGGCCAGCATGTGCTCGGCGTCCTGGATCGCCGAAGGCACCCAGTTCACCCCGCCCTCGAACCAGCCGATGCTGAGGCCGGGATGCCGGTCGATGATGCCGCTGAAGATGTACTTGGAGAACAGCTCACGGAACGGGGCGACGTTGTGCATCATGCCGACGGCGACACTGTTCACCTCGCAGGGGCTCGACAGCGGCGACTCACCGATGTGGTGGGAGACCGGCACACCGGACTCCTCGATCGCGTCCCACACCGGGATCATCGCGGTGCTCGCGTAGTCGATGACGTTGCCCTCGTCGTCCTTGCCGGCCGACAGCGGCAGCAGGAAAGTCTTGAGTCCCAGCGACTTCAGTTCCGCGAGGGTGCGGCGCGCGCCGTCGGCGTCCCACCAATTGATCAGCCCGACGCCGTAGAAGGTGCCGCCGGACTGCTCCTGCAACTCCGCGATGTAGGCGTTGTACACCCGGAAGGAGAGCTCTCGAATCTCCTTGTCCGGGTAGAACAGCAGTGCGAGCAGGGCGTTGGGGAACGCGAGTTCCTTGGCGATGCCGTCGGCGCGCAGATCGGCGATGCGTGCGTCCAGGTTGGCGCTGCCGGATCCGTCCAGCGGGTCGTACTGCATCAGCACGTGGCTGAAGTCGCCGGGCAGGAACGACCTGCCCTTGCGGCCCAGCTGGTAGGCGCCGTCCTCGTACCACACGCGCGGGGCGCGGTCCCTGAGCGATTCCGGGAATCGCTCGTAGAAGATGTCGTGCGCCAGCGAGATGTGGTTGTCCGCCGAGAACACCTCGGTGCCGGGCGGCAGGCCCACCGAGCCCTCGGCGTGGCCGCGGCGGTCTTTCGGCGGACCGAATCCGCCGGGCGGGTACAACGAGGCACTGCTGGTCGGAACCGACATCTTGACCCTCCCATGGATCTGTTCGCTGCACGGAACCGCGGTCACACGTCGGCGGGGTGGCGAACGCGGACTTCGGCGGCGGCGTGTTGGACCGCGGCCGCGGATCCGCCCGGCTTCGGTGGCCGGGCTCGCGACAACCCGCGCGGCGGCGATCCTGCTGGATCGCCGCGGCTCCATCGTGGGAATGACGTTATCACATTAAGAGAAGGAGACCTACACATTCCGTTGTAAAGCCGCATGGATTCCAGTTTTACCAGCGAGAATGTAATTATCACTCAGAGTGGTGGGAATGGAACTGAGGCGTCCATGGATGGGCGAAGCTTGCCGCTGTCGGCGTCGAGCTCCAGCGCTGAGGCAAGGGAGTTGTTTCCAGGGAGCCCGCAAGGGCCTGAGACCCTTGTCACATCGGCAAAACCAACCTACTGTGTGTTCACTAGGTTTGATCGAAACAGGGATTCCCGTGACCACTCCTCGTCCATATGCCTCCCTGCTGGCCAAAGGCGAAGACCGCAGGCAGCGCATCCTCGCCGTCGCTCAGCGACTGCTCACCCGAAACGGTTGGCGCAGTACGACGCTGGCGCAGATCGCCCGGGAAGCCGGCGTGAGTCCGGCCGGACTGCTGCACCATTTCCCGTCCAAGGAGCAACTCCTGCACGCCGTGCTCGATGCTCGCGACGCCGACGACGCCCGCGAAGCCGACGTGACCGGAGACCTGTTCTCGGAGATCCGCAAGGTCGCCGATCGTATCCAGCGCTCACCGGAACTGGTGGGCACCTTCGTAGTACTGCTGGTGGAGAACCTGCTGCCCGAGGCTCCACTGCACGAGCGCCTGCTCGACCGTTGGAAGGTGGCCGTCGGCATCGTCGCCGACGTGATCCGTCGCAACCAGGAGATCGGACGGTTCCGGCCCGATTTCGATCCCGACACCCGGGCCGTGGAAATCGTCGCTTTCATCAATGGAATGGAGATCTCATGGATGCTCGACCACTCGATCCCGCTGGCCGAGGTGTTCCACGAGTACACCAGGTCACTGGCCCGCGACTTCGCGCCGGATGGGGAACGATGAGATACCGGCTCGACGTCGTCGCGACCAGCGTCGTCGATGTCGTCGAACACGCCGGCGGCTGGCTGTTCGACCGCTCCGTCGCCGGATGGGACGTCACGGTGCTCGTCGCCGACCTGTCGGATACGCGGCCGCTGCGCATCCTCGGCGCGGAGGTGCTGGAACTCGAGCAGGTGCTCGCCTCGCGGGGGCAGGGGCGTCAGCCGCACGCGCTCGCGGTCGCCGCCGACGTCTGCGAATGTGATCGCCGGGCGCGAAGGGGGCTGTTGAATGCCCTGGACGATGGTGGCGTTCAGGTGGTGGTCTGGGGTGAGGGCTGGCCGTCGCCCCCGGAACATCGGGTCGATCCGGTGCTGCACCGGCTCAGTGTGGCCGCGCAAGCGTTCAAAGCCCAGGCGCTGACCGCGGCGGCGGTTCCGGCCGCCTCGGTCGGAACCACCGAGGTCTTCCGCAGTGGGCTGTCGGCGTTCCCTCCGATCGGCGCCGACCTCAGTCCCGTCGGCTGACCCCCTGCTCCGTCTCGAAACCGCCTCGCGCGCAGCTGATCCCGGCCGTTGCGCACCCCGTTCTCCGTGCCGCCGCTGCTGGTGACCGTGTGGCGCCCGGTCGGCCGGCTGGGTAGAGCCGCCTGCTTCCGGTGGGGCCCATCATGGGAAGGGTAGGCCCGCGCCCCGAGTCCACCCTCCTCTGTGTATTGAATTCTCATATGAGGTGTGTCACCGTGTGCATATATGAGAATGGCATTTTCCACCACCGAGAGGGTGATTAATGCAATCCGAGGCCGATACGACGCGAAGGCGTCACCGCCTTCTGCCGGGACACGAGGTGCGCAGCACGATCACTCGGGCTGCGGCGGGTCCGATGCAGGCCGTCGGAGGGCTGTTCGCCATGTCGGCGGACGCGGTGCGGTTCTTGTTCCGAAGACCGTTCCAGACCAGGGAATTCCTCGAGCAGTCGTGGTTCATCGTGCGGGTCTCGCTGGTGCCGACGCTGCTCGTGGCGATCCCGTTCACGGTGCTGGTGAGCTTCACGCTCAACATCCTGCTGCGCGAACTCGGCGCCGCGGATCTCAGCGGCGCGGGCGCCGCGTTCGGCGCGGTGACCCAGGTGGGTCCGATGGTCACGGTGCTGATCGTCGCCGGGTCCGGCGCGACGGCGATGTGCGCCGACCTCGGCTCGCGCACCATCCGCGAGGAGATCGCGGCGATGCAGGTGCTGGGCATCGATCCGGTGCAACGACTCGTGACGCCTCGGATGCTGGCCTCCGGCCTGGTGGCGTTCCTGCTGAACAACCTGGTGTGCATCATCGGCGTGATCGGGGGCTACGTGTTCTCCGTCTACGTCCAGGATGTGAATCCGGGCGCTTTCGCCGCGGGGATCACGCTGCTCACCGGGATCGACGAGGTGATCATCTCCTCGGTCAAGGCCCTGCTGTTCGGTCTGGTGGCCGGGCTCGTCGCCTGCTACCGGGGCTTGATCGTGACCGGCGGGGCCAAGGCCGTCGGCAACGCGGTCAACGAGACCGTGGTCTACGCCTTCATGTCCCTGTTCGTGATCAATGTCGTCGTCACGGCGATCGGCATCCAGATGACCGTGCGATGAAGGAGCGGCGCTGGTGACTCCGATCGCGCGCTACCCCAAGACCATTCGGCGCATTCGGCGGCCGTACCAGGCGCTGGGCCGGATCGGCGACCATGCCGTCTTCTACGTGAAGGCACTGGTGTACGCGCCGTTCGGGGCCTGGCACTACCGTCGTGAGACCGTCCGGCTCATCGCCGAGATCAGCATGGGCTCCGGGGCGCTGGCGGTGTTCGGCGGAACGGTCGTGATCGTCGGATTCCTCACCTTGGCCACCGGCGGCACCCTCGCCGTCCAGGGCTACAGCTCGCTGGGCAACATCGGCATCGAAGCGCTGACCGGCTTCCTGTCGGCGTTCATCAACGTGCGCATCTCGGCGCCGGTCGTCGCGGGCATCGGACTGGCGGCGACCTTCGGCGCCGGGGCCACCGCGCAGCTGGGCGCGATGCGGATCAACGAGGAGATCGACGCGCTCGAATCGCTGGCGATCGAACCCATCCCGTACCTCGTCGGCACCAGGATCGTCGCGGGCATGATCGCGATCGTCCCGCTGTACGCCCTCGCGGTTATCGCCTCCTTCATCGCGAGCAGGGTGACCACCGTCGTGCTGCTCGGTCAGTCCGCCGGGTTGTACGACCATTACTTCGGGACCTTCCTGAACCCCATCGACCTGGTGTGGTCGTTCCTGCAAGCGATCCTGATGGCGCTGACCATCCTGTTGATCCACACCTACTTCGGCTACTTCGCAGGCGGGGGACCGTCCGGTGTCGGCATCGCGGTGGGAAACGCCGTGCGGACGTCGCTGATCGGGGTCGTGTCGGTGACGCTGCTGGTGTCGCTGGCGGTCTACGGCGCCAACGGAAACTTCGATCTGTCCGGTTGAGAGGTGCCGATGTTGTCGACGATGAAGTCGTTCGCCCGGGCGACGGCGCGCCCCGCCGCCGGGTTGGCCTCGATCGCCGTGGGAATCGCGGTGATCGGCCTGAGCGTGACCATGTTCAACGGCGGATTCGCCGACACCGTGCCGGTGACCGTGCTGTCGCCGCGCGCCGGACTGGTGATGTATCCGGACGCCGACGTCAAGATGCGCGGGGTCACGGTGGGCAAGGTCGAGTCGATCGGCGAACGCGCCGACGGGCTCGCGTCGATCCGGCTGGCGATCGATGCCGGACAGCTGCACCTCATTCCCGCCGACGTGCGGGTCGACATCGCCTCCACGACGGTGTTCGGCGCGAAATTCGTGCAGCTCGTCCCGCCGGAACATCCTGCGGCGCAGGCGATGCGGGCCGGACAGGTGCTCGACGCCGAGCACGTCACGGTGGAGATCAACACCGTGTTCCAGCAGCTGACCACGGTGCTCGGGCGCATCGAGCCGGAGAAGCTCGACGAGACGCTCGGCGCGATCGCCGACGCCACCGGCGGACGCGGCGACAAGCTGGGCCTGATGCTCGGCGACCTGGAGAGCTTCCTCGCCCGGCTGGAGCCGGGACTGCCCGCGCTGCGCGCGGATCTCGCCATGGCGCCGCCGGTGTTGAACGCCTATGCCGACGCGACCGACCCGTTGCTGGAGACCGCACGCAACGCGAGTGCGATCAGCCGGACGATCGTGGACGAACAACACAATCTCGACGCCCTGCTGATCGGGCTGATCGGCTTGGCGGACACCGGGACTCCGGTGCTCGCCGACAACCACGCCGCGCTGGACAGCGCGCTGACGGCTCTGGTGCCGACCACCACGCTCACCAACGAATACCACGAGGCGCTGACCTGCGCACTCGACGGTCTCGGGTGGTTGTCGCGGTCGAAACCGGTCGACGTGCCAGGGCTCGGCCTGTCGGCGAACTTCCTGTTCGGCACCGAGCCGTACCGGTATCCGCGCAATCTGCCGAAGGTGGCCGCCACGGGCGGTCCGCAGTGTTCGGTGCTGCCGGTCCCGTACGAGGGGCGGCCGCCGTTCGTCGTCGCCGATGTCGGCGCCAACCCCTTCGAGGAGGGAAACCAGACCGTGGAGCTGAACGTCGGCAACCTGCCGCAGGCGTTGTTCGGCCCTTACGCCGGGCAACCGGGGAACGGCGGTCCGCGATGAGCCCGCGCACTTCCCCGTTGCTGAAATTCGGTGTGTTCGCGGCGGTCATGCTCGTGCTGTCCGGATTCCTGCTGCTCGTGTTCGGCCAATACCGCAGCGGATCGCGCGTGGAGTACGCCGCCGTGTTCACCGACTCGTCCGGGCTGCGTCCGGGCGACACCGTCCGGATCGCCGGCGTGGAGGTCGGCACGGTCCGGCGGGTGTCGTTGCGTGACGACCACAAGGTCAGGGTGAGTTTCGACGCGGAGCGCGGCGTCGCGCTGACGAACGGCACGGCGGTGGCCGTCCGGTATCTCAACCTCGTCGGCGACCGCTATCTGGAACTGTCCGACACCGCCGGACCGGCCGGAATCCTGGCCGCGGGCACCGAGATCCCGGTCGAGCGGACCTCGCCCGCGCTCGACCTCGACCTGCTGCTCGGCGGCCTGAAGCCGGTGATCCAGGGCTTGGACGCCCGCGAGGTGAACGCGTTGACCTGGTCGTTGCTGGAGATCTTCCAAGGCAAGGAGGGCACGCTCGACTCGCTGCTGTCGCGCACCTCGGCGTTCACCACCGCGCTCGCCGGCCACACCGAGGTGATCCAGCAGCTGATCGATCACCTCGGCACCGTCATGGCGACGCTGGCGAAAGACGGCGACCAGTTCGCGAGCACAATCGACCGGCTCGAACAGCTGGTCACGCACTTGTCCGAGGATCGCGATCCGATCGCCGCGGCGATCGACGCCCTGGACAACGGCACCGCGACCATCGCCGATCTGCTGACCGGGGCCCGGCCGCCGCTGGCGGGCACTGTCGACCAGCTCGCGCGGCTGGCTCCACTGGTCGACCAGGACAAGCGGCTGCTCGACGACGCCTTGCGGCGAGCCCCGGGGAACTTCCGCAAACTGGTGCGCACCGGCGCCTACGGCAACTTCGTCCAGTACTACATCTGCGCGGTCACGGTCCGGGTGACCGACGACTCGGGGCAGGTGGCGGTGCTGCCCTGGATCAAGCAGGAAACCGGAAGGTGCAGCGGATAGCCATGCTGGAGTACCGCGGAAGCCATCTGGCCCGGCACGGGGTGATCGGCGTCGTGCTCGCGATCTGCGTCATCGCGATCGGGCTGCAATCCCAGCGATTCATCGAGTGGGCCGACAGCGTGCGATATCAGGCGGTCTTCAGCGAGGCGGGCGGGCTCGCGGCCGGCGACGACGTCCTCGTCTCCGGCGTGCGAGTGGGCCGGGTATCGGATGTCTCGCTGCGCGGGGGCGACGCCTGGGTCACGTTCGCGATCGATGAGACGATCCGGCTCGGGGACGACAGCGCGGCGCACATCAAAACCGGTTCGCTGCTGGGCAAGCGAGTGCTGACCCTGGTGTCCGCCGGGGAACACTCCCTGCGGCCGTCCGGCGTCATCCCGCTGGAGCGGACTTCCTCGCCCTATTCGCTGACCGACGCGGTGGGCGATCTGGCCGTCAACGTCTCGGAGATCGACACCGGCGCGCTCAACCGGTCACTGGACATGCTGTCGGCGACACTGGACCGGATCGCGCCGCAGCTGGGCCCGGCGTTCGACGGACTGACCCAGCTGTCCCGGTCGATCAACAGCCGCAACGGCTCGCTGCGCGACATGCTGCACGCCACCGCCGATGTGACCGCGATTCTCGGGCAGCGCGGCGAACAGGTGAACACCCTGATCCTGAACGCGAATTCGTTGCTCGGCGTGCTGGCCGCGCGCAGGCAGGCGATCGTCGACCTGCTGGCCAACACCGCCGCGGTGGCCAGTCAACTCTCCGGCCTGGTCGCCGATAACGAAGCCGAACTCGCGCCGACCCTGGACCGGCTGAATTCGGTGGTGGCGATGCTGGAGAAGAACCGCGACAACATCGCCGCGGCGATTCCCGGCCTGGCGAAAGTCGCGCTCACCCAGGGCGAAGCCGTGTCCGGCGGGCCGTTCTACAACGCCTACGTCGCGAATCTGATCCCGGCCCAGCTCATCCAGCCCGCCATCGATCAGGCCTTCGGCATCCAGCCGCCCAGCCAGTTCCCGATTCCGACGCCGGAGCCGCCCCGATGAAGAAGAGAATCCTGGGAGCGGTGCTGGTCTTGTCGCTGATCGTCATCGGCGCTCACCTCGGATACCGGGCCGCGTTCGGCCCCAAGACGATTCGTGCGGTCTTCGCCTCCGCCACCGCCATCTATCCGGGTGACGACGTACGCGTCGCCGGTGTGGAAGTCGGGCGGATCGTCTCCATCCGACCGCGCGGCACCAGTGCCGAGATGGTGCTGGCCGTCGACCGCGACGTACCGATTCCGGCCGACGCCAAGGCGGTGATCGTCGCCCAGAGTCTCGTCGGCGCCCGCTACGTGCAGCTGACGCCCGCCTACCGCTCGCAAGGGCCGACGCTGCCCGACGGAGCGGTCATCCCCATGGAACGCACCGCCGTCCCGGTCGAATGGGACGAGGTCAAGACCCAGCTCACCCGGCTGGCCACCGAACTCGGTCCCGGACTCGACCTGGCAGGCAGTTCCACCGGCCGGTTCATCGACCGCGCGGCGGACGCGATGGCGGGCAACGGCGATAAGTTGCGGCAGACCCTGGCACAGCTGTCCGGAATCGGACGGGTACTGGCCGACGGCAGCGGCGACATCGTCGGCATCATCACCGAATTGCAGCACTTCGTGGCGGTGCTGCGCGACAGCGATGTGCAGATCGTCGAATTCCAGAACCGGCTGGCCGGCCTCTCGAGCGTGCTCGACGACAGCAGATCCGAGCTCGACGCCGCGCTGTCGGAGCTGTCGGTCGCGGTCGCGGACGTCCAGCGGTTCGTGGCCGCCAACCGCAGCGGCGCGTCCGAACAGGTTCAGCGGCTGGCGGAGGTGACCCGGAATCTGGTGGATCACCGCGGCGACGTCGAGGAACTGCTGCACATTTTCCCGACGAGCATCGCCAACTTCTACAACATCTACAACCCCGACACCGCGACCGAAGCGGGCGTATTCGTGGTGAACAACTTCTCCAGTCCGGTGCAATTCGTGTGCTCGTCCATCGCAAGTCTGGAGCAGACGACGACCGCGGAGGCGGCGCGCAAGTGCCGCGATTACCTCGGCCCGGTGATCGGGCTGCTGAACTTCAATTACCTGCCGTTCCCGGTCAATCCGCTGCACGGACCGACCGCGCGCCCGGAAAGTCTCATCTACACCGAAGATCATTTGATTCCGCAGGTGGTGGCGACCGAGAGTCCTCCGCCGCCCATGCCGAGCATCGCGGACATCCTGTTCCCCGGCGGAAGGCGTTGACGTGAGAATTCTTCCGAGACGGGGTGGCCGACTGCTGGCGGTGGGCGCCTGTTCGCTGCTGACGCTCACCGGATGCGGCTGGCACGGAGTGAACTCGCTGCCACTGCCGGGTGCGCCCGGACAGGGTCCGGGAGCGACCGTCATCCAGGTCGAGATGGCGAATGTCGGTACGCTGGTGTCGAATTCGCCGGTGCTCGTCGACGACGTGGTGGTCGGCAGTGTGAGCGGGATCCGGCTCGACGGGTGGCACGCGGTGGTCGAGGCGTCGATCCGCGCGGACGCGGTGGTGCCCGCGAACGTCGTCGCGACGATCGGGCAGACCAGCCTGCTCGGTTCCAGTCACCTCGCGCTGAACACTCCCGCGGGGGCCGAACCGTCCGGGCAGTTGGCCTCGGGAACCCGGATTCCGCTCGACAAGTCCTCGACCTATCCGTCCACCGAACAGACGTTGGCATCGCTGTCGGTGGTCGTGAACGGCGGCGGGCTCGGACAGCTCGGTGAGATCATCGGCAACCTGAACGACGCCTTCAGCGGGCATCAGGACCAGATCGGTTCGCTGCTGGTGCGCCTCGACACGATGATGGGCGTGCTCGACGGTCAACGCGACGACATCATCGCGACGATCGACGCGCTCAACCGGCTGGCAGGCCGGTTCGCCGAACAGCGCGACGTCGTCACCGAGACCCTGCGACGACTTCCGCCCGCCCTCGACGTCCTGCTGGCGCAGCGGCCGAACATCACCGCGGCGCTGGATCGGCTGCGCGCCTTCAGCGACACCGCCACGGCGGTGATCACCGATGTCCGAACCGATCTGCTGACGAACCTGCGCAACCTGGAGCCGACGCTGCGCGCGCTGGCCGACGTCGGCCCCCAGATCGACGCGGCGCTGGCGTACGCGACCGTGTTCCCTTACGGCCAGTCCGTCATCGACCGCGCGGTCCAGGGCGATTACCTGAACCTGTTCGCGACCGTCGATCTCACGGTGCCGCGGCTGAAACGGGAGATGCTGCTGGGCACGCCGTGGGGTGATCCGACCGCGGTGGTGCAGGCGGCGGTCGGGGACCCGGGTTACGCCCAGCAGACCTCCGACCCGCTCGGGACCGGCATCGTGCCGCCGCCCACCGGAGGCCGCTGATGCTGCTGTCGCGTTTCGTCCGCGCCCAATTGCTGATCTTCGCTGTCCTGTCGGTGGTCGGGCTGACCACGATGGCGACCGTCTACATGCGCTTGCCCAGCCTGGCGGGTGTCGGCACCATCAGCGTGTCCATGGAGCTGCCCACGACCGGTGGGCTCTATCGCTTCGGCAATGTCACCTATCGGGGCGTCGAAGTGGGCGAGGTGAGCTCGGTCGAGCTGACCGGCGACGGCGTGCGGGCCACGCTGAAGATCGACAGCTCCCACCACATCCCCGCCGACCTCACCGCGGAGGTGCGCAGCGTGTCCGCGGTGGGCGAGCAGTACGTCGAGCTGCGGCCCCGCACGGACTCGCCGCCCTACCTGCGTGACGGCTCCGTGATCGACCTGCGCCACACTACGGTTCCGCAGCCGGTCGGCCCGATGCTGGACGAGCTCAGCGGCCTTGTGGGCAGCATTCCGACCGACAAGCTGCACGAACTGCTCGACGAGCTCTTCCGGGGCATGCACGGGGCCCGAGACGATCTGGACTCGCTGCTGACTTCGGCGCAGACGCTGGCCGCCGAGTTGAACGGAGCAGGGGACCGGACCCGCACGCTGATCGAAGACTCCCGGCCGCTGCTGGATTCCCAGGTGCGATCCGCCGACGCCATCCGGATCTGGACGCGCAGCCTCGCCGGCGTCAGCGGTCAGCTCGTCGCCGACGACCCCCGGATCCGCGCGCTGTTGCGGTCCGGACCCGGATTCACTACGGAGGTCGCGCATTTGCTGGACTCGGTGAAGCTCACGCTGCCGATCCTGCTGTCGAACCTGACGTCCATCGGGCAACTCGGCGTGACCTATAACGCCGGGCTGGAGCAGATCCTGGTGCTGCTGCCGCCTGCGATCTCGATGATCCAGGCGGTGCAACCGAATCGCAACGCCTCCGGGCTCGGCCTCGGTGACTTCCGGCTCGGCGGCATCTCCGATCCGCCGGCCTGCACAGTCGGTTTCCTGCCGCCGTCGGCGTGGCGATCGCCGGAGGAGACCGACACCATCGACACCCCGGACGGGCTGTACTGCAAGCTGCCCCAGGATTCCGATATCGCGGTGCGCGGCGTGCGCAACATCCCATGCGCGAACAATCCCGCCAAGCGGGCGCCGACCGCGGCGCTGTGCAACAGCGACGAGGAGTTCCGGCCGCTCGCCACCGAGCAACCCCTGCTGGGCCCCTACCCGCGCGACCCGGGCTTGGAAGGGCAAGGTATTCCGCCGGATTCACGCTGGTCCCCGGGTGTGCCACCACCGGCCGCGCCCGCGTCGGCTCCCGCGAACTCCGCGGGCCCCTCGATCGGCATCGCCCGATACGACCCGCGGACCGGTAACTACCTCGGCCCGGACGGCCGTCTCTACCAGCAGAGCGACCTGGCGTCCGCGCCCGGCCGGGGCTGGACCGACATGCTGCCGCACTGACCGCCGCGGTCAAGGCGATCGGCTCCGGCACGATGAGGCCATGCGCGTGGCGACGGTGAGCGCAAATTCGACGAGTCCGGGGCGGTGGCTAATTCGCGTGACTCGTGCCGCCGAATGACACATACTCGACCCGCACGAGTCGAGATCGGGGAGGTAAGGGACTTGAAGCTGGCGGAGGCGTTGGCGTTGCGCGCGGATTCGGCGCGGCGGGTCGAGCAGTTGCGTGCTCGCGTGGTGAGCAATGCTCGATACCAGGAGGGGGAGGAGCCCGCCGAGAACGCGGCGGCTCTCCTCACCGAGGCCGAGGAGGTGCTCGGCGAGTACGAGACGCTGATCCGCCGCATCAATCGCACCAACGCCGCGGCGCGGATCGGAACCGACGGCACCTTGACCGACGCACTGGCCCGCCGGGACGCGTTGCGCCTGCGGCACTCCCTGGTCACGGCCGCCGCCGACGCGGCGGCGGGCAAGGGGCAGCCGGGGTACACGCGCCAGTTGCGGTCGGAGCTGAAGATGTTGTCCGCGTTGCCGGTGGCCGAACTGCGCGAGCACGCCGATGACCTCGCCAGGGAGCTGCGCGAACTCGACGTGCGCATCCAGCGCTCCAACTGGGAGGTCGATCTGCTGGACTGAGCGGAGGAAGTGGAGCAGGTAGTCGTCGCGGAGGCGTGCACGAACCCGGGGCCGGACGGGATATTCCGGCCACTTTCCGGCGCACGATGGGCAGTGCGAGGGGTTCGACTCCCCTTCTCACACCGCAGCCCAGCACCGCGCACAGGAGACAGTGCACAGCACACAGCACACCACCATGTGCAGATTCGTGACGACGAGGGTGGGCACGGGGCATTCCACTTCTCGTCAGTCCCAGAGTTCCCCGCACGGCAGGGGAGGCAGACCCGGGCGGACATTGTCGTCGACGGTGATCACGAATCCGGCGTGGGCGCCCAATTCGGCGACCACGTCGGCGATCTGCGCCGCGCCCGCCTGGTAATCCACCGCGAAAGCGCCCGTTTCGATGCGGATGTGCCGGACGCGCGCGATCATGTTCCGAGGGTGTGGCCCGATGCGCATCGTCCGGACAGAGCGGGCCATCACGTTGCCGATCGGGCGTTGCGTTTGCGCAGCAGTAGGGCGAACAGCAGGACCAGGACGGCGGCGAAGGCCACTCCGCCCAGCCGGGTGGCGCTGCTCGCGCCGGCGGCCTGGAGCAGGTCGATCGGCTCGGCAGGCTTGCGTGGCGCGGTCCCCGTGGCCGAGAGGGCGCTGCCGGACTCCGGAACCGCCGTGACGATGTCCGGCTTCGGGTCCGGTTGCGGCGCGGCGGAAGCGGTGATCTCGTCGGCGAGATTGCTGGCGAACTGGCCGATGAGCGTGCCCGCCACGTCGGCGAGCGCGCCGCGCCCGAATTGCGCGGGCTTGCCGGTGATCGCCAGATCGGTGTCCACGAAAACGTCCGTGCTGCCGTCGGATTCGACGAGTCGGCAGGTGATGGTGGCCTTGGCCGTTCCGTTGCCGCGGGTTTCGCGGCCGCGCCCCTCCAGCACGGCGATCCCGGCGGCCTCGTCCTGGGAGACCACTTTGATGACGCCGCTGTAGCTCAGCCCCACGGGTCCGAGCTTGACCTTGATCTTGCCGTGGAAGTCGTCGCCGTCCCGCGAGGTGATCGTGGCGCCGGGAACGCACGGGGCGATGCGCTCCAGATCCAGCAGTACCTGCCAGGCCTGCGCCGCCGGAACAGGGATGGTGAAGGTGTTGTCGAGTTTCATGGAAGTCCTTCGGTGCTCACGGGTGCCTCGCGGGTCTCGGTCGCGGCGTTCATCGAATCGGCGGCGGCGCGCACCGCGCGGACGATGCCCTGATAGCCGGTGCACCGGCAGAGGTTCCCGGAAATGGCCTCGCGGATCTCGGACTCGGAGGGATCGGGATTGTCGCGCAGGAACGCCGTGGCCGACACGATGAAGCCCGGAGTGCAGAAGCCGCACTGCAACCCGTGCTTTTCCCGGAACGCCGCCTGCACCGGGGACAGCTCGCCATCCGGTCCGGCGATGCCTTCGACGGTGGTGAGTTCGGCGCCGTCGGCTTGCACGGCGAACACCAGGCAGGCCCGTACGGCCTGCCCGTCGAGCATGACCGTGCAGGCGCCGCACACGCCGTGTTCGCACCCGAGATGGGTGCCGGTCAGGCCACACTTGTCGCGCAGATAGTCGGCCAAGGTGAGCCGGGGCGGCACGCGGTCCCGACGGAGGGCGCCGTTGATGCGCACCTCGATGTCGACGTCAGTCATTCCCGGCCTCCTCTACGGCGCGCCGCCATGCGCGCGCCACCATTGCCGCTCCGACCCTGCGCCGGTAGTCGGCGGAGCCGTGCACATCCGACGAGACCGCGTTCAGTCCCGCGGTCGCGCTGCGGCCGATCTCCGCCGGCGTCGCGTCGACGGGACGCCCGATCAGCTCGGCTTCGGTCCGCGTGGCCCGCAGCGGGGTCGGCGCCAGGCCGAACAAGCCGATCGCGCACCGCTCGACGTGGGAATCCGCGTCCAGCCGGATTGCCACGGCCGCGCCCGCCATCGCGAAATCCCCACTGCGGCGCGTGAATTCCTCGATGGCGAAGCCGCATCGGCCGTGCCACACCGGGAAGACGATCGCGGTGACCAGCTCATCGGGCGCCAGGTCGGTGGTCCACATGCCGGTGAAGAACTCGGCTGCCGGGATCGTGCGTCTCCCGCGCGGCGAGAGTGTCTCGACGCGGGCATCGAGGGTCAGTGCCACCGCGGGGTATTCGGCCGCGGCGTCGGCGTGCGCGATCGCGCCGCCGATCGTTCCCCGGTTGCGGATCTGGAAGTGCCCGATGAGTGGAGTGGCCCTGGCGAGCAGCGGCACTCCTCGGCGAACGGCCTCGGACCGGCCGACTTCGGCGTGAGTGGTCGCCGCGCCGATCCGGACGGAATCTTCCTCGGTCTCGATGCCGCGCAGCTCGTCCAAGCGGCGCAGGTCGACGAGATGCTCGAAGACGGCCAGCCGCAGTGCCAGCATCGGCACGAGACTCTGCCCGCCGGAGATGATCTTGGCCTCGTCACCGAGATCGGCCAGGAGGGCCACGGCCTCGTCCGCGGTCGCGGGTGCGTGGTATTCGAAGCTCGCGGGCTTCATTCGGGACCCTTTCCGGCGGCGCGCGCCTCGTCCAGCAGCGCCACGATCGTGGCCGGGGACAACGGCAGCTTCGAGATCTCCACCCCGAACGGCGCCAGCGCGTCGATCACGGCGTTGAGGACGGCCGGGGTGGCCCCGATGGCCCCGCCCTCGCCGACGCCTTTGAAATTGCCGGGGCCCGGGCTCGGGGTCTCGATGTGCCCCACCTCGATCGTCGGCGCTTCGGTGGCCGTCGGCAGCAGGTAGTCCAGGAAGGTGGTGGCCACCGGATTGCCGCTCTCGTCGTAGGCGAGATGCTCGTAGAGCGCGCCGCCGATGCCCTGCACGGTGCCGCCGTAGATCTGGCCTTCCACGACGTTGGGGTTGATCATCGGACCGCAGTCCTCGCTGACGATGTAGCGCAGCAGCTTCACCTGTCCGGTCTCGATATCGACCTCGCAGGTGCACACGTGGGTGGCGTTGGCCCAGATCGCCAGCTGCGGGGTCTTGTGGCGTCCGCTCGCCTCCAGCCCGGGCGGTACCCCGGGCGGCAGCGAATCGGTCTGGAAGTAGGCGATTTCGGCGATCTCGGCCAGTGACAGGCTCTTGTCGGGCGTCCCGCGGACGGTGGCCCGGCTGCGGCTGAACTCGATGTCGTCGGCGCTCGCGCCCAGCCGGTGCGCGGCGATCGCCAGGATGCGTTCCCGCAGCATCGACGCCGTGCGGGCGATCGCGCCCGCGGTCATCGAGCCCGACCGGCTGCCACCGGTACCGCCGCCGAACGGTGTGATCGCGGTGTCGCCCTGAATGGTTCGCACATCCGCCAGCTCCGCCCCGAGCGCGTCGGCGGCGAGCTGGACGACGGTGGTCTCCAAGCTGTTGCCCGCGGAGCCACCCGCGACGTAGACGTTCACCTTGCCGGTCGGCTCGATGCGGATGGTGGCGCCCTCGGTGCTCAGGAACGGGCTGCCGCCGGTGGTCGGCTCCACATAGGTGCAGGTGCCGACGCCGAGGTAGCGGCCTTCGGTGCGGGCTCGGCGTTGCAGCTCGCGGAAGCCTTCGTAATCCAGCATCCGAACCGCTTGCTCCAGCGTTTCCAGCGGTGAGATGTTGTCGAAGGTCATGCCGTTCGGGTTCGCCCACGGCAACTCGTCACGGCGCAGCATGTTCCGCCTGCGCAGCTCGACCGGGTCGATGCCGATCTGCCGGGCGGCGTGGTCGAGCAGGATCTCGCGGGCCACCGATTCGAACTGCCACGGGCCACGGTAGGCGAGGCGGCCGACGGTGTTGGAGTACCGGAATTTCGCGGTGAACGAGGCGTCCGTGATCCTGTACGGCCCGGGGAACAGGATCCCGACCACGACCCCGCCGGTGAGCGGCGACGGCGTCGGGTAGGCGCCCACGTTCTGCACGTGGTCGATGGCGGCGGCGAGGATCTTTCCTTCGCTGTCGAACGCCATCCCGACGTCGGCGTGCTCATGGCGCGACATGCCCGCGGCCATCAGGTTCTCCTGGCGGTCCTCGATCCACTTCACCGCGGTGCCGAGTTTGCGTGCCGCCAGCAGGACGCAGGCGTCCTCGCGCAACGGGACCTGCTTGAGGCCGAATCCGCCGCCGGTGTCGCGGGCGATGACGCGCACCTGGTGTTCGGCGATCCCGAGCAGCCGGGCGCAGAACCCGCGCACTTCGTGTGGTGACTGGGTGGAGCTCCAGATCGTCATCTCCGCGGTCGGCGCCGACCAGTCTGCCACGATCCCGCGCGTCTCCAGCGGGACCGGCAGGTACGCCTGCTGAAAGATCGTCTGCCGCACCACATGCGCGGCCGAATCGAACACCGGCGCCAGATCGGCGGCGGGGCGTCCGCCCAATTCGCCCGCGTTGTTCCCGGCGAACGCGGCGTGCACCAGGTTCGGCGAATCCGCCGCGGTGACGTAGTCGACCACCGGTTCCAGTGGCTCGTAGTCGATGACCACCAGTTCGGCAGCGTCCTCGGCCACATATCGGTCGACCGCGATCACCAGGGCCACCGGGTCGCCGACGAACCGCACCTCCTCCTCGGCCAGCGGCGGCCGTGGCACCGGCGGGAAACCGACGATGTCCAGCGCGTAGGAGATCTCGTGGACGCCGGAATTGAGGTCCGCGGCGGTGTAGACGGCCAGCACGCCGTCGAGTTCGAGTGCGGCGGAGACATCGATGTCGCCGATCGCGGCGCGGGGGAGCGGGCTGCGGATGAAGCACGCGTGCGCCATACCCGGCCGGGTCACGTCGTCGACGAAGGTTCCCTTGCCGGTCACCAGGCGCGCGTCCTCGACGCGCGGCACTCGCGTGCCGACGACACCGGTCGTGGTGGTGGGCTCGGTCCGGGTCATCGGTGGGCTCGCAGGTGCATCGAGCGGGATCGGCCGCGGGGCGGCTCGGGCGAAGTCATCCGGTTGGTCCTCCGTTCACCTCGGGCGCCGGGCGGCGCGCCCGCATGGCGGTCGTTGCCCCGGCGAATCCGGACATCGGGGCGGGGTCCCGAAGCCGGGGGCAAGCCTCGTGCCGGGGCGACGATCGGTTGCCGCTCGCGAATGCTGAGCACGTGTCTAGCATCGAGGTTCGCACGCTGTCAATTCCGCCTATGTCGAAAATGATTATGTAGCTAGTATTGGATGAGAATAACATTCTCATCGCTTCGGCAGGCGAAGACGCCGGACGGGGCGGCCGGAAGCGCCTCCCCGCGGGGCGACGATCGCCGAGAGGTTCACCATGCGCGAACTCGCTGCCCACCTGTTGCGCTGGCATGCCGCGAACGCCGGGTACGTGCTCGCCACCGTGGTGCGCGTGACCGGTAGCGCGCCCCGGCCGGCCGGGGCCACCATGGCGGTGGACGGATCCGGGAACGTGCGCGGCAGCCTGTCGGGCGGTTGTGTGGAGGGTGCGGTCTACGAGCTGTGCCGAGAGGTGCTCGCGTCCGGCGAACCCGTCCGCCGGACCTTCGGCTACAGCGACGCCGACGCCTTCGCGGTCGGCCTGACCTGCGGCGGAGAGCTGGAGATCTTCGTACACCGGATCACCCCGAGCGAGTATCCGGCCGTCGAGGCCGCGCTCGATCCGGACGGTCCGATGACGTTCGTGCGCGACTTGGACTCCGGTGCCGTGGGCGCGCTGGGGCCCGCGAGTGCCACCGGCGCCGACTTCGATGACGCGGTGGTGCGCCAAGCACGCGCGATGCTCGACCTCGGCGCGACCGGTGTGCGCGTCGTGGGCTGCGCGGACCGGGAGCGCACGGTGTTCGTCGAGTCCTTCGCCCCCGCACCGCGCATGCTGATCTTCGGCGCCACCGATTTCGCCACCGCGCTGTGCCGGGTCGGCCGGCTGCTCGGGTACCGCGTCACCGTGTGTGAGGCGCGTCCCGCCTTCGCCGATCACGCCCGGATGCCGGACGCCGACGAAGTGGTCCGGGATTGGCCGGACCGCTACATACGGCGCACCCGTGTCGATACGCGCACGGTGATCTGCGTCCTGACCCACGACCCAAAGTTCGACATCCCAGTGCTCACCGAAGCGCTGCGCCTGCCCGTGGCCTACGTGGGTGCGATGGGATCACGCCGGGCCGACCAGGACCGCAGGTTCCAGTTACGCGCCGCCGGTCTCACCGAACACGAACTGCGGCGGCTGCATTCGCCGATCGGCTTGGAATTGGGCGGCCGGACACCGGAGGAGACGGCCGTGGCCATCGGCGCCGAGATCGTCGCCGTCCGGCGCGGGGGCTCCGCGCGGCCGCTGTCCGCGACCGATCGGCCCATTCATGCCGGTGCCATGCGCGTCGAGACCGGTGACCCCATCGGGATCTGACGTACGCGATCGACGCCATGAGTGTCGCCGCCGCCGGTAGGAGGCGTGTCCGGTGGATCACGGCCCGTTCGACGCGTCCCGCTCACGCGCCACCTTGCTCGTCGAGCAGGACGTGCACGACTGCCGCTCGGTCGACTGGGGACACGCCACGAACCGAGCGCGGGCGTACCTGCCCGCAGGCCGGTGGACCATGGGAATGACGTATCGGCGGCCGTCCACGGCGGTGCTATTGCCGACCCGTCGCGGGCCGAGTGCTCGTTCAGTCGAGAAACAAATCCGGCGTGGGGTTTTCGCCGCCGCCGTAGCCGGACAGATCGTCGACCCCGGCGTAGAACGACAGCGCGTCCGCATCGATGAAGCAATTGCCGGTGACCTGCCCGGCCGGCCGGGTCAGGATGGCGACGGCGGCGTCGGCCATGATTCGCGGGCTGCGGGCGGCCGCGAGCTGCCGCTCGCCGTCGGCCAGGGCCGCGACCGCCGAGGTGGCGATATAGGTCTGCGGCCACAGGCAGTTGAAACCTATTCCGGCGTCGGCGAATTCGGCTGACCAGCCCTGCGAAAGCAGCGTCATGCCGTACTTGGACAGGGTGTAGGCCGGGTGGGCGCCCAGCCAGCGGGGGTTCAGGTTGATCGGGGGCGCGATGGTCAGCACGTGCGGATTGGCCGAGTCGCGCAGATGCGGCAGGCAGGCCTGGGTCAGCAGGAACATGCCGCGGATGTTGATGTCGTGCATCAGGTCGAACTTCTTGACCGGCAGCCGCTCGGTCGGTTCGGTGGCGATCGCGCTGGCGTTGTTCACGCACACATCGATGCCGCCGAACCGCCGCACCGCGGTCTCGACGACGCGCCGCACGTCCGCTTCGTCGCGCACGTCACCGACCACGGCGGCGGCGCGTCCGCCCGCGGCCTCCACCTCGGCGGCCGCCGTGTGCACGGTGCCCGGCAGGCGGGGGTGCGGTTCGGCGGTCTTCGCCAGCAGCACCACGTTCGCGCCCTCGGCGGCGGCCGCGAGGGCGATCGCCAAGCCGATGCCGCGGCTCGCGCCGGACACCACCACGGTGCGATCGGTCAGCTGTCGGTCCTGGTCCGGCATCGTTCTCCTCGGTCGTGGCGGGCGCGTCGACTCGGTGGTACCCTTCGAATGGTATTGGCATTCTCATTTTCCGCAAGTACGGTATTCAATGATGAACAACCAAGTGCAGACCTCCTCCGGGATCCCGCTGGAGCCGAGCTACGGACCGGACGCCCGGCGGGATGAGCCGCCCGCTCCGGGCGCCTACCCCTTCACCCGCGGCAATTTCGCGACCGGCTACCGGGGGCGGCTGTGGACCTTCCGGCAGTACTCCGGCTTCGGGACCGCCGAGGAGTCCAACCGCCGCTACCGGTATCTGCTGGAGCAAGGCGGCACCGGGCTGTCGGTCGCGCTCGATCTGCCCACCCAGTGCGGGTACGACTCCGACGACCCGGAGGTGAGCGAAGAAGTCGGCCGGGTCGGCGTCGCGGTGGACACCCTCGCCGATGCCGAAGTGCTCTTCGACGGCATCCCGCTGGACCGGATCAGCACCAGCTTCACCATCAACGGCACCGCCGCGATCCTGCTGGCCTTCTACGTGGCGGCCGCGGAGAAGAAGGGCGTGCCGCGCGCGAAGCTCACCGGCACGATCCAGAACGACATCCTCAAGGAGTACGCCTCGCGCGGCACCTGGATCTGGCCGCCGGAGCCGTCCTTGCGCTTGATCGCCGACACCATCGAGTTCTGCGCGGCCGAGGTGCCGCGGTTCAACGCGATCTCGGTGGCCGGCGCGCACTTTCGCGATGCGGGCGCGAACGCGGTGCAGGAGATGGCCTTCACACTGGCCGACGGCGTCACCTACTGCGACACCGTGATCGAACGCGGCCGGATGACCATCGATCAGTTCGCCCCGCAGATCTCGTTCTTCTTCTACACGCACGGCGACTTCTTCGAGGAGATCGCGAAATACCGCGCCGGACGCCGCCGGTGGGCCACCATCGTGCGCGAACGCTACGGCGCGAGCACCGACAAGGCCTCGATGTTCCGCTTCGGCTGCGTGGCCGGCGGCGCCTCGCTCTACGCGCCCCAAGCGCAGAACAACCTGGTTCGCGTCGCCTACGAGGCGCTGGCCTCGGTGCTCGGCGGCGTGCAGTCGATGTTCACCGCCGCGTGGGACGAGCCGTTCGCACTGCCCAGCGAGGAATCCGCGACACTGGCGCTGCGCACCCAGCAGCTGCTCGCCTACGAGACCGGCGTGACCAGGGTGGCCGACCCGCTCGGCGGCTCCTACTTCGTCGAGTCGCTCACCGACGCCACCGAGGCCGAGATCATCGAGATCATGCACGACCTCGAGCAGCACGGTGGCATGGTGCGCTGTATCGAGGACGGGTACCTACAGGGCCTGATCGCCGACGAGGCCTACCGGCTGCACCAGGCGGTGGAATCGGGTGAGCGCCCGGTGGTCGGGGTGAACAAGTTCGTCTCCGACGAACCCGCGCCGGACATCGGCACCTACGAACTCGACGCCGACGGGCGCGAACGGCAGTTGAAGCGGCTGGCCCGCGTGCGATCCGAGCGCGACGCCGGGACAGTCCGCGACACCCTGGCCGCTCTCTCGCGCGCCGCGGAAGGAGGCGAGAACCTCATGCACCGCCTCATCGATTGCGCGAACGCCTATTGCACGGTCGGCGAGATGACCGCCGCGCTGAAGTCGGTGTGGGGCGAATTCCAGCAGCCGGTGGTGTTCTGATGCCCGCTCGTGTGCTGGTCGCCAAACCGGGCCTGGACGGGCACGATCGTGGCGCCAAGATCGTCGCCCGTACGCTGCGCGACGCCGGATTCGAGGTCATCTACACCGGAATCCGCCGACGGGTGGAGGACATCGTCGCCATCGCGCTGCAAGAGGACGTGGCCGTCGTAGGCCTGAGCATTCTCTCCGGCGCGCACGTCGCGCTCACCACCAGGGTGGTGGACGCGTTGCGCGCCGCCGACGCGGGCGACATCGCGGTGGTGGTCGGGGGAACCATCCCGCAGGCGGACGTGCCGCGGCTACTGGAAGCCGGTGCGGCAGCGGTCTTTCCGACGAGCACTCCGCTGGAGACGCTCGTCACCGAGATCCGCGCGTTGACCGGGCACCCGGCCCCATGACCGGCCGGGTGCCGACTTCGGACAGCTTGGAGGAATCGTGCGCATCGGAGTGATGATCGGGCCGGAGAAGGGCGATTCGGGGCGCAAGCTCGAACGGATGCTGCGCGATATCGAGTGGGCGGAGTCGGCGGGTTTGGACACGGCGTGGATTCCGCAGATCCCCACCGATTTCGACGCGCTGATCACGATCGCCGCGATGGGGCTGCGCACTTCCCGGATCGAGTTGGGCACCGCGGTCGTGCCCTTGCAGACGCAACATCCGATCGCCTTGGCGCGGCAGGCGCTTTCGGCGCATGCCGCGGCCGGAGGCAGGCTGGCGCTGGGTGTGGGCCCGTCGCACCACTGGATCGTGCGGGACATGCTCGGCCTTCCCTATGACAAACCGGCCGCCTACACCCGCGACTACCTCGAGGTGCTGCACGCCGGTTTGCGCGGGCCGGGCCGGGTGGACGTGCAGAACGCGACGTTCACCGTGCACAACCCGCTCGATCTCGGGCCGGTGGCGCCCGTGCCGGTGCTCGTCGCCGCGTTGGGACCGGTGATGCTGCGCATCGCGGGCGAGCAAGCCGACGGCACCGTGCTGTGGATGGCCGACGAGCGCGCGATCGCCGATCACGTCGTCCCGAAGATCAGCAAAGCGGCGGCCGATGCGGGCCGTCCGGCTCCGCGTGTGGTCGCCGGACTCCCGGTGTGCCTGTGCGAGCCCGGCCGGGTGGACGAGGCGCGCGAGCGGGCCAACCGCATTCTGGGCGAGGCCGAGATCTCCCCCAATTATCAACGGTTGCTCGACCAAGGCGACGCCCGTGACATCGGCGACCTGTGCTTGGCCGGCGACGAAGCGCAGATCGCGGCCGGATTGCGCCGCTACGCGGAGGCGGGCGCCACGGATGTCTCGGTGCGGCTGCTGCCGATCGGCGAAACCCGGGACGAACTGGTGGCGTCCAAGCAGCGCACGCGGGAGATGATCGCCGAACTCGCCAGGGCGTCGCGGTGAGTCCTGCGGGAGCGGGGCCGCTGGCCGGGATCCGGATCCTGGAGGTGGGGACCATGCTGGCAGGCCCCTACGCCACCATGATGCTCGCCGATCTGGGCGCGGAAGTCACCAAACTGGAACCGGCGGGCGGCGACATCTCCCGTCAGGTGAGCGACAGCTACTTCGCCAGCCTGAACCGCGGAAAACGCAGTATCCGCGTGGAATTGAGCACCGAGCGGGGACAAGCGCGGCTCGGCGAACTCGTCGCCGGGTCACACGCGCTGCTGGTGAACCTCAAACCCTCGGCGATCCGGCGGCTCGGTCTGACCTACGAGGCGTTGCGCCGGTGGAACGAGGAGATCGTCTGTGTCGCGATCACCGGCTACGGCCTGTACGGCGGCGACGATCCGGCCTTCGACTACGTGATCCAGGCGGCGGCCGGGATCGCCGCCCTCACCGGTGAGCCCGCAGGGCCGCCGACGCTGCCGGGGTACTCGTCGGCGGACAACTCGACCGGTCTCACGGCGGCGCTGGGACTGCTGGCCCAGATCGTCTCCGGCCGTGGCGGCCAGGTCGACGTGTCGCTGTTCGAAGTCATGCTCTCGCAGCTGAACTACCATGCCGCCGCCTACCTGAACGACGGCAAGCGGCCGCAGCGCCGCCCGTATGGGGCGCATTCGTATTACGTTCCGGCGCAGATCTTTCCGACCGCCGACGGTTATCTCGCGTTGTTCGTCACCCACGACGGGTTCTGGAAGACCTTCGCCGCGGAGGCGGGTGTCGACGGATTCGAGGTGATGGCCGACCGGGTGACCCGTCGCGTCGAGGTGCTGGCCGCGGTGACCGCCGCGCTCGCGGCCGATACCGCGACCGGCTGGGAGCGGAGGCTGCGTCCGCTCGGTATTCCCGCCGCCGCGGTCCGTGACCTGCCGGAGGCGCTGGATGCCAGCCCGACGGCGGTGGTGACGGCGGGGGAGTTCCGGCTCGTCGGCAGCCCCATCCGGATCGCGGGCTACGAGCCGCAGTACGGGCCGCCGCCACGGCTGGGGGAACACGGGGGTTGACGCGCGGGTCGCGGATGCGTTCAGCTGACCTGAACTGTGCCGACGCGGTCGTGAAAACGCTCGAGGGTGCGGAAATCGCACTGACTGTGGGCACTTTCGTCTGTGCCGGACGTCCCGTGCGTGTGTCTGCCGGGCGTGTGGTGCGCGGGGCTGGTGAACGCGGTGTGCGCATGACTGGTGGGCGTGGCGTGCTCGGGTCTACTGGGCGGTGACGTGCGAATGACTGTCGGACGCGGCGTGCTCGCGTCTGCTGGACGTGGCGTAACGGTGTCTGCTGGATGGGACGGGTATGTCTGCCGGACGTGGCCTGCTCGAGTTGACGGAGCGCGGCGCACTGATCCCATGGGACGGCGCGCCGTAGTGTCGGTGCGGCGCTCGCGGCTGCGTGGGAGCGCCCGGTGCCTCACTCGTAGTCGACGGTGATCGTCTCGGTGTCCGGTACGGCCTGGCAGGTGAGCACATAGCCGTCTTCCAGTTCGTCATCGGTCAGCGCGTTGTTCTGGCGTAGCGTCGCGCTTCCCGAGGTCACTTTGGCGATGCAGGTGGCGCAGTTGCCCGCTTCGCAGGAGAACGGCGGCGCCAAGCCACCCCGGCGGGCGCTCTCCAGCAGGGTCTCGCCGTCCTTGCGTGGCACCGTCTTCTTCTTGCCGTTGAGGATGATCGTCACGGTGCCCGCCGCCGTGGGCGGTGCGGAAGGAGCCGTCGACGGGCGGGTCACGCTGTCGGCCGGGGCATCGTCCACGGCGTCGGGAAGGGGCGCGGGCGCACCGAACCGCTCGCTGAACACCACCCCCGGACCCGGGAGCGCCAGTTCGACCATCTCCATGAACGCCTCGGGTCCGCAGACGTAGTGATCGGCGTGGCCATCGGTCCCGACGAAGGCGCGCACCGCCGTGGCGTCGAGGAAGCCGCCCTCGGCGTCCAGGTGCCGGACCACCTCGAGCCGATCCGGGTAGCGCCGCGCCAGATCGGTCAAAATCGCCTCGAAGAGCACCGAATCGGCGTCGCGGTCCGCGCACAGCAGCCGGACCCGCCGCCGCGTGGTGGCCAACGCGCACTTGGTGAGCGACAGGATCGGCGTGATGCCGCTGCCGCCGCTGAAGCCCAGCAGCGGTAGATCGGTCTCGCGCAGGCAGAACCGCCCCGCCGCCTTGGTCATCTCCACCTCGTCGCCCTCGGAGAGATGGTCGTGCATCCAATTCGACACGGCCCCGCCCGGCACCCGCTTGACCGTCGTCATCAATTCGCCGTCGGTCTCCGGCGCGCTGGACATCGAGTACGACCGGAACAGCTCCGTCCCGTTCACGGCGATCTTGAACGTGCAGAACTGTCCGGCGCGGTAGGGGATCGGCCCGTCGTGCGGCGCGAGCACGAACGTGCGCGCGTCGGCGCTCTCCTTCACGATCCGGGTCACGGTCGCGCGCTGGAACAAAGAGGGTCTCGCCATGGACCGTGTCCTCCTGGTATGAAGATTCTATCCGAATGAGAATTATATTCTCACTCACGAGATGGGATCTCTCAAATGTTCTCGACCACCGCTTCGAGCGCGCTCGTCTTCGAGGGGCGGGCCTACCCGAGGACCGAACTCGACGATCTCGCGGCCGGTCTGGCGGCCGAACTGGCCGAGCGCGGAGTGCGCGCCGGAGACCGCGTCGCGCTCATGTCGTCGAACCGGCCGGAGTTCGTCGTCGCGGTGCTGGCCATCTGGCGGCTGGGCGCCGTGGCGGTGCTGATCAGCCCGGCGTGGAAGCACGACGAGGTCGCGCACGCGGTGGCGGTCGCCGGACCGAGCCAGGGTGTGGGCGACAACCCGGTGCTGACCGAGGTGCTGCCGATGCGGCACCTGGACGCGCCGATCGTCCCCGCCCATGCCGGCGATGCGCCGCCGGACCCCGCTTCGGACGCCGTGCTGGTGTTCAGTTCCGGCACCACCGGAATGCCCAAGGCGGTGCGGCACACCCACGCGTCGCTGGCGGTCGCGGTTCGCCAGTGGACCGAGGTTCTCGGCCTCACCGCGAGCGACCGGATCCAGATCGCCACGCCGCCCTCGCACATCCTGGGGCTGCTCAACATCGTGACCGCGCTGCGAACGGGTGCGTGGATGCGCCTGCACCGCCGCTTCGACCTGGAGACGATGCTCGGCTGCATCCAGGACGACCGGATCACCGTCGAGATGGCCGTCGCGCCCATCGCTCTCGCCCTCGCCGGGCACCCGCGGCTCGAGTCCTACGACCTCGGTTCGCTGCGCTACATCATGTGGGGCGCGACGCCGGTGACGGTCGGCGTGGCCGAGACCGTCACCCGGCGCACGGGAGTGCGCTGGTTGCCCGCCTACGGTGCGAGCGAGTTACCGGTGATCGCGTGCAACCCGCTGGACGACGCACGGCTCGACACGGTGGGCAAGGCCGCACCCGGCGTGCGCGTACGGGTGGTCGCGCTGGACACCGGAGAAGTGCTGCCGCCCGGGGAGATCGGCGAGATCCAATGCCTCGCGGAGTCGGTGATGGCCGGGTACCTGCCCGCCGAGGAGACCGCCGGTGCCTTCGACGAGGGCTGGTACCGCACCGGCGACGTCGGTTACGTCGACGACGAAGGCTGGATCCGGCTCACCGACCGGGCCAAGGAGATGATCAAGGTCCGCGGTTTCCAGGTGGCCCCCGCCGAGATCGAAGCCGTGCTGCACGATCACCCGAAGGTCACCGACTGCGCTGTGTTCGGTGAGCCCGATGCCGTGGACGGCGAGGCGATCGTCGCCGCGGTGGCCTGCGCGGAGTCGGTCACCGCCGACGAGTTGATCGCGCTGGTCGGCGAGCGCCTAGCCCGTTACAAGCGGCCGCGCCGCGTCGTGTTTGTGCCCGAGATCCCACGCCTGCCCTCGGGTAAGGCGCTGCGCCGAGTACTCGAGGAGCGCTATGGACGTTCGTCTGACGAGTGAACAGCGGCAATTGCGCGATGCCGCGGCGAAATTGGCCGACGACCTCGGCCCCGGATCGGTCGCGGGTCTCGACGACGAGCACCGCCTCGCGCGCCTGGAACGAACGGTCGCGGCCACCGGCTGGCGCGCCCTGCGCACCGACGGCGCCTCCGGGGTCGAGGTCGCGATCGTGGCCGAGGAGTTCGGCCGCGGCCTGGTCGACGTCGCCTTCCTCGGCCCGGTGCTCGCCGACGACCTGCGCAGGCGCTGCGGCGCCGACGATCGCGGCTGGACGATCGCGGTCGGTGACCGCGCCGTCGACGCGCGCGGCAGCGAAGGGGCGCTGCTCGTCGTCGGCGAGCAGGTCCTGGCCGCGCCGCTGGGCGCCACACTGCCCGGCGCGGATCTGACCCGGCGCACCGCGACGGTCGAGGACGAACGCAGGCACATCGGGGAACTCGCGGCCGAGGAGGCCACCCGATGGCACGCGCTGGCCGTCACCGCGTCCACCGCCGACCTGCTCGGTGTCGCCCGCGGCGCGCAAGATCTCGCCGTCGAGTACGCGAAGGTCCGCGAGCAGTACGGCCGCGCGATCGGGTCCTACCAAGCCGTGGCGCATCTGCTGGCCGAGAATCGCGCGCTGATCGAAGGGGCGATCAGCGTGCTGCGGCACGCGGCCTGGGCGGTCGACGAATTGGCTCCGGCGCGAGCACTACAGGCCGCGCGGATCGCCAAGGTCTACACCGCACGGGCCGCCCGCACCGTCTGCGAGACCTCGATCCAGGTGCACGGCGGCATCGGCAACACCTGGGAGTGCCTCGCCCATGTCTACCTGCGGCGCGCGCTGGTCTCGACCGAACTGTTCCCCGTCCGCCTGGAGGAGATCGACCTTGGACTTTCGTGATTCATCGCAGGAGGCCGCATTCCGCGCGCGGCTGCGCGCCTGGCTGGCCGAGACGGCCGGGAAGTTCCCGACTTCGGGCGACGACTACTGGGCGCGCCAGGGCGAATGGCATCGCGCGCTGTACGCGGCGGGATTCTTCGGGTTGTCCTGGCCGAAGGAATTCGGCGGACACGAGCTGCCACCGGTCTACGACGTGATCGTGGACGAGGAACTCGCGCTCGCAGGCGCGCCGCCGCGCCCCAGCCTCGGCTACCTCGTGCAGGGCTTGGGCCGCCACGGCGGCAAGGAACTGCAGCGACGCTTCCTGCCCGGCATGATCGACGGCACCCAGCGCTGGTGCCAGGGCTTCAGCGAGCCGGGCGCGGGCTCCGACCTCGCCGCGCTGCGCACCACCGCGACCCGCGACGGCGACCACTACGTGGTGCACGGCCACAAGATCTGGACCAGCTACTCCGACGTCGCCGACTGGTGTCTGCTGCTGGCCAGGACCGACCCGCACGCGCCACGGCACAAAGGCATCTCGGCGTTCGTGATCGCCATGGCCCAGCCCGGCGTGCAGCAGCGGCCGCTGGCCATGATCAGCGGTGTCACCAGGGAGTTCGGGCAAGTGCTCTTCGACGGTGCGACGGTGCCCGCCGATCAGATGGTCGGCGAGCCCGGTGACGGCTGGAAGCTGGCGATGACCGTCGTCGGGCACGAACGCGAGCCGTCCACCCTGGGGTACGCGGCTCGTTACGGAAAACTGGTGCGCGAGTTGGCTTCCCGGCTCGACGGTCGCGCGCCGGAGGAACTGTCCTGGGCGGCGGTGCAGACCGAGATGCTGCGCTTGCACGTGCGGCGGCGGCTGTCCGAACAGTTGGACGGCGTGGTGCACGGCCCCGACGGATCACTGGACAAACTGCTCATGACCTGGGTGGACCAGTCGGTCGGGCACGCCGCGCTCGCCGTCGGCGGTACGGACGATCCGGAACTGCTCGGCAGCTACTTCTACAGCCGCGCCCAGAGCGTCATGGGCGGCACCTCGCAGATCCAGAAGAACATCATCGCCTCGCGCATCCTCGGATTAGGAGTTTGACCATGTACGACTTGCCGGAAGAGATCCACGTCGAAGCCGACGGACCGATCCGGATCATCACGCTCAACCGGCCCGACGCGCTCAACGCCGTCAACGACGACCTGCACACCGGTCTGGCCCGGCTCTGGCCCCGCCTGTCCGACGACCGGGAGGCGCGCGTCGCGGTGCTCACCGGCGCGGGCAAGGCGTTCTCCGCGGGCGGGGACTTCGCCTATCTCGCCGAGCTGGGCAGCGATGCCGAGCTGCGCGCCAAGACGATCGCGCACGGCCGCGACATCGTGCTCGGCATGGCCCGGTGCCGGGTGCCGGTGGTGGCGGCGGTGAACGGCCCCGCGGTGGGCCTCGGCTGCAGCCTGGTCGCGCTGAGCGACATCGCCTACATCGCCGAGACCGCCTACCTGAAGGACCCGCATGTCCAGGTCGGCCTGGTCGCCGCGGACGGTGGCCCGCTGACCTGGCCGCTGCACACCAGCCTGCTGCTGGCCAAGGAGTACGCGCTCACCGGCGCGAAGATCCCCGCCCCGCGGGCTCGCGAAATGGGCTTGGTCAACCACGTGGTCGCCGATCCGCGCACCGAGGCGCTGGCCTGCGCGAAACGCATCCTGGAATTGCCACGCCAAGCGGTCGAGAGCACCAAGCGCCTGCTGAACCTGCACTTGGAACGCGCGGTGCTGGCAACCCTGGACTACGCGACCACCGCGGAGGATCTGTCCTTCCAGACCGCGGAGTTCCGGGCGGTGATCACCGCCCTCACCGCGGGACGGGAGTGACGCCGGATCGCAGGCCGCGATCGTTCTCGCCGCGTGATCGCGAAGAACATGGCCCGCAAGACATCTCGTAGCAAACCGTGCCCCCGTAAACTGTGCTTGGCCAAGTGAACATCCGCGGGGCACACTCTATGTAACGACGTCCGGCGCGGCCGGTCGAACGCGGGGGCGAGGTCCGACAGCAGATGAGGATTCGGCCGAGGCAGCAGTTGCTCGAGCTGTGGCGAGCGGTGCTCGCCTGTTCCTATCCGGACGGAACGTGGATCTGGGGCGGACGCGACGGCGCCAATTCCATCAGCGACGCCGAGCAGCTGCTCTGCCTGTTGTATCCCGCGACCGAGATCGAAGCGTTCGCGCTGGACCAACCGAACGACATGAGTCCCGACGTCAGGTCCGCGCTCGCCCCGTTCGGCGAGGAGACCCGCATCGGTGGGGTTCTGGTCGCCCTGGTGGAAGAGTACCTGCGCCGCTACACCGGACCCGATGGCGAGCCGGTCTTCGCCAGCGGCTCCTACCTGCGCTCCGGCGACGGCGGCACGCTCACCGACGCGCAATCGGCGGTGGAGGTGGTCGACTCCTACTCGATGTCGCTGAGCCTGTGCATCGCTGCGCTGCGGTTCCTGCGCGGATTCCTGCGCTTCGTCAGCGGGGAGGTCCGGCTGGAGGCCCGGCAATTGCGCGCGCGGATCCCCGCGGTGATCGAGCTGGTCAGCGCGCGGCTCACCGCCGCGATGGCGGGCCTGGTCCGCAGTTTCGTCATCCATACACCGGAGCCGAACACCGAGTTCGGGCAGTCGATCATCTACATGCTCAACCAGACCCGCACGCCGCCCGACGAGATCATCGAACGGCTGTCGGCCCAGCTGGAACGCCTACGGGTGCAGGCGGCCAACGAGGTCAGGCTCAGCCAGACCAGCGAGGTCGATATCGCCGACGACGGGCGGCTGTTCGAATGCGGCTGGAGCTGGGGCATCGTGCGCAGCGCCGAACCCATCGACCTCGTGCCGGGCCGGGTCAGCAGCGCGACCGGGCACGCCGAGCCCCGTCCGTACCTGTATTTCACCGCTGTCGCCCTCGACGGCATCATCGACCTGTCGTCGCAGCGCATCCGGGAACTCGATCTGCTGACCGACGAGCAGCGCACTCTCGCCGACGCGCTGCAACTGCGCTTCGAGCTGACCCGCAACTACTGGTCGAGGGTGGCTCGCTTCGGCAACGGCCGCTGGCCGCTGGAGGACATCCCCTGGCGCACCGCCGACGGCGAGGAATCGGAGTATTTCAGTCTCGTGGTCACCGCCATGCTGATCCAGGACCTGGTCTACCGGGAGAGCACCGAGGATCTGACCCGCACGGTGGCGGTGCTCGACCAACTGGCCCGCCGCGGACGCATCACCAGCCGGTTCACCGTGGGTGATCCCGCCGCGCCGCTGCACTATCCGGGTGTGCGACTGAACCTGGCGGGCAGCGAGGACGCCGCCGACGGTACCCAATTGGTCTGGTACGTGCCGGATTTCGCGACCATGCTGCTCAAACGCTGCCTGCAGGCCGCGCGCCTGCGCACCGACGTGGACACCCGCGACCGGCTGATGGCGCTGGCCGAGGCCGCGATGGACCATCTCGACCAGCGAGTGCTGCGGGACGGCCCGGTGATCGGCCTGTGGGACGACATCGGCCGCGTGGTCGGCGGGGCCGACGCGCGGCTGGAAGGGCCGTCCTGGTTCGTCACCGAGCGGATGATGGAGTGCCTGGTCATCGCGTACAGCACCTTCGAGCAACCCCCGCTGGCCCCCCAGGCGATGGTCGCCCGCGCGGTGGACCTGCTCAGCGAGGCCGAGCATCTGCTCAATCAAGAGGAACTGGAGGTCGAGGGCCAGGACTTCTCGCCGAAACAGGCCGCGATCAACCGGATCCGGCAATCGCTCGACCGAGCCCGCCGGGTGCTGCGCGAGCGTCCCGGGACCGCGTACAGCCTCGCCACCCAGGCGTTGGTCCAGCTCGACGAACTGGCGTACGCCCGCCGGGACGCGACGCGGTAGGGGCAGGCATGCTGGTGTTCTCCACCTCCGACAAGGGCGGCACCGGACGCTCGGTGACCAGTTGCAACATCGCCTACCGGCTGTGTCTTTCCGGCCTCGACGTCGCCTACGCCGACTTCGACCTCGGCTCGCCCACCGCCGGTGCGCTGTTCGAGATCGGTGCGGCCGAACGCGGTGTGCCGCGCGGCGGCGTGCATTCCTACCTGCTCGGCGAGAGCGGAACCGTGGCCCGCGTCGACGTGGGCGCTGCGACCGATCGGCCGGACCTGCGCCGGATCGGTCCCAACTCCGGCCGGTTGGTGCTGCTGCCCGGCGACGAGGGCGGGGCCGAATTCCTCACCGGTGACGACGCCGTGGTGGAGCGCTGCGCGGAACTGCTGGTGGCGCTGGATCAGGAGTTCCGCGTGGTGATCGTGGATCTCAGCGCGGGCCGGTCGGCCGCCCTGCAGATCGCTCTACAGGCCACCGCGTTGCCGCAACTGCGCAGACGCACCGCCCGCTGGTTGATCTTCCACCGCTGGACTCGCCAGCACATCGTGGCCGCCGCCGGTCTGGTGTACGGCCCGCACGGTCTGCTGAAGGCGGGCGCCGAATGCGGCCACGACCCGGAGGAGTTGCTCGGCTGCGTGCGTTACGTGCGCACCGCCGTGCCCGACGCCAACTGGGACGGGGTGGCCCAGCGCCCGGCGCAGGCGGCGTGGCTGCAAGAGCAGGACACCGCGTTGCGGCGGCTGGCCACCGCCAAGCGGCTCGGCGCGACCGCGAAGCTCGGCGACACCCCGATGGAACCGGTGTTGCAGCGGCGCGAACAGCTCATCCTGGACGCCGACGTGAACGCCCAGATCGCCAACGCCGAGACCGCGCTGGCCTATGCCGAACTGGCTCGCCGACTGGTCGACATCGCCACCTGGGAGAGGCTGTAGATGCGGGATACACAGGGCTACAGCGAGGCGACCGAGCAGCCTCGGATCACTTCGGTTCCGTTGTCGCACTTGTCTATCGAGGTCGGGCACTTCTACCTCAACGAGATCACCTCCGATATCGAGCGGGTCACCGCGGAGTTCCGCCGCATCGTGCCCTTGGTGTCGGCCTTCATCGAGTCGGCCAAGGTGCAGTTCGGCCCGAACGCCCGCGTGAGCACCTGCTATCTGATCGACGACTACTTCCATCCCGACACCGATCCCTCCGCCATCCTCACCAAACTGCTGGACGCCGCGGAGGAATCCGGGCTGGTCATCGACTACCTGGCGCGCGAGTCCGGCTGCTGGCGGGCCTCCAAGTTCGTCGAGGGTGTGGCGTTCGGTGAGCCGATTCCCGTGGCGGAGATGGTGGCCGCGCGCATCGTCGCCGAGCCCGCGCCGCCGAGTACCGGCCGCAGGCCGCCGACCGCGGAATCGGGCTGGCTGTGCAATGGGCGCCGGTCCTCGGAGGACGAACACAATCAAGCCATGCGCAGGCGTACCTATCGGCCACCGGAGGAGTTCGGCCGCCGGGAGCATTCGATCTTCCTCGACGTGGAGTTGTGGAGCAGGCACGTCGTCGACGGGGTGACGGTCACTCGTTGGTCGTGCCCGTTCCTGGCCGCCGTCTGGCATCTGCTGCGGCTCGGCATGCTGCGCTATCACGGTGCCGCCGTGATGGATCCGCAACCGTGGCGCCGCGAGGATCTCGCGCCACGGCGCTGGTCCGACCTGCCGCCGGTGGTGCAGCTCAATCCGTCCGCCGCGCCGTTCGCCGCCTACAAGACGCTGTCGATGCTGCCCAAGCGGTACATCGGCATCGAGCACGCCGTGCGACTGGTGCTCGACCACCTCGACCTCGACGACGACGTGGTCGAGCAGACCATCACCCGCGGCGCGGGGGAGGTGCCGCCGGTGCCGGTGCCGCGCAAGGTCAGCGATCGGCTCTCCCACCTGCTGCTCGACGGGGCTTGACATGGCCGCGACCACGCCTCTGGTCGTCCTCGGTGAAGTGCGCACCTGCCTGCTGCCGTCGTCGACCGCGCTGACCGGCGCGGAGGCCTGCGATCTGCTGGCGCTCATGCCGGGCTGCACGGTGCGCTGGCGGGAGCGTCCGGGCACGCTGGCGGTCTCGCCGACCACCGCGGTGGGCGTCGACTGTGATCTGGCCTTGGGCGAGCAGACCGCGCACATCGTCGGAACCGTGGCAACCAGCGCGGTCCTGTCCGGCGGACGCGTGCTGCAATCCACCGCCTGCACCCGGGTGGTGCGCGCGGCAGGCCGGCGCAGACAGACCTGGTCGCACTACCTCAGTCAGAAGGGGATGACCGAGGTCATCAGCCGCATCCCCGAAAGAGCCACCGCCGGTGCAGCTCTGGCCGAGGGGTTCCTCACCGGCCGAGCCGACGTCGACACACTGGATCTGGCCTCGATCAGCGAACGCCTGCTGACGCGCCTGCGCGCCGACCCCAGGCTGGACCAGACGCCGCCGGTGCGGGCGGGAACCACCCGGCTGCGCTGGACGGCGCGGATCGGGGGCAGCGCGGGCCCCGCCGCCGCCCTGCACCTGGACGACGCCACCCTCCGCACCGTCCGGTTGATCGTGCGCGACGAGGCGGACTTGGATGCTGCGCAACGGTTCTGTGAGGATCTGGCCGCGCACGACTGGCTGCTGACCGTCGTCACCGCCGCGCTGGCGGAGGCCCAGCGCTTCCCCTCGCACAGCCGGGAACGCACCGACATCCTGGCGCCGGTGCTCGAGGATCTCGCCGGGCTGTGGATGCCGGGAGCCCACACCCCGGCGTCGATGCGCGCGTTGTGGCGCGAGCTACAGGTCGATCCCGGATTGTCCCGTCAGTGGAACGCGCTCGTCGCCCAGCTACAGAACCGGATCGCCGTCGCGACACTGAACGCATTGCGGCACAAGGAACTCGACACCGAATGGTAGCGACCGCTCCGGCTACATCCGGAACCACTTGCGCACCAGCAGCGCGAAGAACACCGACATCGATACCGTGCCCGCCCACGCTTCGACGGCGAACAGCGGCCGGGCGGCCGGGCGCAGATTCTCCGTGTCACCGGGGCCGAGTGGATTGATGAATCCGGTCACGCACGTGTAGATGGTGGCAGCCGGTGAGGAATCGCCGCTCAGCAGCAGAGCGGCGACGGTGAACAGCACCAGCTGCACGGCCACCCAGCCGAGCAGCCAGAACGGCCGGTAACCGTAGCCGCACAGGACGTAGGACAGTTGCCCCGGCCAGCGCCGCGGGCCCCGCGGCAACGCCAGGGTGCGGGCCCGAGCCAGCCGCAGACCGCAGCGGTCCTGCGCCTCGTCGTCCTCGTTCATCCGGTACAGCGCGGCCCCTCTCCGGTAGGCCAGCGCCGCATGAGCGGGCAATCCGGCCGCCGAGAGTTGTGCGCCCAGCCGTTCGTACTCCTCGGCCAGCATGGTGTTCTGCCGGCTGCTCAGCCGCAACGGACCACGGAATTCGACCTCGGCGGCCAGCAGCGCCGCCGGGATCGCGCTCGGCACCCGCCAGTCGGCCTCGTCGGGCGCCGGTTGCCGCGCGGCCGCGTACAGATGCCGGAAGACCAGCGAGTCGGAATGCCGCCGCGCACTGGGCGGGTCGTAGTCGGCGAGGATCGCCTCGGCATGCGCGGTGAACCGCTCCAGCTCGGCCTGCTCGGGGCGGTCACCCCGATCGATCTCGGCGGTGTATTCGTCCGCGCGCCTTGTGATCCGGGTCGAGACGGATGCGACGAAGGGCGAAATCTCCCCCATGTCACGAGTCTAGCGTGCGGCCCTTCAGCCGGTACTCGAAAACGTCTCGCGGCTCGCCCGGCCCGAAGTACCGGTCGTCGTGCTCGACGAATTCGAATCCGGCGCGCTTGAACAGGTTGCCGGCCAGCCGGTTGTCCGGCCGCACGGTCAGATACACCACCTCGGCGCCGATCTTGCGGCAGGTCTGCAAGGTGCGGGTCAGCAGGGCGTGGCCATACCCTTCGCCCTGGTACCTCTTGGCCACCGCGAACGTGAACAGCAATGCCCGGCCGGACTTCTCCAGCGTCAGCGCATAACCGATCACCGCGCCCTCCACCTCGGCGACCAGCCATTCGGATCCGTGCAGGTCGAACAGCTGGCGCAGCATCAGGTACAGGTACGGCTCGGCGAACACCTCGGCCTCGATGGCCGCGATGTCCTCGATATCGGCGAAGCAGGCCTGCCGGTATTCCGGCCGAGGCGCTTTGGCGATGTTCATCCGCTCCCTACTGCCAGGGCATAGGCCGTCGATTCCAGCTTAGAACACCCATTGGCAGCGAATCCGCCACGTAAGTGGGTTCATAGTGCGTCAGGTTACCTCAACGGACTCGCTGGATGGTTGCTGATGGCTGGGGGCAGGGGGTGGCGTGGGGAGTTCGGCAGGAGAGGGTGAGGCTCACCGGTCAAGGCGGCGAGTGCCTCGATCACATCCAGTAGCCCGGCCTTGGTGTAGGTCAGCGTGGTCGGTCCCATGGAGCGTCCATCCTCATGGCCGGCGTATGCCCGTGCGACGGCGATGCCGAACTGCCGTTCGACGAACGTCACCGTCGTGTGCCGTATCCAATGGGGGCTGATCCCGAGTGCGGCTGCCCAAGGGAGGAGGTGTCTGGCTCGCCTGAACAGGTAGTCCAGGCGTCGCCGTCCCACTGGCCTTCCGTCGTGGTAACGAAGGACTTGCTCGGTCGTTTCCGGTCCGCCCCGGGCTTCGATGTGCTCGAGACTCTTTGCATCAGAGTGGGGGAAATCGGCTGCCATCGCACCGTGCCACCCTTCTCGCGGAGTCGCACGAGGCAGCCGGCCACATTGAGGTCTTCGATGGCGAGGCGGACGAGGCCGCCACGGCGACAAGCCGTTTCGATGAGAAAGCGCAGTATCAGTGCGTCGAGCGGTCGATCGTTTCCAGTCTCCGAAGCAACGCGCCCGAGATCATGTATCTGCTCGAGCGACAGCGCGTGCCGCGAACTGGACACGTGGCGCGGTTTGGATACTCTCGCCGCCGGGTTTTCCAGCGGGTGGATCAACCTGTCGAGTTCGGCACGGCGATACAAGCGCCGGATCGCTGAAACCATGGTTGCCGCGGCACCACGCCCGCCACGAGAGTTCGACCGTTTCCTCGCCGCGGCGTGCACCTGGTGCTCGCTGACCAGCTGCTGGATCTCGGTGTAGTTCGGTTCGGTGATCAGGCGGTCACCCCACAACCGGTCGAGCACTTTCCCTTACGGACCGTAGTTGTTCAAGGATGCAGTGCCGTGGTGATGTCCTCGTGAGTCATGCGAGCTGCCACAGGCTGGGCTCGTAGAGCGAGAGGGCGGCTGCGAGGACCGAGGTCGGGTAGATCACGAGCTGTCGTTTGCTCAGCGACGCCACGAGGAGAACTCGATCGCCGCTGTGGAGGCTCCATCCGTTCCGGATGCCGGCAGGTAGATGTAAGTATCCGCTGGGAGTGATCCTCGAGGTCCCCTCATCGGCACGGCTGACCACTGCTGCTTGCTCACCGACAGACAAGCTCAGGATGCGGCCAGGTCGCCAGTCGAGTCTTCTGATCGCTGACCTGTCGCTGAGCCGGCCTCGCTGATCGAGTGTCGCAATCGCAAAGTGTGCTGGGCCGATAGGCGTGTCGAATGTGGCTGCGGGGAAGGCGAAGTGGATCCCGGCGAAGTGGTTGGCGGGGGCTCGTGTGCCGTAGATGTTGTCGAAGCCGACCACGGCCTCGTCGCGAAGCGGCGCAGTCGCAGGGGCTTCGACCGCGAGCGGTTCGTGCTGGGTGGCGCGAGCGCGTGTATGCATCAGAGTCACCTGTCTTCCGTGACCCGTCTGCTGATTCTCCCGCTATTGATTGAAGCGCACCTGCGTCTTCTGCGCCAGTATCGTGGTCAAGCGGGTGCGGATGTCGTATCGGGTGAGCTGGTCCGGCTGAGCGCGGCGGGCTCCGGCGCTGGGGCTCGGAAGCCTGGACTGGTCGGCGGTTCCGCTAATGCAGCGGTGCGGGTGCCGGGAGGTTGGCTCGGACCAGTTGTTCGGACCGTGGTGAGCGACCACAGAAGCGTTGCTACACGGTTTCTTTCGCTGCATTTCCCATGGTCAGTGAGCGCATCACCGGTTCGCCCCGATTGGTCTGTAGCGAGGCCTTGCGCAGGTTGCGGCCGCCGATCTGCTGCATCGCCCAGCCGTCCAGCATCGCGTCGAACACTGCCTTCTCCTCGTTGAGGAAGGAGACACCTGAGGCGAGGTACAGAGACGAATCGCCATACGGCACACCCCTGCGCAACCACCCGTCATCAGACGAACTATTCGGTCATTGGATGGGCGACGCTAGCTGAAGGGGGCACGCACCAGCACCACATCCGCAAGACTCGACAGGACGACACGCCCATTGCGCCGCCCTGGTGGCCAAAGTGTCTGCATCAGACGCAATTCCGCCGGGAAGCGGAGTGCGCCCACGGCACCGACATGATCCTCGATGGCGAGATCGTCGCCCCCGACCTGGCCACCGGCGCGCCGTCGTTTCCCCGGTTGCAGCAGCGCATGCACCTGACGCGGCCCGCCCGGTACCTGGTCGAGGCGTGTCCCCGCCCCCGCGGGCAGCCTCAGCTGGTCACCGGTGAGCGCCGAGCATGTCCGCTGGACCCGCGCGATGCCCCGTCCGGAGGAGGATGTCTGGTCATTTTTCGCTCAGGGTCGGTGCTCGTCCCACCACCAGGCGATGGTCGCCGCTGGGGGTAGCTCGGTCCGGGGATCGCTGGGCTGGTCGGTGATCACTGGGTGGTAGGGCAGGTTGTAGCGGGTGGCCGCGGCGGCGGCGAAGTTCATGTTTCCGGCCACGATCAGGTCGATTCCCTCGAGGTAGGTGCGGCAGTCGTGGTTGGCGTCGCGCAGTAGTTGCGCCCGTAGCTGCAGATAGCGAGTCATGATGCGGTCGCGGTAGGCGATCCCGGAGTCGATGACCTGCGCGACCGACCAGTCGGGGTACTCGTTCCGGAGGGCTGTGAATAGGTTGTAGTCCTTGCCTTCTCGATCGAGTTCCCTCAGGTAGGAGTAGCGGTCGTTGTCCAGCGCGGCGGTCATCATCGCTGTGTCGACGGCTGCCCGGAACCGGGGATGCGACAGTTGTTTTTCGTCGAGTTCGATACCCTGCACCGCGTCCAGATAGGCCGGCGCGGCGTAACATCCGCTGATGCCCATTCGTAACGCCAGGTAGTCGTTGAGCGTCAGGGCCGTGCCGCGTTCGCGCAGGGCTACCTCCCAGCCCAGTGCCGACACCCATTGGCTTTGTCCGGCGAGGAAACGCTCCCATTGCACCGGTGTCATGCATCGGCGCAGCCTCTTGAACACGTCGGCCAGCGCTGCCTCCAACGCGTCGGTGGTGGCAGGCCAGGAGTTCGGTGAGCGCACGATCCGTTCCCAGCGGCCGATCGCGAGCATCGCCTCGCAGGTACGCGTCAGCGCGGCCAAGCGGTCCTGCGCCACCCACGCCCACGCGTTGTAGTTCGCCAGCAGCTGCGCCAGCTCGCCGGTCGCACATGGGTAGCAATAACTGAGAAGTCCCGCGCCGACCTGGGAGACCATCACGTGGATCATGTCGTCGCCCTGTCCGAGGTCGAAACTCCGCACCCACCGCAGCGTCTGTTGCTGTATCGAAGTGGCATCGGGATGGATGTCCGGCTGCAACGGGAGATAGAAAGTCAAAAGCCGCTCGATGACCTCATGGTCGGGTGGGGTGGCGGTCGGTGATGGCAACGGTGCGGCTCCTCGGTTGGTGAGCGATCACAGGTCCCGGTCGGTGACCTGACTGATGAGGTGGTTCAGCAGAACAGCACCGCTGGGATGGAACCCGGCCGTCTCGAGCGTGGTGCGCGCCTGGCGGCAGCGGTCGCTGATCATCTGTTCCACGGTGGCCCGGGCGCCGGTGCTGGTGATGACGTCACGAACTCGCGCTGCGCCTTCTTCGTCGAGGCCGGGGTTGCCGACCAGGGCGGCCAGTATCGCCGCTTGGGCGGGTTCGGCTCGCTGACGGGCGATGGCCAGCAGCACGGTGTGCTTGGCGTCCCGCAGGTCATCGAGATTGGGTTTCCCGGTCACGGCAGGGTCGCCGAACACAGCGAGGATGTCGTCGCGCAGCTGGAATGCCTCGCCGAGCGGTACCGCGTACTCGGTGCAGGCGGCAAGCAGGGCGCTGTTCGCGCCGGCGAGCACCGCGCCGATCTGCAGCGGGCGCTCGATGGTGTACTTCGCGGTCTTGTAGCGGCCGATCGCCAGCGCGGTCTCCACATCGGCCGCCGGGTCGCCCGCGGTGAGCAGGTCGAGGTACTGACCACTGAGGGTCTCGATGCGCATCGCATCCAACAGCCGCCACACCATCGCTGCGGGGGCTGACGGCAGATCGGCGGTGGCCACCAAGTCATAGGACCAGCCCAGCGCCAAGTCTCCCAGCAGTATCGCGGCGTTGACACCCAACCGGTCACGGCTGCGATGACCTGGGTTGTCGGCGGCGATACGCCGGTGCGCGCTCGGCTTGCCGCGGCGCGTCGCGCTGTCATCCATCACGTCGTCATGGATGAGCGCGAAAGCATGAAACAGCTCCAGCGAAGCCGCGACGCGCGCTATGGCGACCGGCGCACCGCGAGCACCGCCGACTTGCCATCCGCAGTAACACAACAGCGGCCGCAGTCGTTTACCTCCAGCCAGGAACTCTTGCAGCCACCCGACGAACAACGGCAGCTGCGGCGTACTCGCACACCCGAGCTTCTCAGCCAGAAACCGTGACAGCACCCTGTCCACTGCGCCGGTAACGGCGGCGGGATCCAGCTGCGGCTCGGGATGTGTGGTTCGAATGGTCCATGCGACCGGCGGTGACACCATCTGCTCCCCCTGCCCGAATACCCGGCACGGTCAATCATGACACCGCGCAAGCTATCGCACCCCTGAATGACAATCCTTGTGCTTCAACCCTTGGACACCGAAGCACCGTAGATCTCGGAGAAATGCGCCGAGATCTTCTCGGTCGTCAACCCCTTCGCGGTCAGCGACAACACGATCTCATCGACCCCTGACAGCCGCCGCTGACGTTTCCTGACGATCTTCGGTTCGAACGTCGAGCTGGTGTCACGCGGCACGTCGATCTCGACGGGACCGATCTCGGTGACCACCGTCTTCGAGCGAGTCCCGTTGCGAGAGTTCGGTGTTCCGCGCCCGACTGGGTCGTGTTTCTCGTAGCCGACATGCTCGGTCATCTCCGCTTCCAACGCGGTCTCGAGCACGGTCTTGGTCAGCTGATTGAGCAGCCCACCCGGGCCGACCAGGTCGATGCCCTGTTCCTTGGCCTGTTTCAGCAGCTGCTCGGCCAGCTTCTTGGTATCCGCCGTGTCCTTCTTCGCCACGGCGTCGAGTGTCTCCGACACTGATCGATCCTTCCCGCCGAACCGTCAGGTTCGGCCAGTCAGACCAAGGTCAAATCCGCCGTTGTTCCGACAGTCCCGTCTCGGGCGCAATGCGCTCAGTCAGCTGAGGTGCATCGGTCGGGGTGTGCCGACTACGCCGTGTGGGCGTCGCCAGTTCACTACCGCGATGGAGCCCAGCTCACCGAGTCCGCGGGAGCTGGAGATCAGCGCTTTCCCCGTGACGGATCGGTAGCAGTCGAAGAAGCGTGCAGCGTTGGCTGTCGGCAGCGAATCTCGATCGCGTATGTCTCCTGTTCAGCATGTGCACTTGCGTGGGCCGGTATCAGGTGGGTTGTCTCGCGAGTAACCGGCGGAACGGGACATATTCGGGATCAGCCGGGTGGTGGTCCACAGTTACCTGTGTGACGCGGCGGCCGCGGTGTGATCGGCTCATCGGGCGGTTCGGGCGCGGACGAAGGGGAATTGCGTTGGGGTCTTGTTGCCGGGCCGGTGGGCTTCGATGACGTCGAGATGTTTGGTGAGGCCGGACAGGCTGGTGATCCGGGCTTGGCTGGAAGGGGTACCGACGAGCAGGATTTCGATTCGGCAGTCGCTGATGGTGTTGGTCGGTGCGGAGCGGTCGAGAGTGACCACGATGGTGGTGATCGGTTGCAGGCCTCGTGGGGGATGGTCATCTGTGATGTCGGAAGGTTGATAGCTGAAGGTGAGAATTTCCGGGCCGGAGCATTCACCGATGAAGTTCCAACCGCGGGCACGTAGCACGATGTCCAGCCCGCCGAAGACGCGAATATCCGCTTCGGCCAGCGGCTGCCCACAAGTGGTGCCCAAAGCCTGCAGGACGCTGGCAGGCGGGTAGCGGCGATGCCAGATCTCCGACTGCATGCCGGTGATCGGGGGAGCTGCCCGTGGTGTCGCACGGTGGCGGTTTGCGTGCGCTGTGGCCATGGCCAGTGATGTTCGCAGCTCGGTTGCCGATCGTTGTGCTGACACGCGCAACCGGTGTTGTACGGGTCCCGCTGTTGTGGTGGCCAGCACTGTCGGTTCCTCATCCAGGTGCATATGGTGGTTTGCCGAACTGGACGCTTGTGAGATTGAGAGTGGTCCGACTGTGGGTGAATCGGTGAACGCCCGTCGCGCTCGGCGGGGTGAGGATCGAGAGCTTTCTGGCTCGCCATTGGGACGTCTCGCCGCGGTGGTCAGGGCACCGCGGTCGGCGGGGACCGTTCATTTCGCGAGTAATCACCCGTATGGGGAGCTGTATCGTGCCCGCTGAGATCATCCCGCGCCACGCCACGCCGAATTCGTTGGCGGTAGCTGAGTTCGTTTGCGGGCTCGGCGCGGCATAATCCATCGACACGTTCTGGGAGAAAAACCGACCGACGGACGGTTACCCAGCGCTGCTGCTGCGGTTTACCGGCAGTTGATACACGTTTCGACGACCGATAGGCCGAACAGCTTTGGCTGATCGAGGCCTGGGCTGGCGGATCCACCGAATGATGACTCGAACCGCGCCGATCAATGATGCGGAGAGGAGTGATTTTGGGTTTCACCGGAGTCGACAGCGAGGATGCTGTCGCCGAGGCTGTCGTGAGTGTGCTCGAACGCGAGAATGCGCGTGATTTCACGCTATGGCCGAAACTCGCCGAGTCCGGCTTACTCTCGGTAGTGCTGCCGAAACGCTGCGGGAGGGATACGGGCCTGCTAAAGGTGGCGGCCATACTCACCGAACTCGCCACCGACGCTGTACAAGCGCCGACGTTGACCACCCTCGGTTTCGGAGTGCTACCTCTGACAGAGGCCGCTCCGAGAAGTTTGACGCGGAGAATTTTCCCTGCTGTAGCGCGGGGCGCGATACTCACCGCCGCGCTCAAGGAGCCCGGTGCACCGTTCGGGGCGACCCCGAAGACAGTGGCGGTTCTCGAGGGTGGGTCGGTGCGGGTCACCGGTCACAAGGTGTGTGTCCCGTATGCAGAGTCCGCACGCTGGATTCTGGTGCCGACGGATTGCGGTGTGGCCGTGGTGGAGTCCTGCGCGGCTGGTGTCAGGTGCGTCCGAAGTCCCGGTGTGAGTGGTGCACCGGAGTATTCGGTGTATCTCGAGCGGGCCGAGATTCCAGCAGAACAGTTGTTGATCGACGGCGCTGGGCCACTACAGCGGCTGGCGGTGGCGACAATCGGGTCCGTCGCCGACGGGCTGCTCAAAGGACTGCTGAGGATGCTCACCGAACACATCCGTATTCATCGTCAGTTCGGGCTGGCGCCCGCCGAGGTCCACGCGGCGAGACGAGAGTTCGAAGAGGTCCAGGACGTGTCGCGGCTGTTGCAGGCAGCATCGCGGTCGGCGAATCGGTTGCTGTCGCAGCCCGTCGACCACCCCGACTACGAGGAACGGGCTCGCGACGAGCTCGCCACGCTCGCTCACTGGATTAATGCGCAACTGCCCGCGGCGATGAACAAATGTCGTCGCTTGCAGGGCGGCCCGATTACTGCGGAGCCGTTCCGCCGCTATTACACACAAGCCGAGGATCTCGTGCGCTGGCTCGGCGACGACTCGTTCCCGATGCGCTCTGCGCTGGAGAAGGTCCACAACTCCCGGCCCTGAACCAGCCGCAACTGCGGCAGGCCGGAGACTTTATGGCCGGGCGTATCGGTCGCGGGAAGGCGGATCTGATGACCGACACCGAGCGGGCGTGGCCGGCGCGCCGTCGCTACCTCGCGGTAGAAACGGCGGGCCTGTCGCCTGTGCGGACCCAACGACAGCTCATCGACAGGATCCGGTGGCGCACTCGGGTCGGTCGCCGAGGCGCGATCTGCCACCGCAGTACACCACTTGGTCGGTGATGTGCACGCTTTTCCGGCGCCGACGGATCAGGGCGATATTTCGGACAGTCCCCACGCGCCGAGCGGGTCGCGGGAGTACCAGTGGCCGGTCCATTCCCGGCCGGACTCCAGGGCTGCGTAGAACTCCGCGTCGTCGGGCAGTTCGGGGGCGTGAGCGTGCACTATTCCGGGCTGGGCACGGTAGAAGCGGCGGGCGCGTTCCACTGAGCGGGCGGCGTATTCGGCGCGGTAGGCACGCTGGGTGATCAACCAATCCTCGCTCGTGCGCGTGCCCGGGCTGCCGCCGTAGTCGAGGGGGTAGTGCATCTGGTACTCCAGCCGCGCCCATTGTTCGCCTGCGCGCTCGTGCAGCCACGCGATCCATGGGGGCAGTTCTGGTTGCGCGGCAAGTGCTCGGGCGGCGAATCCGTCTCCCGCGGTCGGGTTGTCCGGATCGCGTCGCACCGCAAAGGCGGCGGAGTCGATGCGGTTGCGTTCCAGCTCCTTCCGATGCCTACCTGCCATAGCAGGCAACTATAGATCTTGATTCGGGTGTGTCGGTGCCGCTTCCCTCAGACTGTCGGCCACCGAGAACGGACGAAACGGCACGGTCGCGGTAACGGTGACGACTGCGGGGCGGGACCCAGTAACCCGTTGTCGTTCTTCTTTGTCGCGGCACCGTTCACATCGAGTTTGTCCCCGGTCTCCGGTGTGACGGCGGGCGTGAACACAGTCACCATCCATCACCGGGCCGGGCTGTCCAGGTAGGTGAACGCGTCCGGTCCCGGCGACCCCGTCCCCGCTGGTGGTGACGATGCAATCGACCGCGCTCGCGGTTCCCGGCGCGGTGACCGCGGCCAGCGACGCGTCGGAGATGACCGAGAACGGTGCGGTGAAACCATCGAAGTTCCGACCGAGTGGTGAAGCCGGTGCCGGAGATGGTCACCGCGGTGCCGCCGGAGGCCGGACTCGACGCCGAGGACAGAGCCCCGATTCACCGCAGCCGAGCGGGTAGCTCTGCTGGCCCCTCTGCCGGTCGGCGTGCTGCGCGTCCGCTCCGCCGGGGTGCGGGCCGCCGTCGAAAACGCGGCTGCTGCCACCTCTGACGCACCGTCTCGCGGTCACCATGCGTCGGCCATCCAAAACGGACTAAAACAGATCGAAGATGCGTTGCCCAGCAACTGGTCCTGGGGCGTTAATGGAAACAGCGGGCCGCCAATCGAGTCGTGCACCAATCCGGTGCAGAGCAACCAGCACCACCACGGCAACAGGAGGCTGTGCCATGCCTACCATCACATCCATTACGCCCACGTCCGGACCAACGACGGGCGGTACCAGCGTCACCATCACCGGCACCGGGTTCACAGGTCCCACGACCGTACGATTCGGCAGCACGGCAACAACTTTCACCATGAACTCCCCGACCCAGATCACGGCCATCGCGCCCGCCGGGTCGGCCGGTACGGTACAGGTCACCGTCACCACCGCGGCCGGAACCAGCAACGGGGTCTCCTATACCTATCTCCCTGTTCCTTCCCTGAGCAGCATCAGCCCCAGCCAAGGGTCCACCTCCGGCGGGACGACGGTCACGCTCACCGGGTCCGGCTTGACCGGAGTCACCGCGGTCAATTTCGGAAGCACGCCGGCCACGTCGTTCACGGTCAACTCCAACACCCAGATCACCGCGGTATCTCCTGCCGGGAGCGGCATCGTATCCGTCACCGTCACCGGGCCGGGTGGCACCAGCAACCCGGTCACCTTCGTCTATGTCATAGTCCCGACCATTACGTCGATCTCCCCGACAGCGGGTCCCACCTCGGGCGGGAACAGTGTCACGATCACCGGCACGAACTTCACCGGTCCCCTGACCGTGCGGTTCGGCTCCACCGCAACCCTTTTCACGGTCAACTCGCCGACCCAGATCACGGCCACCGCCCCCGCCGGGTCGCCCGGCACGGTGCAGGTCACCGTCACCGGCTCCGGTGGAACCAGCAACGGCGTCTCCTACACCTATGCCGGAGTTCCCACCCTCACCTCGATCAACCCGAGTTCGGGGCCCACCACCGGCGGCACAACCGTCGTGCTCACCGGCACGGGCCTGGCCACTACCAGCGCGGTCACTTTCGGTGGTACACCGGCGACCTCGTTCACGGTCAACTCCAACACGCAAGTCACGGCGGTCGCTCCCGCGGGTACAGGGACGGTACAGGTCACAGTCACCACCGCCGGTGGCACCAGCAATGGGCTCCCCTATACCTACGTCGCCGCGCCCACTCTGAGCTCGGTGGTGCCGAGCTCCGGACCAGCGGCAGGTGGGACGACGGTCGTCCTGACCGGAACGAATCTGACCGGTGCTACAGCCGTCACCTTCGGTGCGACACCGGCGACCTCGTTCACGGTCAACTCGTCGACCCAGATCACCGCCGTCGCGCCCGCCGGAACAGGAACGGTGCAAGTCACTGTCACCACCGCAGGCGGAACCAGCAACGGGGTGTCCTACACCTACATCCCTGTTCCGACTCTGACCACGGTGGTTCCTGGTTCGGGACCAGTGACGGGTGGAACGACGGTCGTTCTCACCGGAACAGGATTCACCGGAGCCACCTCGGTGAGTTTTGGTGCGACACCGGCGGTCTCGTTCACCGTCAACTCGAACACTCAGATCACTGCTGTCGCTCCGGCCGGAACAGGGACAGTCCAAGTCACTGTCACCACTCCAGGTGGAACCAGTAACGGGGTGTCCTACACCTACGTCGCGGTTCCGACTCTGTCCTCGGTGGTGCCCAGTGCGGGTCCGGTCACCGGTGGAACGACAGTCGTTCTGACCGGAACGAATCTGACCGGTGCTACAGCGGTGAGTTTCGGTGCGACACCGGCGGTCTCGTTCACCGTCAACTCGAACACTCAGATCACCGCCGTCGCGCCCGCCGGAACAGGGACAGTCCAAGTCACTGTCACCACTCCAGGTGGAACCAGTAACGGGGTGTCCTACACCTACGTCGCGGTTCCGACTCTGTCCTCGGTGGTGCCGAGCGCGGGTCCGGTCGCTGGTGGAACA
>NZ_JBEXYF010000030.1:0-92871 GCF_040630775.1 Nocardia sp. NPDC005745
CGTTAGCGAGCTATAACCGAGTGACAATCGGTGATAATTTTCTATTACCGACGGGTAGCTTCGGGCAACACGACTGAGACATTCTCCACATTGCAACCGCTCACCATGCGACCATCGGCGCTGAGAGCCGCAGCGCCGACCGGAAACCGCGAGTACGGCGCATAGGCGTTTCGCATAACTCGAAATGCGTTGTCACGCAGGAGTTTCCAGTCGATTTCCGGCATGGGGAACCTCTCTCGGACCGGCCCGATCGCGGCCGCGCAAGGGCCACGACGGAACCCCGTACACATCAAGAAAGGTAAGCCTAACCCGATCGACTGTCGCGCAACGCACGGTACGCCGAATTAGTTCCGGGATTGCTGGAGGATTAGAGTCCAGAACAGATCGGTTCAGGTTCCTGCGACGGGCCGGAGTACAGCCACCTGGGCATTCGCCCGCCACGCCGTCGGCGTCGGACCTGCGACCGGGTCCATCAACGACGTTGGAGGCACCGCACTCTATGACCACGATTGAAGCTCCGGCCCAGCCGAAGCGGAAGACGCTGTACCGAGGCGACCCCGGAATGTGGTCGTGGGCGCTGCACCGGATCACCGGGGTCACCATCTTCTTCTTCCTCTTCGTTCACGTACTGGACACCGCCCTGGTGCGCGTCAGCCCGGACACCTACAACGAAGCGATCGAGACCTACAAGACGCCCATCGTGGCGTTGATGGAGATGGGCCTGGTCGTCGTCGTCCTGTTCCACGCGCTCAACGGCGTCCGCGTGATCCTGGTGGACTTCTGGTCCAAGGGCCCGAAGTACCAGCGCCTGATGCTCTGGATCATTCTCGCGATCTGGTTCCTGCTGGCCGTTCCCGCGATCGGGCGCCAGTTCTTCTACCTGTTCACGGAGCACTGAAAATGAGCGAGCGAAGCGAGCGCCCAATGAACCGCCCAATGAACACAGCCGCCAGTGCGGTCATGCCGGAACCGAGCGCCAGCGAGGTGCAGGCATGAGCGCACCTGTCATCGGTAAGTCTTATGACCGTCCGGCCAGCCTGGATCTGCCTCGCTCGCCGCGCGCGCGCTCGAACAACAACTTCGAGAAGTACGCCTGGCTGTTCATGCGCTTCTCCGGCCTGCTGCTGATCGTGCTGGTGCTCGGGCACATGGCGATCATGCTGCTGCTCGACGGCGGCGTGAAGCGGCTCAACTTCGCCTTCGTGGCCGGTCGCTGGTCCAGCCCGTTCTGGCAGTTCTGGGACCTGACCATGCTGTGGCTGGCGCAGTTGCACGGCGGCAACGGCCTGCGCACCGTCATCGACGACTACTCCCGCAAGGACTCGACCCGGTTCTGGCTGAAGACCCTGCTGGCCATCTCGATGATCCTGATCATGGGCGTGGGCACCTACGTCATCTTCACCTTCGACCCCAACATCAGTTAGGAACAGGCCCCCTCGCATGAGTGAGCGCAGCGAACGAACCATTGGGACTGGTGAATCTCGTCCTGTCCAGGAGCACCGCTACGACGTCGTCATCGTCGGCGCGGGCGGCGCCGGCATGCGCGCCGCGATCGAGGCCGGTCCGCGTGCTCGGACGGCGGTGCTGACCAAGCTGTACCCGACCCGCAGCCACACCGGCGCGGCCCAGGGCGGCATGTGCGCCGCGCTGGCCAACGTCGAAGAGGACAACTGGGAATGGCACACCTTCGACACCGTCAAGGGTGGTGACTACCTGGTCGACCAGGACGCCGCGGAGATCATGGCCAAGGAGGCCATCGACGCGGTGCTCGACCTGGAGAAGATGGGCCTGCCGTTCAACCGGACGCCCGAGGGCAAGATCGACCAGCGGCGCTTCGGCGGGCACACCCGCGACCACGGCAAGGCCCCGGTCCGCCGCGCGTGCTACGCCGCCGACCGCACCGGTCACATGATCCTGCAGACGCTGTACCAGAACTGCGTCAAGCACGACGTGGAGTTCTTCAACGAGTTCTACGTGCTGGACCTGGTGCTGACCGAGAGCGATCGGGGCCCCGTCGCGACCGGTGTGGTCGCCTACGAACTGGCCACCGGCGAACTGCACGTCTTCCACGCCAAGTCGATCGTGTTCGCCACCGGCGGCTCGGGCCGGATGTACAAGACCACCTCCAACGCGCACACCCTGACCGGCGACGGCATGGCGATCGTGTTCCGCAAGGGCCTGCCGCTGGAGGACATGGAGTTCCACCAGTTCCACCCGACGGGTCTGGCCGGGCTCGGCATTTTGATCTCCGAGGCCGTCCGCGGCGAGGGCGGCATCCTGCGCAACGCCGACGGCGAGCGGTTCATGGAGCGCTACGCCCCCACCATCAAGGACCTCGCGCCGCGCGACATCGTCGCCCGCTCGATGGTGCTGGAGGTGCTGGAGGGCCGCGGCGCGGGACCGAACAAGGACTACGTCTACATCGACGTGACCCACCTCGGTGAGGACGTGCTCGAGGAGAAGCTGCCCGACATCACCGAGTTCTCCCGCACCTACCTGGGTGTGGACCCGGTGAAGGAACTGGTGCCGGTGTTCCCGACCTGTCACTACGTGATGGGCGGCATCCCGACCCGCATTCGCGGCGAGGTGCTGCGCAACAACAGCGACGTCGTCCCCGGTCTCTACGCCGCGGGTGAGTGCGCGTGCGTCTCGGTGCACGGCGCCAACCGGCTGGGCACCAACTCGCTGCTGGACATCAACGTGTTCGGCCGTCGCGCGGGCATCGCCGCCGCGGAGTACGCGCAGCGCAGCGAGTTCGTCGAGATGCCGGAGAACCCGGCGCAGATGGTGCAGGACTGGCTGGCCCAGCTGCTCAGCGAGCACGGCGACGAGCGGGTGGCCGACATCCGCACCGAGCTGCAGCGGTCGATGGACAACAACGCCTCGGTGTTCCGCACCGAGGACACGCTCAAGCAGGCGCTCACCGACATCCACGCGCTCAAGGAGCGCTACGCGCGGATCACCGTGCAGGACAAGGGCAAGCGCTACAACAGCGACCTGCTCGAGGCCGTCGAGCTCGGCTTCCTGCTCGAGCTGGCCGAGGTCACCGTGGTCGGTGCGCTCAACCGCAAGGAATCGCGCGGTGGCCACGCTCGCGAGGACTACCCGGACCGCGACGACGTGAACTTCATGCGTCACACGATGGCCTACAAGGAGGGCGCGGATCTCCTGTCGGACATCCGCCTGGACTTCAAGCCGGTGGTGCAGACCCGTTACGAGCCGATGGAGCGTAAGTACTGATGACTGCTGTTGCCGAAGCACCCTCTTCGCAGAAGCCCGCTCCGGTCCCGGAGGGCTCGGTGATGATCACCGTCAAGGTGGCTCGGTTCAACCCGGAGGACGACAAGGGCGCGCACTGGGAGTCCTTCCAGGTGCCGGTCCTACCGACCGACCGTTTCCTCAACGTGCTGACCTACATCAAGTCCTACCTGGACGGCACGCTCACCTTCCGGCGTTCCTGCGCGCACGGCGTCTGCGGTTCGGATGCCATGCGGATCAACGGCGTCAACCGGCTGGCCTGCAAGGTGCTGATGAAGGACATGCTGCCCAAGGGCGACAAGTCGATCACCGTCACCGTCGAGCCGATCCGCGGCCTGCCCGTGGAGAAGGACCTCGTGGTGAATATGGAGCCGTTCTTCGACGCGTTCCGCGCCGTGAAGCCCTACCTGATGACCTCGGGTAACGAGCCCACCCGCGAGCGCATCCAGAGCCAGGCCGACCGCGCCCGGTTCGACGACACCACCAAGTGCATCCTGTGCGCCTGCTGCACCACCTCCTGCCCCGTGTACTGGAGCGACGGCAGCTACTTCGGCCCGGCCGCGATCGTGAACGCCCACCGTTTCATCTTCGACAGCCGCGACGAAGGCGCCCGCGAACGCCTGGACATCCTCAACGACGTCGAAGGCGTCTGGCGCTGCCGCACCACCTTCAACTGCACCGACGCCTGCCCGCGTGGCATCGAGGTCACCAAGGCCATCCAAGAAGTCAAACGAGCGCTCCTGTTCACCCGCTGATTCGCTCGCACAAGCCGATCGAAGGTCGCCTCTCTCTTCGGAGGAAGGCGGCCTTCGTCGTTCCAAATGGCAACGACATCCTCGGACGAGCAGTACGTCGCGTACTTGACGTACTTCCGTGGGGGCGCGAGTATGGATACGCAGCGATTTGGAGGTGACCGATGTCAGCGGTGCACTATGACAGCTACACCGACGCACGTGCTCATCTCAAAGAACTATTGGATGCGGCCGTACGAGGGCGTGTGGCGACCGTTCGGCGCGACACCGAGTACGCCGCAGTCGTCGATGCCGAACGGCTCCGCTACATGCTCGCGAAGGTTTGCCCGTCCGGGGCGGAAGTGGTCGCCGAGAACGGGGGGTGGTCGGTGTTCCTACCAGGCTTGCCTGTGGCCGCCGACGGCAGCACGCTCGATGAGGCCATCGACGAGACGATCGCCGCACTACGCGAATACGCCGAGGACTGGCAAACCAGACTGCGGGATGCGCCGAACCATCGGGAGAACTGGGGCCTCATTCAGCTGATCGGCCTCAGCGACGACGATCAACTTCGAGAATGGCTGGTCGGAGCCACGAAGTGACCTGGCCGCAGCCGACTCGCAAACGCCACGAACAGTTTTGCGAGATCGAGGGGTGGGAGCGGATACGGGATGCACGAGGCCGCACTGGAACGCACCACGTCACGTACGAATTGGGCCTACCGGATGGCAGGATTCTGCGCACACGCATCTCCCATCCAGTCGACCGCACAAGTTACGGCGCATCACTGTGGGCGCACATTCTGCGGGATCAACTCGACGTCACCGCGGATTCGTTCTGGGAGTGCGTCTTGAATGATGTGCTGCCGAACCGCGGTTTTCCAGAACTGCCCAAGGCATCGCTGCCCCTCGATCTCGTGCACCTGCTGATTCATCGGGTGGGTCTCACCGAGGACGAAATCGCCCAGATGAGCAGGGAGGAAGCGATCGCTCGCATAGAGCGGTTCTGGACCGAAGGACGGTGATCCCACCTTTCGAAGAAGACTCCAGGCTGCGGCCGAGGCCATTCGCCGTCCTCGGGCCGCATCGCCGAGTGGTGGCGGTCAATCGGCACGTCGCGTCGAACCTGGCGTCATGGCCGTTCCGATCGGACGTCCCCGCAGACCGGGCAGTCCGGCCGAGGCGAGCGGCCGCTACGTTCCCGCCGACGGGAACACCAGTGAACGTCGCTTATGCTTCGGCTCGGGTCGGCCTGGCGCGTGGCGGTTCGCCGATGCGCGACGTCCCGTTCAGCAGCCGAAGACGGCCGGGCCGTCCGATATCGAGCCAGGGGGTTGCGTGGCCGAATCACTGTCGGTCGACCCGGCCCAGCTGCGCGAATCGGCGGCGGAGTTGCGGCAGGCGGCCGAGGACGCCGAACGGGTGGCGAACGAACTGAAGGCGGCACTCGCCGACGAGGGTGAGTTCTGGGGTGACGACGAAGCCGGCGAGACGTTCGCACACACTTACAAGCCCGGTGCCGACCGTACGTTGGAGGGGTTCGACGATCTCGTCGCGGATATTCGGGCGATGAGTTCCGCGATGAAGCATGCGGCCGATGCGTTCGAGGACGGGGACCACTACGGGCGGCAGAACATCCGGAACTCGGCCGACGATGGCATCCCGTACACGAACGCACCGAGCCGGAACCGGTCGGCAGGACCCATTCCGCAGGCGACGTCCAGCGAACCCCTGAGCCACACAAACGATTCCGCACGGCCACCGGCCACACCCCATCGTCCGGCGAACGGAGATTCCGCCCGTCCGCACCCCGACGCCCCGAACAACCGCGGCGGCGTCGATACACAGCAACCCCTGGCATCCGGACAGCAACCTCCGGCGTCCGGCCAGCAACCCGCAGCGGCCGGCCAGGAGCCCGCGGAGTCCGGACAGCAACCTCCGGAAGCCGGACAGCCGGACGATTCGACGAGCAATTCCCCGAAAACCGATGCGCCCGAGGACAAATCCGGCGACCAGCCCCCGGCAGCCGAGACCGGATCGCCGACTACGCCCGGTAACGGCACAGAGCGACAGGGAGCGTCGGCGAATACACCGACGGGGAAGCAGGCGGGCCCACAGACGATGCCGGGCGGCCGCAACGACTCTGGCAAGCCGTCGGCGAATACGCCGTGGACGCGGAACGGGTCGGGCACCCCTTGGGCAAAGGCTCCGAGCCCCTCCGGCGCGCCGGTGAACGAAACCCCGCCTCGGGTGTCTCCTCCACGCGCCCCGGACCGCCCGCCCGCGGGCAAGAAGCCGGAGCAGGCTCCGAAACGCCGCGAGCAGAAGCGGGCCCCGAAACCCGCAGGCGTGCGTGCGCGCCGAGCAACCGATGCCGAGGCCATGCGGATCGCGCGGGAGATGGCCGCTCGGCACAACATCGAGATCGTCGGATTCGACGCGGCGGGTATCGCCGCGGCGACGGTCCAGGACATCGCCGATGCTGTCGACACCGTCCTCCCGCGGATGCAGGCCGCACTGCGCGGAATCGAGATCCGGGATGTGACGGGTTCGCTATCTGCCGTCGAGAATCGCGGCTCGGCAGAGCAATCGGGAGCGGTGGCGCCGTGGATCGTGCTGGCTCACAGTGCTGTGCTCGATCCTCGGATGTTGGCCGGCCGTTCCCGGGCGACGACCCGATCCGGTGCCGCACGGCGACGACCGATGTATGCCGCGATCCTGCGGGAACTCGGCGCCGCAATCGACCTCACCGGCGGGTTCCGGGCACACAAGGAGGCGCAACGGGCGCTCATCACCGAATACGTGCGGATCAACGACCCCCGAGGCGAGACGCTGAGCCGGGTGGTCGCCGGCTACAAGCGATGGCGGGCGCAGCTCGGCGACAACTGTTTCGAACAGGGCCTGTTCCTTCCGGGCAGGGCGCTGGCCGAAGGATTCGCCGCGGTCGAATCGAGTGAGGACGAGGCCAACGGCCCGCAGAAGGTGCTGGGTCGGCTGCTGGTGACGATGTCGCGTGCGACGTTGCCGGACCGGTGATGAGACCCGTTGCCGCCTGAGCGGGCGGCGTCTGGTTCTTCCCCCTTCCCACCAGCGGTGAAAGTTGCCACGCACCTCATCGGTCATCATTATGGGCACGTTCGGAGGTCCGCGGTCGGCGCTGTCCGCTGAGATTTCGAGTCGGAAGGTTGTGGCATGGATCGATGGGAGCGCGAAGGCCTCCGCTCGGCCAACAACGGCATGCGCAACCAGCTCGAACATCTCCTCGACTCCTTCGAACGTCAGCAGGGCCGACTCGCCGATGTGTTCGGAGAATTGGAAAACGCTCGCACGCAGGCGAGTTCTCCCGACCAATCGGTAGAGGTGACCGTGGACGCCGCAGGCGTGCTGACGGACCTGCGCCTCACCGCCGCGGCAATGCGCCAGACACCGGAGCAGTTGAGCAGAGCGATCGTGGACGCTACTCAGGCCGCGGCGCGCCGGGCGCAGCAGCATGCCGAAGCCCTCGCCGCACCCCTCGACGACGACTTCAACCACCTGCCCGACCTGCCCGATATCTCCCCGGGTGCCCCCAGCCTCAACGAGATTCGCGCCTTCTTCCGCGGGAACAACGAAGGTTCCCCGAGATAGCACCTGGCCGCGTAGTGCAGACGATGCTGCGTACCTGCCGACAACCGGAGAGGAACTCCCCGCCGGCGGACGGGCCTGGGATTCGGACGCGGCCGTGCGATGTCGGCAGCGGTAGCGTTCACGGAGTCGCTTGCCCGATACGCATCGATGAACGCGAGCGCACATGACGCTGCGTTTGCCGGACTGGCTGCCCCCGACCGTAGTGATGTGTGTCGCCGGGCACTTCCCGCTGGGCGACGAGGACGCGGAACGACGCGCCGCCGATGCCTGGTCGGATAAGGCCGAATGGTGTCGTGAGCAGGCTGAATATCACGAAGCCAAGGCAAAACCGCCCGAGGGCTCACACGGCGAAACCGTCGCCGCGATCGCCGACAAGCACCAGCGCACGGCCGAGCGCTTCCGGCAGCTGGCGGCCGATTGTGACAGCCTCGCCCGGCAGCTCTACGAGAGCGCCAACGCCACCGAGTTGCAGAAGATGGTCATCATCAGCATGGCCGTTATCCTGGCCATCCAGCTGGCCCGGTGCGCACTGATGTTCGCGGCCGGTGGTCCGATCCAGGCCGCGATAGCACAGATGGCGACCCGAACCGCGGCGCAGCGCGCGTGGATGAGATTCGTGGCATTCCTTTCCGGACGCGGTGCGGAACTGGCCGCGGAACGCGGCTCGATGGTGCTGCTGCGCAACGGCGTCGCGATCGGGGTAGCGCTGGGCGGCGGCACCCAAGCCGGCGCCCAGGCGATTCAGGTTGCCAAGGGCGACCGCGAACAGATGGATTGGAAGTCGGTCGGCGTGGCAACGGCCGCCGGTGCTGTCGGTGGCCTTTTCGGCATGCTGTTCGGACTCTGGGCAGGCCCGAAGGTCGCCACCATCGGCGCGAACGCCAACAGCACCGCGGGACGGGTGGCCCTGCAGCTCGCCGGCACCACCATGGTCGGAGCCGGAGCCGGAGCCGTCGGCGCTCTCGGCGGCACCGCCGTCTCGCTTGTGCTGTCGGACCAGCCGTTCAGCCGCAAGGCCTTCACCGAGGGCCTGATCCCCGGTATGGGTAGCGGATTCATCGGTGCGGCGGCCTTCGCGGCACAGGGGATGCGCGGCCGGGCACCACTTCCCGACACGACTGCCGCCCCCGCTGCCGCACCGGATGTCACCACGCCCGAAGCGTCGCCTGGTGCGCTCGTCGACGCACTGCGCTCGCATGGCATCGTCACCACTGACTTCGATCCGAACAACCCCTCCCACACCCATCAGCAACAGCAGATCGACAATCTTCTGGCGCTGCTGCACCAAGCGGGGGCCACCGCGGACGCCCCGGTCCGTCCCACGCTCCCAGTGAACAACGCCGACTGGCAGCCCGCGAATCTGCCGAATGTGTCGATCGACAACCTCAACCCGGTCAAGTCCGCCAAGCCCCCCTCCGCCGCCGTTGCCACACCAGTGGATCCGGCCCCCGCGGCCCCCGCAGGGACAACGCCGAAGGCTGACGGAGGCAATCCACCACCCGATGTGTCGCCGCCGAAAGAGTACAAGCCGCGCCCGGAGCAACCCTTCTCCGTACCGAACAACAGCATGGACTGGGAACCGCCCGCAGGCATGCCCGGCGCCCTGATCGACAACATCAATCCCGTCAAGGCCGTCACCTACCCCGCTGCCGCCATCGCGTCCACCGTCAACCCGGTCGGCGTGCCGAGCATCGGGACGGATCCCACATCGGCGGAGGCGCCCGGGTCGAGGAACGGTCCTGCCGCACGACCGGAAGCCGAGGCCGTCGGCGCCGCTGAGGCTCCTGTCGACGGGGAACTGCGTCCAGCACCGCACGACTCGGATAACAGCACCGCCGAGAATGCGGGCACAGCACGGCAGATCACCGAGCGTGATCACCCTGTAGCCGTGCCCGACCAGTCGGTGCGGCCACGCCTCGCGGATACCGGCGAAGGCAGCGCTCGACCGGCCGACGCCGCGCCCGGCCACTCGGTGCGGCCACACCCCACGGATACCGGCGAAGGCAGCGCTCGACCGGCCGACGCCGCGCCCGGGTCGGCTCACGGCAACCGGGTCGGCTCCGCAAACCCCTCGTCGGCGCCGCACTCCACGCCGGAGCACGTGGCGGTGCCGGACAACGCCGCCGCCACGGCCCGACCGCACCCCGGCGGCCGGGACACGGCGAGCGAGGGGCAGGCCGGGCGCGGCCGCGCCGTCGCGGATGCACGCGGCGCCGATCCAGCGGCCGGGCCGTCGTCCTCGGTTCGGCAACGAGGTGTCGCAGCGGACGAGGAAGCCGGTCCGCGCCCCGTCACAGCCGACCCGCACGACGCATCGCCGCAACTGAGCCCGACCGTGTCGGCGACCGAGAGTGAGGGGGCACAACGGGTTCCTGACGGCGCCACCGATCTCGAACCGGCCGTGCCCGAGTTGGTACCGGCGGCGGCGCACAAGGAATCGGCCGACGGCCTGTCATCGGACCACGACGTGTCCCCGAGCATGACGATCACCACCGACCCGTCACCCGCTCCACAACGCGGTGATTCCGCCCCGCGCTCCCCCGGCGGGGACAGGTTCGCGGACGCGGCCGGGCAGCAGCGGCAGACCGTGCAGCCGTCGGGCGGCCCGGCGCGACCGGCCGCAGGCGTCCAGCCCGGCACACCCGCTGCCGGTGGTTCGCCCGCTGCTGCCGGAGGCAATCGGCCGCCACGTGTGTCGGCCCCGAAGAATGCCGCCGCGGAGCGCCCTCCGGCCGTCGAACCGGTCGAAGGAGCGCGCGGGCAGGCCGAGGACGGCCATGCCCCCTCCGGGTCGGCGACCGCCCACACCACCGACAAGGACAACCGGAACACACCGCCCGCGGCCGCCGAGCCGGAGTCGGAGCACGGTCGCACGGCTGACGGCGCCACAGACGACGAAACCGCGCGAGCCACGCATCCGGATGAGGCGAATGCACCGGAACACGCACGCTCGGCCGAGGACAGCGCGAATGGGCAACAGGCCAAGGGGCATCCCGATGTAGTCGACGAGGCGGGACCATCGCAACCGAAGCTCGGTGAGTCCGATACCAGCGGAGACGATGCCCCCGGCGGTCGTGCGGGCGACGATGGTGCGAGTGAGCAGCAGGCGAAGACGAAATCTGATCACTCCGACGACGCGGACGCGCCGTCACCCGAGTCAGAACACGTTCGCGCACGGGATGATTCGGATGCGCCGCCCACCGCTCGCGATGAAGACCCCGCCGCCGACGCGCGTGCGAGGGCGAGAGCCGAAGTAGAGCAGCGTATTGCCGCCGAACGGCAGCAGAACGAGCTGGTGCGCGAACACCACCGGCAGCGTGTCGAAGCGGCGGCCGAGCGCGAACGGGCCGCCCATGCCGAGCTGCAGCGGCAGGAGAAGGCCGTGCGGGTGGCCCAGGAGCATGAGCGGGCCACCCGCGTCGGCTTCGGCGACAAGATGCGCGATCTGTTCGGGCGGGGCACGGCGGAGGATCGGGTGGCCGTCGAGGCCGCGCATGCCGCTCAGGAACAGCTCCGGCAGGCTCGGGCGACGTTGGCCGAGTGCCGCGACGCGTACGAGGCGGCGGTGGCCCAGCATGACGCCGCAGCCCAGGCCAGTGCCCGTGACCTGGTCGAAATCTCGGACAACGCGGGCGTTTCGCTGATGAACGACTACGAGGCCGGGGTGCTCACCGATCGCGACGCCGTGTTCGAGGTGGTTGCCCAGGAGCGGGTACGCACGGCCCTGGATGCCGGGCGCGCGATCGGGGAGTTGCGGGAGCCGGGCAGCACGGCCGACGGTACGAGCCCGTTGGCGAACGCATCACCGGAGTCGTTGGCCGACACGATGGTGCGGGGGTCGAGGGAGGAGCGCGTCGCCGCGATGACGGAATGGATTCGCCGTGGCGACGACCGGCATCGGCTGGTGCGGGAGACGCAGGCCGCGGCGTTCCTGCTGCTCGAGCACGGTCCGGTCGATATGAAGACCGGTGAGGGCAAGACCATCGTCATGGTGATGAAGAAGGTGTCCGACGCCATCGATCACGGCACCGCTCATGCGTGGACCAGTAGTGATCTGCTCGCCGGTGAGCTGGCCGGTGAGTTGCAGGCATTCGTGTTGCGGCCGGAGTCGGATACCGGGATCGATGTGGTCCGGATGGATCAGGACGGTCCGCTGCCGGATCCGGTACCCGGCCGTAGCCGGATCGTGGTGGGCACGAAGGAGGACTACCTGTTCCGCGCGTTGAAGGTCGCGGATTCGATGATGAACGAGCTCGCGACCAGTGGCATGTCACACCAGGAGGTGACGGCACTGCGGGAGTTCCTCAACACGAAACCGTCGATCGATCTGATCAAGGAAAGGCTGGATACCGCGGCATCCGACCACGGCCTGGACCTCCGGTACGACCCGTTCCCCGCGGGCAAGCTCACCGTCGACGAATTCGACACCATCTTCGACGGCAATTCCGAATGCGTACTTTCCCCCGGGGCAGCGGAGGAGGCCACACCCGAGGTGGTCGCCGAACTGCAGGGGATCTGGGATCGGCTGACGACCGCGGAGCGCGAACACGGTTTGACGGCAGCGGATTTCAAGCGGCCGGAGAACACCCGGGGAATGTGGGCCGCGGAAACAACCCTGGCGGCGGTCGCCAAGCTGGAGAAGGTGGCGGGTGGACCGGTCACCGTCTCGGAGCTGAAGCTCTACGCCGATGCCGCCAACGCCCGCTGGGGGCTGGAGAAGGGCACGCACTACATCACCAGGGCGGACGACGGCGAGGGCGCGAAGATCGGCATCCTCGCTCACGAAACCAACGACAAGGCGATGTGGGACAGGACGAAGTCGACCGAGGTGCGCTGGCAGGACGTCGGTCAGTTCGTCGACCTCAAGGAAGGGCTGCCGGTCCGGGCGAATCAGGAACATTCGCTGCGCATGTCGGATCAGCAGTTGATCGGCAGCAAATTGCTGTTCGAGCCGTCCGGTCTGTCAGGGACCATGAAGGGCGTCGAGGGCATCACCTACGACCTGTACGGCGTGGGGCCGGTGCCGGAGCTTCCGACCTTCTATACATCGCAACGGGTCGTGGAGCCGCCGAAATTCTACGAGAACACGCTTGCGAAACTCACGCAGCTGGCCCGTGACATCGTGCGGGATGCGCATGTGGTCGACGGGGAGCAGACCGGCCGCGCGCAGTGGGTCGTGTGCATGGACAACGGCGAAATCCGGGGCGACCCGGATGCCGGGCGGATCGGACTGATCGACCTGCTCCGCGCAGCGGCGAAGGAAGAACACGGCGAGGGATTCGAGCTGAAGTTCGAGGTGGTCGACGCGGAATTCTACGGCGAGCACGGCGGTAGCAATGCCGCCGCCGAGGCCCTGGTCAGGCAGAAGATCGAGGAATTCGGGGACAAGGGCACCATCTATATCACCAACAAGGACGGAGGCCGCGGCGCCGACCCCACACCGTCGCAGGAGGTGATCCAGCTCGGCGGCGTCGACGTCAAGGTCAGCGGCGGGCCGTCGTACTCCGAGCGGGTGAACGACCAGGTCGATGGTCGTGGCGCCCGTGGCGGATCCGGCGACGACCGGGAGCACGGTGGCACCCCGGGTTCGGCGGTGCACTACGTCTCCCCCGAGGACTTTCTGGGCCGGGTCACCGACCACGGCGTCACGCAGCAGATCGTCCAGTACACGGAAGCCGTCAAGGCCCATCGGGCCGCCCAAGAACAGCACGAAGCCCTCGGCACCGAGGCCACCCGCAGCGAACTCGACAAGGCCGAAACGGCGCTGCGGAACTCCGAGTCCGACCTGTGGAAGCATGCCGTTCCGGCGATGAAGGACGCCGTCGAGCAGAATCAGCTCGCCTCCAAGTACGCGAGCGCCAACCAAGCCAACGCCCCACCCACGGACGCACATGGCACCGCGACCCAGCAACCCCAGCGACCCCCTCCCCGATCCGCGGGGACCGAGGCTCCGCATGCGACCGGTCCACATGCGACCCCGCACGCCCCTGCCGCCACCCACGTCCCGACCGCCGCCGGCCTCGCCGCCGGGGCAACGTCCAACCTGGCTTCCGGTAACCCACCGGCCGCACCCGACTTGCGTGACGAGCACGGCGACAGCACCCTCCGCCATCTCCTGGAGGTGCTGGACGCACCCGGCGGGCAGGCGGCCGCACCATTGCTGCCGGTGGCGCAGGCCGTCCGCGACGCGGCATTCGATCAGGTCGAGTCGCAAGGGATCCCCATCGGCGCCGACGCCGCCGACCACGTGCGCGAGACCGCGCGAAATCTGTTGCACACCAGCCTGAATCAACTCGATCCGGCGCAGCGCCAACTCGTCACCGACGCCGGGACGACGCTGCAGCAAGGACACCGGCTCGAAGTCGCGCACACCGCAGCCGTCGCCCAGTTGGTCGCGCAGGTGCCGACCGCGCAGCCCGTCCTCGTGGCCGCTGCGGGTACCACCGTCCCGTCAGACCAGCTGTCCACCGGCGACCGCACCGAGATACTGCAGCGGGCGCAGCAGGGCGACCGGTCCGCCGCGCAGGCCTTGGACCGCCATTTCGGCCCCGCCACCGCCCAGGCCATGTGTGCCGTACTCAGCGGGGATGCGGAGCACGGCACTCCACCCACGCGGATCCAGCTCTTGGCGCACGCCGTCGCCCGGGCCACGCTCGGCGACGCCGAAGCCGGTGGCTGGCAGGTCCCCCCTGGCGTCGACATCGGCGACTGGCTGCTCGGCCGAGCGCGAGACACGTGGCTCGACAACCTCAACCACCTGAATCCCGCCGTACGCCGACTCGTCAACGAAGCGCTCGATCCCAGATCCCGCGGCGACGATCTCACCGACGCTCAGGCCGCCCTGTTCGGGTGGGTCGCGCAGGAGATCGCAAGAGGGACGGTCGATTCGACGGCCCGGCAACGGAAGCCCTCGGCCGAGAACCGCGACCGCGCGAACTCCGCGAAGACGGGCGAGGCCGATCGGAAAACCAAGCAGGCCATCGCCCGGCAGTTGTTCGAGACGTTCGGCATCGAGGTGCTCGGACTGGACAAGCCGGGGATCTCCGTCGACACGGCTCTGTCGATCAGGAATGCCATAGTCGACGGTTTCGCGGCAGGGCAGGAGATCAAGCTCGACGTCGTACTGGTCGCCCCCATGGTCGGCAATACCGGTGCCTGTATCTGGACTCCCGAAGGTATCGAAAAGGACGCCCCGACCTTTATGGTCCTGAACGAGAACCTCTTCGGTGACCCGGAGAGATTCCGGAACGCCATGCGGAAGGCGGTGCGGGCAGGCCACCTGATGGCCCCGACCGGCGATCCCGCGTACGACGCCGTCAGTCACGAGATGGGCCATCTGCAGGATCGAGCGGCGCGGAAGGGGCTGTACGACGAAAAGCCGATTGCCCATCTACGAGACGGAGCCGTCCGGGGGAAGGACTACCAAGACTCCAAAGAGGCACGAGCATTCGGGTTCCTGTACACGCATTTCGCCGAGTTCAAAAAGGCGGGCATGCTGCCACCGGACCTCGATTTCGACGACTGGCTGGGGCAGCTCGATTCGTACAGCAGCAGCCGAAAGAAGCTGAAGGAGGCAGAGGAATACAACCGAAAACTTGCGGACGAAGAGTCGCAGGGGACGAAAATGGGCACCTACGAGCCCAAAATGGGTGACCTCGCGGTATTCAATCCGGCAGAAGCACTGGCCGAGGCGAACAATGCGTTCGGCAGGACAGCACCGGCCGATCGCACACATCCCGCCTACGTGCTGCAAGCCCTGCTTCGAGACATTCCGTATTTTCAGGTGTTGCGGGAAGCCGAACAGCGCGATGCCCTGGTGCAGGCGGACTATCGCGGTCCGGTCCCGGCTGCGTCCGAGTTCGGCACGAGCATCGCCTCGAACGGCCCGTCGGCATCCCTGGCCGCGAGATGGCGCGCTATGTCCTCCGCCGCCCGCGCCGACTACGCGGAACAGCAAATCGCATACTTGAACCCCGACACCGGTTTCGTGCTCGACGAGTTGGCCCGGCTTCAGGACGAGCATCGCGCCACGGTCGCATCGACCCCGGATCGCATCGCACAGACGTCCGAACCGCGAGCAGCCCAGAACGATTCATCAGGTGCGGTGCCCGGACCACCTGACGACAGGTCGGCGTTCCCACCGGAGTTCTGGCAGCAGCTCGATGAGTCCCGCGCGCGGGCGGCTGCCCCGTCCCCGATCCACCTCGGTGATCCCGACGATGCGCAGCCGGACCCGACGCCACCCGTCACGGACTCGCCTCGCTCGGTCCAGGCGTCGAGGCGTGCTGCTTTCGACAGCTTCCGGCGGCAGATCTTGGCGATCTACCTCGCAGGCCCGTCGATCGAACGGAGCGATGCGGTAGCCCGCGCCCTGGCCGATGCCGACCCCGAGGAACTGCGACGCGCTCTCCGCGAGGCCGGGCTCGACCCGAACCAGCACCGGGTACTCCGCCAGTTCTGGCCGGGCCAGTCGGACCGGACGGCCGCAGCGGTGCTACCGGCTCCCGGCGAGGACATGGACCCTCTGCTGTGGGCTCCGATTCACAGATTCGCCTCGGCGGTCGCTCGCGTCCGGGCATCATCCGGGGAATCTCCCGCGGTGGTTCCGGAATCGGATCGGACCGAATCCGACGCTCCGATCCCCGGCAGAGGCGGGCTGACCCCCCGGGAGCTCGAGGTGTTGCGCCTGAGTGCGCGCGGACTGTCGTACCCCGAAATCGGCTCTCGGATGGGGATCTCGCACAAAACCGTCCAGAGTTACGCCCGGCACGCGTGTGCCAAACTCCGCTGCCCGAGTGTGATTCCCGCGGTCCTCGCGGCAGATCGGGAGGGATGGCTGGACGAACCATCCGGCCCGCACATCGACGTCGAATTCTCTCCGGACGATATCGCCATCCTCCAGCTGGCGGCGAACGGCCTGGACAATCGCGAAATCGCTACCGAGCTGGCGACCACGCGGTATCGAGTGCGGACGTTCATGGCCGCGCTCCCCGGCCGGTTGGGTGTCGAGGGCAGGCTGCCCGGCCTGCTGGCGGCACAGCGGCAGGGGGCGTTCCAGCCTGGCGATCCCCAGTCCGCGGCAACGCGGAAGCACGCCGATCTGTCTCCCCGCGAAAGCGAGGTTCTCGACCTGGTCGCGGCCGGTCTCACGGATCAGGCGATAGGTGACCGGCTGGGAGTTACGGCATCGACGGCGCGGGGCTATCGGATCCAGCTACAGGCCAAGCTGGGCACCTCGGATCACGAGGAACTGGCGGCCCTGGCGCGCAGCCTGGAGTCGTCGGCCGCGACGGCACGGACTGTCGAGCTGACCGAATCCGAGGCGCTGCTCCTGCACCTGGTCACCAAGGGCGTGTCACACGAGACCCTCGCGACAGCGCTCGGCTTGCCGAACAGTGGGTTGGATGCCGTACTGACACAGCTGGCCGACAAGATCGGCACGCGCGGCACGATTCGGGTGTCGCCGCCGCGGCAGGAACCGTCATCGCAGCTCGAGCGACTCGAGACACTCGCCGAGTCGCTGCCAGGCGTGAGCGGTGCTCCGACAACGGTGTCCTGGGCCACGGTGCGCGCCTTCCGATCTCGGATCGCCACCCACCCGGCCGAACTGACCGGGCGTGAACCCGATGTGCTGCGGCTGGCCGCACAAGGCTTGTCACTCAAAGCGATCGCTCGCACGCTGGGCGGATCGCACGCCACCGTGATCAACGAACTCGACAGCATCGCGGTGAAGCTCGGAACCCCTGACCGGGCCGTGCTCCTGATGGCGGCGCAGCGGGCATGGTCGGCCGACCACCCGGAACCGATACCCGAACCAACGGCCGACGTCAGTCTGACACCGCAGGAAACCAGTGTCCTGCGCCTGGTGGCCCGGCGGTTCACCAACCCGGCTATTTCGGCAGAGCTGGGCATCCCGGAGCCGTCGGTGAAGCACATCCGGCGCGGCCTACGCATGAAACTCGGTATCGACGACACCGCTGGGCTGGTCGCCTGGGCGCTGCACAGCGGTATCGCCGTCGGCGATCCCGAGGATGCCCCGGACCCGGAGTTGCAGGCGCGCGTCACGGACGCGCTGCGGCGGGCAACGACGACGGATAACGACAACGACCGAGACGAGTCGGCATCCGGCGCTCACGAGACCTCGCCCATCCCCGCCGACATCGACGCATCCGGCGAGGCACGATCGGCCGAGCCCGCCGAAGCGGCCTCGGACCCGGCCCGGACCGCGCTGGCCGAGCACCTCGGGCTGCCACCCGGTGCGGTGACGCGGGGAGCCGTACGCCTGGCCCTCGCCCTCGTCGCGGAACAGACACACGCCATGCCCACCGCCGTGACCGGCATCGACGGTCAGGCGCTGACGCAATGGATCCGGTCCCAGCTCGAACTGCATGCGAATCAGGAAGCGGCCACTCACGAGGGCGCGCTCGCCGAGCTGGAGCGGCGCGACGGCGAAGAATCCGGTCCTCGGGATGCGGCCGATCCTGAGGCTGATCCGTTGGACCAGAACGGTTTCGACAACCGGCGCCGGGTCCTCGACCAAGACTTGCGGGCACTGCTGAGGTTGCGGGACCTGAGCCCGCCCCAGCCGATGACCGTGGGCGAGGCGCTGGCCGAGCTGTACTGGATCACGAGCCTGACGGACTCGCCGGAGCTGGAACACCTTGTCGCCGCGAGTGAGACCTTCCTGTGTGCCACTCCCGAACCGCTGTCCGCCGTCCCGCTGGACACGGTCCAGATCCACACGCTGCGCAACCAGCTGGCTCAGCAGGTGGGCGTCGCCGACGACGAACTGACCCGCGCGCACGCCGAAGCACTGGCCGCCGACGAGAACGTCGCGCCACAGACGCGCCGTCTGGCGGAGCGCTACCTATCCCTGCGCGGGATCGAAGCCGTGCAGAAAGCCACGCGAGCCGATATCGCCCGGCTGGCGGGTGTGGGCGCACCGTACGTCAGCGAAGTGTTCAACGGACGGTTCGGCGCGAAGAAGCCGTGGCACGGCGAAACTACGCAACGCGTCCTGGCTGCGGCTCACCTGTTGGGTGTACCGCCGGACCGCGCGGACATCGCGGCTCTCACCGATCCGAACTTCGTGACGCGTCGCGTTCGTCCGGCGCGTTGGGTCGGTGACGAGTTCGTTCCCGCGCGGATCAAGCCGCAGCCATCTCGGGAGACGTTGACCGAAGCAGCGGGCACGGCCAAAGCCACGGTCCGTGATGTGGTGAAAGGCTCGGGCACGCCCGATGACCTGCGGCTGGTGCGCAGTGCGGCCGACGAGATCGGGTTCTGGTATCACCCGGACGGCCCGATGGGGACGGTCGACGGGATCACACTGTCGGAGGGCGAATTCCACGTTCTGCGCCTGGTCGCCGACGGCATCGCCGAAGATTCTCTCGCCGCCCTGCTCGGGATGACGCCGGACCAGTCGAACCGGCTGCTCGTCCGACTGGCCGAGCGGGTGGGATTCGAGGGGCCCGTCCGTATGCCCACGGACGCGCGATCGAGCGGTTCGCCCGACGGCGCCGTGCCGTCGTCCCCGAAGCAGACCGGTCTGTCACCTCAGCAGGTCCAGACTCTGCGACTGGTGGCGGCGGACTTGCCGTATACCCCCATCGCGGGCACGGTCCCCGCGGACCTCGTCCGGGCGTTCCGTTCCGCCCTCGCGGAGCGGCACCCCACCGCACTCACCGGCAGGGAAAGGGAAGTACTCGCGCTACTGGCCGATGGCCTGACTTCCGGACAGATCGCGGCCAGGCTGGGGTTGTCCCGCAACACGGTGAACGGGTACATTGCGCGCGCGGAAATCAAGCTGCATACCGACGGCCTGCGTCCCACCGTGCAGGCGGCACAACAGCACGGATTCGCCGGAGCAGGTGCCGACCAGCAGCAGGTCAGCATGCCACACGCCGAGGGCAATACAGACGAAGAACCTCCGCGTGCCATGGAAACACCGCGGCCGGCCGCGACGACGAGCGGCGACGCAGAACAGCGCGCAACGACCTCCGGCAACCGCAATGATCCCGTCGCGATCGACCTCGACCCCGACGAGCCCGACACACGCGACTCGGAATCGGCCGACTCGCAGACGCCGAGTCCCGCGGCAGCGCCGGTCGGCCTGCCAGACGCGGCAATGACGGTCGCCCCCGGAGAGCTCCCGCTGACCGAACGCCAGCGAGCAGTCCTCACCTTGCTCGCCGAAGGCAGGAGCGTCGCGGAGATTGCCGAAGACCTGCAAATATCCGAGGCATCGGTCAAGAATCACATCGAACGGATCTGCCGCAAACGCGGGGTATCGAGCCGGAGCGAGTTGCTGGCGACGCTCACAACACGGTTCGACAGCATCGAGGATGTCGATATCGATGAGCTCGCGGACACACTGATCGATCCCGGACAACTTCCGCTCACCGAACGCCAGCGAGCAGTCTTCACCATGCTCGCCGAGGGCATGAGCAATACAGAAATCGCTGAACGGCTGCGAATATCCGAGACAGCGGTTCAAACCCACGCCGAGCGGATCTATCACAAAGTGGGGGTCTCGGATCGGCGCGAGTTTCTTGTGTCGCTCACATCGCGTTCCGGCAGCGTCGAGGAAGCCGAACCGCTGTCCGTCGATGAGCTCACGGACGGATTGGAATATGACTGGCTCGGGCTGGACGGCTTGCCGCCGGCGGACTCACCGCGCTACGCCGAGCTCAGGCACGCGGTCGAGCGACGCATGCCAGCGGTGTTGCGGGATGCGGTGGACGGCGACCTCGCAGCGCTACTGCGCGCAATAGCCCAACTTCCGGAGGAATGGCAGCGGCGGTTCGCCGAGTCGTACTACCTGCATGGGGCGCCGCGGTCTCGGATGGTGCGGGAGCTGGGCATCGGAGTCAACACGTTCAAGAACCTGCTCGAAAGCATCCCTCCGATACTGGCGAAAGTTGTGGCCCGCGGAGCGGTGTTCGAAGTCGGTACCGACACGCTGCCACCGCCCGGATCACCGGAGTATGACGACCTGCAGGCGGCGGTGGAGGCCCGCCTGCCCGCTGAACTGAGGGAAGCAGTAAACGGTGAACTTCCGGCACTGCTGGAAGCTATCGCCGCGCTTCCCGACATTCAACGGCAATACGCTGAACTCGACTACCTGCAGGGATTGGCACCTGGCGAGATATGGCGGGTCACGGGCCGCGTCCGGGGATCGTTGCGTGGCCACGTACCGCGGACGTTGATCGGGTGGCTGTCCCGGGGACCGATACTCCGGGTGGGCGCCGACGAGCTTCCGATACCCGGATCCCGCCGATATACCGAACTGCTGCGGGCAGTCGAGGCACGCGTACCGAGCGATGTGGCCGCGGCGATGAAGGGTGATCTGGCGGCGTTGCTGCGCGCGATCGAACGGTTACCCACCGAGTCACGGACATACTGTGAACTCGTGTACTTCGGGGCTGTGCGCCTCGAGGAGATCAGCGAGGCTTTGGGACACGGCACGAGTCGAGACGATGCTTGGGTATTGCGGAGCGCAGCACCCCGTCTCGTGGCCGACCTTCGCCGCGAGGCGGGCACGATGCGGCTGCCATCGACGTCGACCCGTGGTCGCCTGGCCGAGAAGCTCGGTGTAAATCTGATTCGTCCTCAGGCGAATCCGTTCGCCGGCAACCGAGCATGGGTCGAATCCCAAAGGGCACGCGCTATCCTGGCCGACCTGCTCGGCATCGCTCCGAATCTGCTGCGCCACGGGCTGGTACGCCAAGCGGTGAGCACCGTGCAGGCACAGCTGCAAACCATGAGTTCGGAGGAAGTTGCCGAGGCAGTCCGCGGTGGGCTGGCCACCGGGCTCGGACCGTGGATCGCGAATCGCATTCGGCTGGACCGGGAAATCCAATCGTCGACAGCGCGGGCAATCGACGGCGGGATGCTGTCTACAACAGAGCGAAATCGACTGTTCCGCAGAGGAGAACAGCGCGACTCCGAGCTCGCACAGTTACTCGGAGTTCCGGATTTGCGTCCGTTGCCCGACGACGCCACCGAGCAGCTTGCCGAGTTGTATCGCACCGCAGAAATCAGTGACTCTCCGGACATTGCGACGCTCGCCGCCGCCCTCGAGAACTTCTTCGGAGGCCGCGACATCGACCAATTGGTCGAACTCTGGGATATCGACAACCGAACCGAACGCCATGTGTTCCGGATGCCGGAGCTGCCCGGCACCGGAATAACCGGCACCCGCTCTCCTTCGGCCACGCCTGCCAGCGGTGACGCCGAGGAAACCCACTCCGGTCGACGCCTCGATATCCAGCAGGTCACGACGTTGCGTGCGGAATTGGCCGCCGCCTGGGGAATCAGCCCGGCCCGGGTCCAGCAGGGGTCGGTCCGGCGGGGTCTCGAGCTTGTGCAGCGCCAATTGCGGGCTCTGGGCCCGGACGGCTGGCGCCGAATTGCCGTACAGGGACGGATGCGGGACGTACTGTCATGGGTTGCACGACGAATGGCGTTGGATCCGAGCGTCCCGGATCCCGAGCTGAATCAGGAGCTGGCCGAGATTCTTTCGACCGCCGGTTGGGGGTCAACCTACGCGCCGCCGATCGACGATCCGTTGGCCGTGCTGCGAATGGTGGCCGACGCGACCGGCACGCCGGAACTCCGTCATGTGGTCGAAGTGGCCGGAATCTTCCTCGAGCTCGATGAGCGCGATGCTGATCGGAAGCCGACGAAAGCGGACGTGCAGCGGCTCGCCGACGTCGACCAGCGGTCGATCGGGCATGTGCTCGACACCTACGCACAGCGCGGCAAGCCCGCGCGCACCGAAGAAGAGCAGCGCGTCCTGATCGCGGCACAGTGGCTCGGGTATCCGATATCGCCCGGCTACGACAAGGTCATTGATCCCGCGTTTGCCCGCGAGCGGTTTACTCCGCCGCGCTTCATCAAGGGTCGCTTCCTACCCGGAAGCTTTGCCGCACAACCTTCACCGGCCAGGGTCGGGCGCGCGGCCGGCGTCGACAACAAGACGGTCAGTGCGGTCTTCAGGGGAACCATCGCGGCCGACTCGGACGTCGGGCGGCGGGTACTCGCCGCTGCCGATCAGCTCGGGTTCTGGTACCCGCGGGCGCAGGAAATCGAATTCGCCCATCTGCACGCACTGCGCACCGAACTGGCCGAGCTGCTCGGTACCCAGCCCCGGGCGATAGATCACGCGTACGTGCGAGCCAGGCTCCGCCAGCTCACCGCCGCGAACGCCCCGGACCTGGACCGAATCACTGAACTGGCCGAAGCTTTACTTGCACTGGGCATTTGGGAGCTGGAGCGAACACCCTCCGCCGTGGACGTGGCCAAGTTGGCGGATGTACATCCCACCGCGGTCGGCAAGGCGATGAATCGCACGGAGCCGGCCCACTCCGAACTGGAACAGCGCGTTCTGGTCGCCGCGCACTGGCTCGGCTACGAGATCCCGGCGCATCTGCGCATCGCCATCGATCCGGACTTCATTGCGGAACGGTTCACCCCGCCGACACTCGAAGACGGCGAGTTCGTACCCGGAACATTCGTGGAGCAGCCAACCCGCGCCCAGGTCGCGCAGCTGTCCGGCCTCGACCAGTCGACGGTCAACCGTGTGCTCCGGGGCAGCATCCCGGCGCACACCGAGCGAGCGCGTCGTGTACTCACTGCGGCTTCCGCGCTCGGCTACTGGATCCCGAACGAATCGCAGATATCGGAGCCGCTACCGGACAGCGATGCGGAGAATGCCGACACCGCGGACACGTTGCCCTCACGCGAAACCCCCACGGCGGCCGCAACGCATACCCCCGCGGATGTCGCCGCGGCCCTGCGAAACAGCCTGCCCGGCGCGGTCAAGCAGGTCCTCGACCAGATCGATGTCGAACTGCGCTCCATGACCGATGCCGAGCGCCGCGACGCCGCCACCCGAGCCGACCTCACCCGTCTTCCCGGCTGGGTGGTCGACCGCCTCGCCCATGAAGCCGAGGCTCAGGAGCTCGCCCGCGACACAACCACCCCCGAGCAGCGCGCCGAATGGCAAAACCGGGCAGAACGATTCGACCACGAACTCGCTCACATCCTCGGCTTGCCCCAGCCGGGAACCGGATGGACCGACCGCATCAGCAGTGACCCGCTGCACCACCTCCGCGCACTCACGCGCCGCCCGGACGCCCCCGCCGAACTCCGTCACCTCGTCGACACCGCCACCCGACGCCTGAATCTCGAGGACGTCGCCGCGGCCGTCGAACCGCTGCACCGGGCGCTGGCCGACTGGCCCATCGCCGAACACACCGACCGGGCCGCCGCCATCGCCTGGGAACTCGCGTCGCAAGCCCGCGCCGACGGCGGCGGGACACCCGAAATCTCCGCTGCCATCCACGGACAACCAGGTCAACGGTGGATCGATATCCACGTCAGCGACAACAGCCGCACCCTGCCGGCGCGCGAGAGCGGCGACCGCCCCGGGTGGCGCGCCGTCGACCTCCTCGACACGCACACCGAAACCTGGGGATGGGTGCTCCCACGTAACAGCGGAAAACAGGTCTGGTTCAAACTTTTCGAAACCGCCGACACCAGCGACCCCTCGCAACCACCCCACGAACTCATCCTCGACCTGCCCATACCGCGCGACTCCTTGCAACAGGGGCCGGGCCTCGCGCGGCGAGCAGTGCGACAGCGCTTGCGACAGGCCGGCCACCCTGATCCCTACGACCTGACCGTCCTCGTATCCGACCTCGTCCAAAACGTCTACCGCTACGCCGACCAAGGCGACGCCCGGGTACGAATCCGGCTCGACGGAGACACAATTCGCGCCGGGATCACCGATACCAGCCGTGGCCTACCCGCACGACAAGAGGCAACCACCCAGGGCACCGTCAGCGCCGCCGCCTTCACCGACGACCAAGCCGCCGAATGGGCCGAAACCGGGATCGTCGCCGACACCCACGGTTTCTTCCTCGGCATGCTCGAAGCAATGGCCTCCGCCTGGGGCGTGACCCTGGAACGCGCCGGCGGCAAGACCATCTGGTTCGAAGTGCCGATGCCGCCATCTACGGCACCCGACACCACCACCGATCAACCACCGAACACACCCGCATCCGATCCGGGCGCCCCCGAATCGGTCGGCATCGACCTCAGCGCCGGCGACCGGACGGGACTCGGCCAGGACCCTTCGACCACCAGCTCGGACGCCGATCCAACCCACCCGAACGATGGGACGCAGAACCGGTCGACCCCACCCACCGACACCGACGGCCAGCGCCTGCCCACGCCCGGCAACCGAATCGACCCTGTCGCACTCGCCCTCGAACCCGACGAACCGGAAATGCCCGAATCGACGGCTTCTACCCACCGGGCACCGACCGACCCGCACGAACCCGACCCGCTGCCCACAACCCGGGAACTGGTCACGGATCAGGGAAAACTGAAGACGTTGCGGCAGGAAGTCGACGCACTGCGGCGGCAACTGCTCGAGCTCAGCAACGGGCGCGCGGATCTGTCCAGCGCAGCAGCGGTGGACAGATTACTGGGGGCGCTGCTGCAACTCGAGCGAGAAGGCAAGCTGAACCCCCGCCAGGCTCGCGCACTCCCGCTGGTCGAGGAGTATCGCGAGAAGTCCGGTCTCCTCGACGACGCCGAACGCGTCCGCGGCGAATACCGGGAACACAAAGCCAATACCGCTCGCCGGACGGATCAGCCGGAAGGCGCCGAGCCATCCACCTCCCACGGACCCGGCCCCGTCGCTATCGACCTCGACCCCGACGAAAACGCATTCGCAGACCGGCAGCGCGAAAACGCGGAATCCCGTGACACCGGACAGCTGCGGACCCTGCGTGCCGCGGTCGCCGCGAGACTAGCAGGCACAGCGGAGACTTCGAACGATCCCGTGCTGAATCGCGCACCCGCTCTGATCGATGAACTGATGGCCGCGCGGCACCGGCCGAATGCGCAGATCCCGGCGGATCGGCTGCGGTTGCTGGAGCAGTTCGCGCACCAAATGTCGGCATGGCTGGCCGGCGCGGACGAAGCCGCCGAGGCGAACGCCGCCTACGAGCAGGGGCTGCGGGAAGGGACGCCGGCCGTCCTGCGGGCCCGGCAGGACGCCGCGGAGATCCGGCTCGGATCGGCGCTCGCCGCCGTCGCGGAGGTCTGGGCACAGACCCGCCCCCGAACGGACACGCCGATCGTGACCCGGCCCGCCGACCACCTCCGGCAGGGAGAGACCGAACGGCTGCGCCAGGTGGCCGAAACAATCTTCGTGGAGATGGTGGCCGCGGGGGCAGCGGTCGATGCGGAGATCACCACCGACCGCCGACAGCTCGCCGCGGCCACGCGGCGCTATGACGCGCTGCGAGATATGTCGCAGTGGCTGGAGGAGCTGCTGTCCTTCGCGGAGCAATGGGATACGACACGGATAGGCCGCGAGCGCCTCTCGTTCCTACTCGACCACTTCCGCGCGGTCTCAGAGCTGTTGGCGGCGACCGCGATTCGCGACACCACGGCCACTGCCCTGGCCGGTGCGACCGATCGAGAACGACGACGCGCGCAAGCCGCCGAGAACTACGGCATGGCCGACCGCGCGGTCCGCAATATCGCGGAGATGCTGGGCCAACCGCAGCATCGCGCGACGGCCACTCCCCCGGCGGCGCAACCCGGCGCACCCGTCGTCTGGCCCGGCGCGGACGGACAACCCGACTTCATCGCACAGACCCAGCCCCGGCAGCACGATCTCACCGAGCTCGGTTCCGGTGAGTCGGCGTCACCCGATCGAACCCCCGAGGACCGCGCAGCGCAGCCCGGATCGGAACACCCACGGGGACGCCATGTCGATGAACCCCGCGGCTCCGATGAAACCGCACCGCGGCGCTTTGTCGAACAGAACCTGACGGTGGAGGATCTGGGTTCGGTTGCGGCAGCGAGCGATCGGGGCCGGCACGCGCACAACGAGGACGCCTTCGCCCTGATCCGAGTCACCATGGGTGGCGAAGAGGCCACCGCACTGATCGTGAACGACGGTCTGTCCCGGCCGAAGGGCGGTCACCGCGCCTCCGCGGCCGCCAGGGCCGCCGCCCACGACTTCGTGGTGGCGGCGCTGCGGCGAGCCGACCGCGACGGCCGGATCGATCCGGTGGCCGTAGTCGAGGGTGCCGTGGCCGCCGCCCAGGAGGCGGTACTCGCCTTGCCCCCGGAGTCTCCCGCGGACAACCCGCCCGCCACCACGATCGTGGTCGCGCTGATGGAGTCGGGACGGCTCACCGTCGACTGGGTGGGCGACAGCCGCGCGTACTGGATTCCGCTGGACGGCGGCCCGCCGATACAGCTGACCAGGGACGACTCGAAGGTCCAGGATGTGCTGGACGTCTTCGAGGACACCACTCGTGAAGAAGCCGAACATTCGCCGATCGGCGGCCCGGGTCTCACCCACAACCTGGGCCGGTCTCTGGACGGGCTGAAACCGCGCGAGAAGACCCGAGACATACGCGGCGACGGTGTCGTCCTGGCGCTGACGGACGGTGTGTGGGAACCGATCAGCCCCGACGACCCCGAGCCCGTCGCGGCCATCGTCCTGCGGTCGCTCGCCGAGGCCCCGGGCGATCTCGGCGCCGTCACCCGCGCACTGGTACGGGCAGGCATCGAAGCGGGCACAGCCGACGACGTGACCGCCGCAGCGGGCTTCCTGTCGGCCGCGAACATCGACACCCCCGCGGATACGACGACGGACCAGGACGTGCCCGCGACCCCGGCCGATCGCGGCGCCGACCCCGTCGCGATCGACCTCGATCCGGACGAAGCCGATCCCACGCCGGTCGGGTCACGACAAGCCGAAACCACCCCGCCGCGGAACTCGCCGGATCGAACCGGGGCACAGCCGGGCCCACAGCACGGCACGACGAACGAGGCGAGCACCAACGGCAGAGTCGGCACCCCGTGGGACAGCGCACTGCGGCTGCGGCAGGTCCTCGAGCAGCACGTCGCGACCGGACGACCGGAGCTCGCGACCGCCCTGCTCCGGCAACGGTTCGCTCTCGAGATCCCGCGCCTTGCAGATAATTTCGGCCAGCAGGCAGCGCACCACATCGCCGACGAGGTATGCGCGACCGTGATCGCGCGCCTTGGGCAGCTCGATAATCGAAATATCGATTTGTGGCTGAATAACATTGTGCGAGAGATTATCTGGAACCATCGCCGTATCGCGGACCCCTGGCACAGCATCCGAGAGTTCGTTTCCGAATGCGCACAACTCGAGCGAAACGATCCGCTGGTCCGGCTGCTCGCCGAAGCCCGGACCACGGATGTGCGGCGTATTCTGGAAGGGTTGCCGAGGCACCGGCGTGACCGTTTGATTCGCGCCTTCTGGCCCACGCGTCCGGGCACACCACCTACCGCGCCCGACGGCACCGAATCCGATCGTGATGCGCTCTGGGTCGCAGCGCGCCAATTGGCCACAGCGGTGGCGGCCGCCGCGAACTTCTCTGCCCAGCTACCGGTTCGGGCCGCGAGCAGCGCACCTCGGATCGACCGACCCAGCAGTCCCACCGCGACGACGTCCTCACCCTGGCTCACCAGCAGGGAACTCGAGGTGCTCAACCTGATCTACCAGGGTTTGACCCACGCGGAGATCGGGCGACGGCTGGATGTCGACACGAAGGCGGTCACGAACTACCAGAGGAGTGCGGCCAAGAAGTTCGGTACCGCCGGCCCCATCCGAACGGTCTTGGAGGCCAAGCGGCAGGGATTCATCCACGACAGGGATCGACCACCGGCCGGTACCGTCCAACTGTCCCGCGAGCAACGACAACTCCTCCAGTTGATGGCCGACGGCCTCACGGATCAGGCCATCGCCGAGGTGCTGGGCGTGGCCACACTCACCGTCAAGCGCCGCCGAGCCCGGATCGGCGTCGTACTCGGCGAGACGAAGCGAACTCAGATACTGATGAAAGCCGTGCGGCTGGGAGCCTTCGACGAATCGGCGAGCGAAGACACCGCGCCGAGCGCACCCCGCAGACCGGACACCGTCGCGATCGATCTCGGCGACCCCGACGAACGTGACACACCGGCGGAGCAGTCAGCGCAGGGCACCGCGACGCCCGGCGCCACCCCGTGGGCTCGGCCCGCGCAGAGCGAGACACCGCCGGAAACCGCGGCGCTCGATATGAGCGTTTCACGGCCCGGTCCTCTGCTGCGTCGAGTCCAGGAGGCGGAGCCGGCCCGCTACCTCTCCGGTCGGCCGGAGGTCAAGACTGCGGCGGTGGCGGTGCCGAGTGATACAGAACGGCAGCCGGCCCGGACACCGTGGCAGCCATCCGAATCCCCATCCACTGCTCGGCCGGATCCGCCCGCATCGGATCCTCGAACAGACGGCTCGACACCCTGGAAGGACAGAGCGTCCCTCGCCGAGGCCGCGCGGAACGAGGGCAGCACTCGGGAAGAGGTCGTGTCCCACGCTCGGTCGGGTTTGCAGGCATTGCCGCCCACCGCCCGCACCAATGCGTTCGACGAATGGATCCGGGAGCTTCGGGACCTGGGAATCGACACCGAACAGACGACGTCGGATCTGACGGAAATCTGGGACCACCTGCGCCTCGACCCGAAAGCCCACGCGACGTTTTCGCTCCGCTACGGCCCGCCGGACATGACTGGACGGGAACTCGTGTCCGCCATCGTGAACGAGGTGCGAGGACTCATCGGGGCAGCGGCGATGGGACACATCGTCGAGCAAGAAATACCTCATAACGTACGCATCGCCTACCAGAACGTGGCCGGGACGCTCGAACTCGCCCGAATCGGGGCGACCCGACAAGAGTTCCGGGTGTTCACCCGACTTGTGCAAGGCAAGGACTACAAAGAAGTCGCGACGGAGCTCGAAGTAACGCCGTGGGCGGTGAAGAAGTACGTCAAATCGATCTACGCCAAATTCGGCATCGAGGGGCGCAACGAGCTGGAAGCAGCAATCCGCGCCCGCCACGCCGACAGCACCGCCGCAGCCGCCTCGCGCAATCCCGCGGTGCCGGCCGAAACCTCCGATGAGACACCGCAAGCCGACAAGTCAGCGCGCCGTCCTGGGGGCATCGACCCGGTCGCGATCGACCTCGGCGATGACACCGAGTCCGAGCAGCCCGCTCCCGCGCAGCCGAAAACGCGCGAGGCCCGGGACGACGCGAACATCCCCGAGCGGTGGCGCCGGGAACGTGCCTGGGATCAAGAGCGGATCGCCGCAGTTCGCGCGGGCGACCCCGGCGCGTACCACGAGCTGTACGAGCGGTACTACGGATGGGGTTTCGGTGTCGCCATGGAGATTCTCGGCGACCGGTCCGACGCAGAGGACGTCGTGGCCGACTGCTTCGCCGACCTACTCGTGATGATCCGCCGGGGTGACGGTCCAGGCCTCAGCTTCGGCGCCTACCTGCGTACGGCCGTTCGTCACCGGGCGTTTGCCGCCAGCGCTCGCGCCAGCAGGCAGATCCCCACCGACGATATGGCAAAACTCGATAGAATCCAGCTGGGCGGCGATCGAGCACCGGAGATCTCCGAGGAGACCCCTATCGGTCGGGCGTTCGAATCGATGTCCGAAGAAGTTCGCACGGTGCTCTGGCTCACCGCGGTCGAAGGCTATTCCCCGGAGGAAGTAGCTGACCACTTGGGGTCTGCGCGGGGTGAAGTGAAGGAACTGATCGCTCGCGCACGCGCCGAGCTGGGCCGGAAGTTCGCGGCGGAGATGCCGCAGCACGGCCCGCTGGTCAGGGCATTGGCCGCGCTCGCGGCCGACAGCGAAGGCCTCACCTCGGTGCTCGCCGAAGGCGGCGAAGCGCTTGCGATGGATGACGAACGCCTGGCCACGGATGTGGCCGTGATTCGAACAGCCCAGGTCGAGCGGCCCGAACTGCTCGGCAAGGTAGTTCGACGCCTTCGCCCCGGACCGCGGGAATACTTCGTCCGCTGGTTCATGGGGCAGACGGTGGCCGACATCGCGGCGGCCACGGGGCGCAAGAAGGACCTCGTCCACAAGCGGCTGCACAACGCGGTTCGCATCGTGTCGACGGCGTTGTCCCACGTCGACTCTCCCGCTCCACGGCGCTCGGAACCGCATCCCATCGGACTCACCGATGAGGAGATGCTGCTGCTGGTCGAGGCGGTCTGGACTCACGACCGAGATCTGCTGGAACCGTCCACGGCGCTGGTAATGGACGCCGAGCAGACAGTTTTCGAGTCATATTTCCGGCAGGGTCGAACAGTGCCCGAAATCGCCACGGCGCTCGGCTGGAGGCCGAAGCGAGTACGGCGCATGCTGCACCGCATCGCACGGCGCATGGCCTCGACGATCTCGCCGGAGGTCGTGGAGCGGTATCTGAGTGGCGGACCGCTCCGGCGGGCCACCCAGGCCGATGTCGCCCGGGAAGCGGGAGTCAGCACGATAACTGTGAAACGAGTTCTCGCTGGGCATCCGGAGGCCGAACCGGAGACGGTCGAGCGGATTCTGGCGGCCGCCCGCCGCCTCGGTGTGCGACGTGGACGGGTTGGGATTGTCGCCGATGGCGACGAGCAGACGTCGGATTCGCCGGTTCCCGTGGTACGCGTCGATCACGATCGGGTGCCGTACCACCAGCGAGGTAGGGAGCTGCAGCTCGTCCGCGCGACGTCGAAGGATGAGTTGCGGCATCTGATCCCGTTCCTTTCCGAGGGAGACCAGAACGTCGCAACGCTGCTGTTCCTGGAGGGACTGCCCGTCTCCGTCACGGCGGAACGATTGAGCCGCCCGGCAAGCTCGGTGCAACAACGCCAACATGTCGTCGCCGACCTGCTGGCGGCAATGCTGTTATCCGAGAATTGGGAACTACTGCTGGTCGAGGCGGTCCACGCGCATGATCCGGCGATATTGGCAGCCTGTTTCCCGCGACTCACCCGTCTCCAGCAGCAGTATGCCGATCAGTATCTGGTGCAGAGGCTTTCGACACGTGACATCGCGAATGCCCGGGGTATCCAGCAGACGACCGTCAACGAGCTGCTGCGGCGAATTGCCCAGATACTGGCGGGAGAACTCCCGCCCACATTGGTGCGGCGCTATCTGAATGCGGGCGCACTTCGTCGAGTAACGCTGGCGGACATCGCCGTTCGGGCCGGAGTGACCGAGGGTTCGGCACGCCGCGTACTTGCCGGCGGACACGCCGATCCGAAGACGGAGCAGCAGATTCGGACGGAAGCCGCTCGGCTCGGATGGGCAAGTAGACGTCCCGGCGTCGTGGTGGATCATCCCGGCGAGAAGTCACCGGTCCCGGCGGTCCACGAGGGCACCGCCGACTATCCGCGCCGCGGCAGAGCGTTTCGGATCATCCGATCAGCTCCACCGGTAGTGCTGACGGAACGCATCGGTCAACTTCCGCCGGAACTGCAAGCAGGCGGTGCCCTGTTGTACTCCGACGAGCTGACCATCGAGGAGAAGTCGAAGGCACTGGGTTTGTCGCCGGCGCGGGTCGCCGCGCTGCGGCAGGCCGCTGCGCCTCGGCTGGCGACATTGCTGTCCATCGGTGTGTTGCTGACCGACGGTTCGGCGATGTTCCTGATCGAGGCGATCGCGGCGCACTACCCGGATGTGCTGGGGCCGTGCTACTCGCAACTTTCGCGCACCGAGTGGGAATACGCCGATCTGTACCTGGTGCAGGGTCTCTCGCAACCCGAAGTCGCTGAAGCGACGGGCCGCAGCCAGAGCACCGTCAAGGGCGCGCTCTATCGGATCGCGCACGTGTTGGCCGGGGAACTCCCACCAGAGCTGGTATCGCGGGTGCTGAGCCGAGGCCCGCTCCGGCGAGTGACCCTCGACGATGTAGCCACTCGGGCGCAGGTAAGCAAGGCCCAGGCAGATCGCGTGCTCAACGGTCGCGGCGGAGTGAATCCCGAGACGACGACCCGGGTGCGGTCGGCCGCCACCGACCTCGGCTGGACGCAGCAGCGGCGCGGCATCGTGGTCCTGACGGAGACGGGTGTCGAGCCGATCGAACCAGCGAGCGTGACGCCGACGACGCGATCCACTACCTCTGATACGCAGCCGACGTCGACCGCAAATCGCGTAGACCCGGTCGCGATCGACCTCGGCGATCCGGACGAGCCGGCGGGCAACGAGGACGTCGGCGGGGACGCGGTATCGCGGTTGAGCCCGGCGGAGGTCGGTGTATGGCTGCGCGACGAACTGCGCCGACTGACGCGCAATCCCGACGTCGAGGTCCATGAATTCGACCGGCCCGATCTCGATCCGGAGACTATCCGTGAGATCGCCCGGGCTCTGGTCGACATGGCCACGCAGCACCCGCAGGTCTATATCGGCAGGATCGAAATCGGCTGGCTCTCGCCGAAGACAGGCGGGGCGGCGATGTCGAAGACTGATCCCATCACCGGTTTCGTCACAACCGAATACATGACATTCAACGTCGACTTGGCCACGAGTCCGAACAAGCTCCATCGGTGGATGCGGGACCGAATCGACTCCGGGATGGCGCATCCCAGCATGGCAGGCCGTCCCGCGTATGCGATCGTCGCGCACGAGTTCGGCCACATGCTCGACTACGCGGGACGGACGGAGGCTCGATACCGTGCCGAAGAGACGCTATTCGATCATTACAAAGCAAATCGTTTGGGAGAGAAAACTTACTCGGCGTTCACGGCCTGGCTGCACCGCTACCTGACCGCCTACAGCTTCGACAAGAACGGCTATTTCAATCCGACCGAGGCGTTGGCCGAGGCCTTCGTCGATGTCGTGCTCAACGGCCGCGACAGCGTCAACGAGCCGGTGGGGATGCTCTACGACCTGCTGGTGGACTCCGTCGCCGCCCGGACGACGGCCGACAGCGGCGAGGTGGACCACTCACCGGCCCCCGAGCCCGAGCGAGAGGTCACGCAGGTCATCGGCCAGATGCGCGACCTGGAGAGTGCGCTCGGGCAACTGGCCGGCAGCGCCGGAATGATCGACCTGCCCGCGCTGCTTCGTATCCGCGCGGAATTGCACGCCCTCGTGGACGATCGGCTGGCAGCCCGCCCGGATGACGCGCGCCGGCACGATCAGACAATTGCCAGGCTGCGGGATTTGACCTCTCGTTCGGACCTCGCCGAGAGAGATATCCGAACGCTCGCCGAGATAGTCCCGATGAAACGCAGCCGAATGTCAGGGTTGTTGCCCGGGGCGAATGATCGGTACGTCCAGGCGCTGCTTGCGGCGGCCCGCTCGCTGCTCGCGGATCTCGACGCCGACCGGCCCTCGCGCGTGGTCGTGGACATGGCTATCAGCGAATTCTTCCACGGCCTCCGTGCCGCGGTCGACGATGTGGCGCGAAGGTTGTACTCCGGCAGTGGCTCCGCGTGGACCGTACAACGCTTGCTCGACAACAGCCGTTCGATGCTGTCCGCTGCCGAGGCCGCTCGGCAGGCCGTCACCGACGCGTGGCGCCGCATCCCTGAGGATCGGCTGCTGCCGCTGTTGTCGGAACTCGCCCGAGGCGGACTCAGCCGAGATGACGTCATCGATGCCGTCATCGCCAGATTCCCCGCGCCCCTGGGTGTGTCGGGCGTCGCCCGGGAAGCACTGCGCCGGGCAGAGAACGCGGTGTTGCGCAACTACACCGAAGCAGCGGCGGGTGGGTACGTGTTCGGGGAGCAAGACGCGCGGACCATAACGGCCTTCGAAGAGGCCACAGCGAGGGTGCGCGCTGCGGTGGGACTGTCAGAGACCGATCGGGACCTGTCCGCCGAGGTGCGCGACGCAGTCGCGATCCGGCCCGACTCTCCGAACACCGCACATCCGTCGACGCACACAGGAACGACCCCGGGCAACAGCGCCGACCCCGTCGCGATCGACCTCGGCGACAGCGAGCACGAACCCGAACCACCGATCGACAACGCCGGACCCGACCCGCATCGATCCGAGACGGATACGCCGGGGGATCCGGAACAGCAGCCGGGGGCGGACGGCAGCGCGACGCCGGAGCGGTCCAGCGACGTACCAACGGAACACTTCCGACGGCAGCTGCAACAACTTGTGGTGCAGGGCCATACCGAGCAAGCGGTGGTCGTGCTCCGAGAACGTTTCGCGCGCAATGTATTCCCTTGGATTTTGGCGAATCTGCGAACACCGCGAGTAGCTCGGGAAGTCTTCGACGAGGCGTGTGCACATGCGGTGGGACAGTTCGGCCGGATCGGGCAACGTGACGTCGAGGAATGGGTTGTCCTCAACGCAAGAAATCTCATGGCCCAGCACCGTGAAATCGGCGAAATGTGGCACCGAATACAGGATTTCGTGGTCCGCGGTGCACGATTGCGCGCTTCGGATCCGCTGGCCACTGCGTTGGCCGCGGCGGATACCGTGCAGGTGCGCCAACACATGCGCACGCTCACCCCGACCCAGCAGCAGGCGCTACGCCGATTCGCGTCGAGGCGTTCGGGTCGCGATGCACACTTCGAGACGCCCGGCGACCCGGTCGCCGAGTCCCTCGTGCTGTGGCATGCGGTTTGCGAACTGGCCACGGCTGTTGCCGACGAGGGCGGCGTGCAGGCATCACTCCCGGACGCACCGAGGCCGCCGCGTGAGAAACCCAGCAGCACCCCCGGACCGACCGCCGCGCCCAGGGTCGCACCTGGAAACGCCTCCCCCACAACGGATTCTCGTTCAGAGGCGGCGGACAATGCGGCCGTCCTACCAGATATCCCCGCCGAAGCGACGGCAGCGGAGTTGGTGGTGGCGCTGGCCCGCAACGCAAACGCCCGGGTCTTGCCACCGATCGTTCGGGAGGCACTGAACACCGACCGGCTGGTGCTGCGGGGCTGCATCGAACAACTTGCCCCGTCGCAGCGACGGATTCTCCATCTTCGCTTCGGACTCGAGATGTCACCCGACCGGACCGCGGATTGGCTGGATCGCAGTCCAGGGGCGGTCCGCACGGCACAGCATGCCACCTTCGCTCGTCTCGCTCGCCTGCTGCAGGAGCATGCGGGCAATCAAGCCTCGGCGGTGGTCGAGGAGGCGCGGGAACAAGATCCCGACGCATTCCACCGCTGTCTGGCCGCCCTCGGTGAGAAGCAGCGTGCCGTCATCAGGGACCGGCTCGTACTCGGGCATGCCGGTCCCGAACTGGCCGAAGCGCACGGAAGGGACCACCGCAATACGTTTTATCGTGGCATCCAACGACTTTCGGCGCTGTTGCTCGGCGATGCGCAAGCACGTCCCGGGGCAGAAGCCGATCGGGAACTGGTTCAGCAGACCACGCGGGAAGCGCTCATACTCGCCCTCCCCGACCTCACCAACGACACGCATCGACAGACGCTGATATTGCGGTTCGTGCGCAGCCTCCCACGTGCGGAGGCCGCGGAGGCGGCCGGCGTCGGCAGTCGTGCGTTCGAGATGCGGGAGTTCCGCGCGATCCGCGCCGTCGCCGAACTACTGCGCCCAACCACCGACGCACCGGCAACGACCGAGCCTCAGCCGCGCCCGGCGGTGCTGTCCGATCGCGAGACCGAGATCCTCCGAATGCTTCTGGAGGACAGGTACTTCGCGGAGATTGCCGCAGCGCTTGCGATCTCTCCGGCAGCCGTCCGCACGCACGCCCAACACATCTACCGCAAGCTTCGGGTAGGCAACCGGGCACAACTCGCGCAGGCGGCCCGGTCCGCCGGAATAGACCTCCCCTTCCCCGACGGACAACCGGCAGCAGCCACGAGCGAAGCACCATCCGGTAACCGCATCGACCCCGTCGCCATCGACCTCGACGGCGAAGACTCCGAGGCTCTGGGTCCCACTTCACAGACGACATCCCCGTCCTCAGGGCCGAGCCGGACCACCTACGACACGGTGCCATTGCCGGAAACCCTGGTCGAGCCTGCGGACGACATCGAACTGTTGTGGCCCGAGGTGGATTCGCGCGGCTGGTTCGTGCTGCGGACGGGGCCCGACAAGCAGCCATTCCACACCAGCAACCCCGAAGGTGGCGACCCTTTCCTCCTGCTCGCCAACGGAAAGTTCGTCACCGTCGACGGGTTGCACGAGGATCTGCTCAGCGCACTCCTCGCGCAGGACGTATCGCTGGATGAGATCAGCGGCTTCGGATGGTGGCGGGTCAGCGGCCGGGTGAAGGGTATCGATGCGTTCAGCCAAGGTTTCGAGGAATGGAACGGGGATCCGATGAACCCCGCGCAGATCCTCGACGCCTTGAAGAACAGCCGAGCCGATCTCAGCGTGTGTGATTTCGACGCACAGTTCGGTTCCGAGCACCAGGGCCTGATGTGGCGAGGCGCGGCAGCCGAGATGCCCGTCGGACAGATACTCAGCCACGAAGGCGACGCATACAAGCTGCTGTCCGGCTACTCGTCCACCGAGGACGGCGCGGGTAACCGCGTTGTCTTCTGGAACGACCTCGTCGCCTGGGAAACGACCGCCGACGGCCAGTCGCTCACCATCCGGGTCAACGCGGCCCGAAGTGAACCTGCCGAGGGCACGATCACCTTGCGCGCCGACGGTCACTCTGTCACAGCGCACTACACCGCCGTCCGGTTCGGACAGGATCGAGCGCGAGCAGCGGCCGCGTGGTCGGTCGTGCACGACAAGTTCACCTCCTGGCTCACCGATTCCGGCGCGTCCTGGGCGATGGGCAGCGAAACGGCTCCCACCGAAGATATTCCCGTCGCGGCCACCCGACCCGCGACAGTGGCGGAGTCGGCCCAACGGTCCGAGCGAATCATTCGTGCCGATCCGGAGGGCCGATACAGTCCGAACGCGGTCTCGGAAGCCGCGTCCTGGCTGGCCGGACAGCTCGACGGCTGGCCCACCGAACAAGTGGACCTCGCGTGCGCCGAACTCACGGCAATGGTGACCGACGCCGCCGAACACCGTCGCGGCAGGATCCATCTCGTGGTGGAGACAACCGATGACCGGCTGCGCGTGACGCTGCTCGACACGCACGCCGCCTCGATGCCGCGGAACGCGCGAGGTGGCATCCCGACCCGCTCCGGTCTCGCTGTTCTCCCCGGACGGGCTGTGACAGCGGCTGATCCGACGCCGATACGCTCCGGCGTCGAGCTGTTCAAACGCCATGAGCACGGCTGGCACCAAGCCGTATGGTTCGAACTGCCTAAGCCTCGCCCGGACCAGGGCCCAGGGCGAGCCGAGGCACCGCGATCGGTGGAAGAAGCTCTCGGCGACCGCGTCGACCCAGTCGCAATCGATCTGGTGCCCGAGCCGCAGCCGGATGGCCCGGCGGGTGACGGGCATCGAGCCGACGCGAATGCGCTGCAAGCGAGGCTGGAGTGGTTCCGGCGGAATGCTGTCGAAGGCGATGTGGCCCTCACGCGCATCCGGAACGGCATGGGCCGGGCGAATCTGGCACATGACCCGACGGGAAATCGGGCGGGCGAGATCATCGACGCGTTCCGGGAATACACCAAATTCGCCGGTCCCGACATGCCACTACGCGCCATGGGCCGAAACCTGACGCCGCATCAGCGAATCGAACTAGCACGACGGGAGGTGACTCGGGAGGAGGTGCTCGCGGCCGGCGTTGGCCTCGGCTGGCCGGAAGCTCGGTTCCGGGAGGAAGCCGGCATCATTGCCGCCCAGATCAACCGGATGGACTGGGCATTCCGGAACGCCCTTCCATCCACCGGACCGGTCACAATGATCCGAAAGCTGGACGATCTCGTGCGGGTCTTCGGTCGCACCGACAACTTGCTCGGTTACCGATCGATCAACTCCGGTTACACGTCGCTTTCACTGTCGGATGACGTGTTCGCGGACCAAGATGTCGAGGTCATCGTCTACGCGGATACCGGATCGGCGCTGATCGCCGTGGAGTCGGTTTCGGCAATGGACACCGCGGGCGAGGGTGAGTACCGCGAACGAGAAATCATCGCCCCGCGTGGATCGACTCTCGTATTGCTCACCGAGCCAACCGAAGTCGACGGCAAAATAAGACTCGAAGCCGAACTCGTCACCGGGTTGCACGAGGATGCAGCCCAATGACGCTCGTCTCCCTTGAAATTCAAGCTCGTTACAGCCAGCCAACTCCCGACTCCCGCTGGGCCTTCCGCACCGCCCAGGGCGAGGAAGGATCCGCGCATCCAGCCTCTCCACACCCCGCCCGACAGGAGAAGCGCGGCGAGGGCCGAGTGCTGGGGCAGAGGCTCGCGGCCCACCTGCGCGATCGCTTGGTGTCGAGCCACGGCAGCGGAAACACCCGCGATAACAGGAAGACCCCCGGCAACGGCATCGACCCCGTCGCGATCGACCTCGGCGACGAAGACGCCGAGGACGAGCAGTGCTGTTACTCCCCTGAGGAAGGCGACCTTCGCCGATTCACGCGACTGCCGTCAGCAGTCGAATCCGTCGCGGCACGCCGCGGCGGTGAAAGCGGCAGTCCGGTGCGCATCGAATCCGTAGAGCGTGCACAGCGCCTCGAGGTCCACGACTCGCAGATTCGCCACTGCCGCCTCCTCGATGCGTTGCAACGTGCTGGTGCTGCGCTGGATCAGCGCGGCTACCTGCTGCTACGTGAAACCACACTCCTCCCGTCCCTCCCGCAGGTACTTCCCCAGCTGCCGTCGCGCCGGCGTCGATCCGTTCTCCGACATGCCTGCCTCCCTCCAGGTTCCAGTAATCGCGTCAGCACACCACCCCTCGATTCACCGCGATCCGCCATGCCGGATTTTCCTTCGAATTGCGCATAACCGCAGGAAGAAACTCATCCGGCACCGTCCTCACACGGCAGATCAAGTGGTCCGGCAAATCACCTGCTCCTGATCAGCCACTCCGAAAGCTGTGCGTTGTCGATGAGACCAACGAGTGGATCAGGCCGCAGTTCTCACGATGGCCCGGTGCATCGTGCAGCCGTGCCTACCGGTCGCCGGCGTAGTCTCGGAGCGTTCACCTTTCAGCCACTTTGCCCCCCGGGGCGCTGGCCCACTTCTCCCCGGCGAGCACGACATGGTCGAGAAAGCGCAGACCTACGGTTCGCGCCGCTTCGGTGAGGAGCGTGGTGGTGCGGCGGTCGTCGGGGCTGGGGGTCGGGTCTCCAGAGGGGTGGTTGTGGACGATGGCGAAAGCTCGGCCGTCGTGGCGGAGGACGGTGTTGAGGATTTCCCGGACCGGGACGGCGACCTGGTCGACGGCGCCCTCGGCGACGAAGACCTTCTGACGCAGGCGGTTCTGCGCGTCGCATACGAGGACTAGTAGGCGCTCGACTCGGGAGCCCGCGAAGTGCGGGCGCGCGGCGGCGGCCACGTCGGCGGGGCTGGTCAGCCGGATCGATGTGTCCGGCCTGCCGCGGGCTCGCGCGCCGAGGTGGAAGGCGGCGATGATCGCGGCGGCTTTCGCGACGCCGACACCCGCTCGGCGTGACAACTCCTCCGGGCGCGCCGACGCCAGCCCGGCGAGCCCGCCGTGCTCGACCAGCAGTTCCACCGCCAGATCCAGCGCGCTCGCACCGCGCCTGCCCTGGCGCAACAGCAGAGCCAGCAATTCCGCGTCGCTCAAAGCGTGCGGGCCGAGTGCGAGCAACCGCTCGCGCGGCCGCTGCGTCACCGGCACGTCGACTAGAGAGACCGCCATGACTCCTACCCCTCGGTCACGCCAACAGTGATCGGGATTCTGCCAGTGGCCACCGACACATCGCGCCGCTACACCCATATGCTGGCTGTTGTGCGGTTCGGTTGCCGAGACGGTCGCGAACTGGGGAGTTGATGGCTATGTGGTACCTGAAGGCGCAATGGCACCACGACTTCGACGACGAGCCGGTCGAGCTGTTCAGCGAAATCGGCGACGACGGTTTCGAGGTGCGCAAGGTCGAGGTGTTCCGCGACGGCTACGCCGACTGGGCGGACCCCGGTCACGGCACCGGCACGACAGAACTCGGGCAGATTCCGGTTCCGTCACCGGACGAGCTGAACGCCGAGACGGAGTTCACCGCCCTCCAGATCGACGCCGGGGAGTTCGAGGAGGTCTGGCTGCGCGCTCTCGACGAGCAGCGGTCCGCCTCCCCTCGCTAGCCCGACGACCGCCCGCGAGCCGCCTAGCGGTCCACCACCGCGACGTCCGGTAGCCCGACGAACGCCTTCGCGGCGAGCCTTTCCAGATTATGCAGCTGACGCTCGTGCACGACGATCCGGCGCAAGGCCTCGTTGATGGTGGCGTAGCTCGTCGACGTGCCCATGATGGCGGCGGCCGCGGCGAGCAAGTCCTGGTCGAGATCGATCCGCACGGATTTCATGCGCCCTCCTTCGTACTTTCGCCATCTTGCGGCATAACGCGGGTTCATGTCCGGCAAATCACGAACTCCGGGTTGTGTTAATACCCTACCGGGGTATAGTTCCAGACATGGAACACAGGCACGACCCGTCGGGCGAGCACACCTCGCACACCGCGCACGCGACGAAGGACGCCGCTCAGCACACCGCGCACCACTCCCCCGCTACCTGGCGGATGGCGGCCATGGCCACGCTGCACTGCCTCACCGGCTGCGCCATCGGCGAGATCCTCGGCATGGTGATCGGCACCGCGCTCGGCTGGAACAACGCCTCGACGATGGTGCTGGCCATCGTGCTGGCATTCGTGTTCGGTTACGCGTTCACCATGCGCGGCGTAATACGGGCGGGCCTGCCGTTGGCGGCCGCCGTCGGTACCGCGCTGGCGGCCGACACGGTGTCCATCACGGTCATGGAGATCGTGGACAACGCCGTGATCCTGGTGGTCCCGGGAGCGATGGACGCACACCTGGACACCGTGCTGTTCTGGACCACGCTCGCCGCAGCCTTCGCCGTGGCGTTCGTGGTGACCACGCCGGTCAACAAGTGGCTGATCGGACGCGGCAAAGGCCACGCGGTGGTCCATGCGCTGCACGGCGCGCACTGATCAGAACGACGCCCTATCCGCGCCTTCCGCTTCCGGATTTGCCCGGAATAAGCCCGTTCGGCTAGGCAGATTGTCCAGCTGAACGGGCTTTTGTTGTCGCAGGGTCCCGGTGGTGCTTGCATCGAGATATGTTCACCGAGGCGCAGCTGTACTCGCCGGTGACCCGCACCGGCGACGGCGACGTGACCGTGCACCTGAGCGACGAGCACCCCGGCGTGCACGATCCGGCATACCGGGCCAGGCGCAACGCCATCGCCGCGCTGGCGCTGGACTACGCGCCCGGCAAGCCGCTGCCCCACATCGCCTACACCGACGAGGAGCAGCGGGTATGGCAGATCGTGTCGGCCGAGCTCGCCCGCAAACATCGCAGTCATGCCAGCGCGGAGGTACTCGCCGCCGCCGAGGCGCTGTCGTTGCCCACCGATCACATCCCGCAACTGGACGAGGTCTCCGCCGCGCTGGCACCACTGACCGGATTCCGCTACGCACCGGCCGCGGGCCTGGTGCCGCTGCGTGAGTTCTTCGGCTCCTTCGCGGATCGGATCTTCCACTCCACGCAGTACATCCGGCATCATTCCGCGCCGCTGTACACCCCCGAACCGGACGCCATCCACGAGATCATCGGGCACGCCAACCAGATCGCCAGCCCCCGCTTCGCGGCGATCTACGCGACGGTCGGCGCGGCGGTGGCGCGGCTGAGCACCGACCGCGCATTGAAATTCCTGGCCGACGTCTTCTGGTTCTCGATGGAATTCGGCGTCGTCCGGGAACACGGTGAGATCCGCTGCTACGGCGCGGGCCTGCTGTCGTCCTACGGCGAGATCGAGGAGTTCCGGCACGCCGAGCTGCGCCCGCTCGACATCGCCCAGATGGGTACCGCGACCTACGACATCACCCACTACCAGCCGATTCTCTACTGCGCGGACTCGATCGCCGAGATCGAGGACGTGATCGGCGGCTTCTTCGCGACCATGGACGACGACACCCCGGATCGGTTCCGGCAGGCCAGCACCGCCAGGGCATAGGGCCGGTCCGAGGCTCGGCCGTCAGGGCTGGCGATCCGGCCCGAGCGGGAGTCCGGCGTCCAGGAAATCCATCGTGCGTGCGATGTTGTCGAGGTTCATCGGCGCCATCGCCTGGACCGCCAGCCCGGCGCCCGTCATCGCGCCTGCCGCCACCCGCACCTCGAAGTCGTCGGGCGAACGGCCGAGGTGATCGGCCAGCAATCCGGACAACAGATCGATGCTGCGCATCATCTCCAAGCCGATCGCGGAGCGCAGTTCCGGCACGTGGAACAACAGCGCTTGGCGCTCCTGCTCGAACGCCAGCTCGGCGGCGGGCAGGTTGGCGAAGACCTCACGCACCGCCTCGCGGAAGGCGGCCATCGGGCGGACGTCGCGCGGCTGACGGCGCAGCGCATCGATGATCACCGGATCGAGATCGTCGGCCAGTACCAGCTGTTCCTTGGACGGGAAGTAGCGGAAGAAGGTGCTCGGCGAGACATCGGCGGCCGCGGCGATCTGCTCGACGGTCGTCTCGTTATAACCCTGCTCGCGGAACAGCCGGAAAGCCTCGAGACGAATCGTCCGGCGGGTCCGTTCCTTCTTCCGCTCGCGCAGACCTCGCGCCGTCCCGTTCGCGGGTAGCTCAACCGACATGAATCGATTCTGCCGCACCCGGCTCCCGCGCCCGGTCGGGTTGCCGCACGCGGATGCACGTCGCCGTGAGCACGGCCGCCAGCAGGCACAGCGCGGCGCAGGCCCAGAGCATCGCGCTCATGCCGCCGAGGAAGGCGACCTGCACCTGGTGCAGCATCGACTGATCACCCAGGTGGCGCGCCGTGGCGACGCCCGCGTTCACGCCGTCGTCGATCGGCTCGCGGTTCAGCGCGCCGAGTTCGGACCGATACCGGGTGGCCAGCACGGTGCCGAGCACCGCGACGCCGATGGTGCCGCCCGCCTGACGCAGCGCCTGCAACAGCGCGGAACCGGAGCCGGAGCGCTCCGCGTCCAGTTCGCCCATCGCCATGCCCATCGCGGCGGGCATGACCAGACCCATCCCCGCGCCCAGCAGCGTCAGCCACAGGGCGGTGAAGCCGTAGCCGCTGTCCACGGTGGTGAGCGCGCCCAGCACCAGGGAGCCGGCCAAGACGGTGAACCCGGCGGTGATCACGACGCGGATGCCCAGTTTCGGCAGCACCTTGTCGACCAACCTGCTGCCGACCAGCAACCCGCCGATCAGCGGAAGCAACCGCAGGCCGCTGCCGAGCGCGTCCACGCCGAGCACCGCCTGGAAGTACTGCGGAACGGTGAAGAACATGCCGAACATGGCGAAGTTCACCACGATGGAAAACCCCGTGCCCCAGCGGAATCCGTCGGCGGCGAACAGGCCGAGATCGACCAGTGGATGCGTCGTCCTGCGCTGCCAGGCCAGGAACACGCCGAACAGGAGCACACCCGCCGCGACGATGCCCCAGGCCAGGCCGTCGCCCCAGCCTTTCTCCCCGATACGGATGAAGCCATACGTCAGTCCGAGCATGCCCGCGGCCGACAGCACCACCCCGGGCAGATCGAGCCGGAAACGTCGCGCGCTGCGCGATTCCGGTACCAACGCGGCGACGGCGAGCGCGCCGATCACGACCATCGGCACGTTGATCAGGAACACCGAACCCCACCAGAAGTTGCGCAGCAGCCAGCCGCCCACGATCGGGCCCAGCGGAAGACCGATCGCGGTGGAGGTGATCCAGATCGTGAGCGCCCGCTGGAGATCGGCCGGCTCGGGGAACATCGCGGGCAGCACCGACATCGACAGCGGCATCATCGCCGCCGCCGCGAGCCCGAGGACGACGCGCGCCGCGATGAGTTCGCCGGGCGAGGTGGCCACGGCGCAGGCGACGGACGCGACACCGAACAGCACCAAGGCGGCCAGCAGGAACTTCTTGCGGCCGTAGCGGTCGCCGAGCGCGCCCGCCGGCAGCATCACCGCGGCCAGCGCCAGCGTGTAGGCGCTGCTGAACCATTGCAGCGCGGCGGTATTCGCGTTCAGGTCGATCGCGAGCGTGGGCAGCGCCACGGTCAGCACGGTGACATCGAGCCCGATGGTCAGCATCGCCACGGCCAGCGCGCCGAGGGCGAGCCAGCGGCGGGTCGAGTCATTCTTCATGACACCTCCGAAAGTGATAGATACAACTTTTTGATAGTAGCTGTCATTTGGTAGTTGATGTCAATACCAGTGTCCGGAGGAATGAGTGTGTGCGGCCGATCACCGGTCCGCTCGCTAGGCTCATCGGCGATGAAGATCACTCGCCGTGCCTTGCTCTGCGTGGGCGCCGTGCTGGCCGTCGCCGCGATCGCAACGACGGCCGCGCCGTCCCTCGCCGAGCCGAGCACCACTACGCCGTTCACCACCCCGAACACCGACGGTTGCCCGCAGAAGACGTTGCCGCCCGCGCCGATCGACGCCTCCGAGGTGCCCGCGCCCGGACAATCGGCTCCCGCACCGCTGCCCATCCCTTCCCCGCCGATCGGCGGTCCCCGGCTCGGCGAGTGCGGCGTCGTGCTTCCCAAAACCGCACCGCCCGCCCCCCAGGAGATTTCGGCTACAGCCTGGCTGGTGGCGGATCTGGACACCGGCGAAGTGCTCGCGGCGAAGGACCCACACGGGCGCTACCGGCCCGCAAGCACGATCAAAGTGCTGCTGGCCACGCTGGCGCTGCGCACGCTGAATCTCGACAAGGTGGTGGTCGGCACGCAGGCCGACGCCGATGCCGACGGCACCCGGGTCGGTATCGGCCCCGGCGGCCGCTACACGAACCGGCAGCTCATGCAGGCGTTGATCATGGCTTCGGGCAACGACGCCGCGCATGCCATCGCCGCGCAGCTCGGCGGCGACACCGCGACCGTCGCGAAGATGAACGACCTCGCGAAATCATTGCGCGCCATGGACACTCGCACGGCCACACCGTCCGGGCTGGACGGGCCCGGGATGAGCACTTCGGCCTACGACCTCGCCGTGCTTTTCCGCGAGGCCATGACCATCCCGCTGTTCGCGGAGCTGATCCACACCGAGCAGGCCGACTTCCCCGGCTACCCCGCCGACCCGGCGGTTCCCGGCGACACCGACCGCCCCGGCTACCCGATCGGCAACGACAATCAGCTGCTCTACAACTACGACGGCGCCCTCGGCGGAAAAACCGGCTTCACCGACGACGCGCGCCAGACCTTCGTCGCCGCCGCCCAGCGCAACGGCCGCAGGCTCGCCGTCACCCTGCTCAAGGCCGACGTGCGGCCGATCCGGCCGTGGGAACAGGCCGCCCGCCTGCTCGACTACGGATTCGCGTTGCCCCGCGGCGCCGCGATCGGCAACCTGCCCGGCGCGGTGGTAGCCCAGCGCGATCAGAGCGCGGTCACCCTGGCCGCGCCGCCCACGGCGGGCAGCGACCGGGCCACGCCTTCGGTGCCGGGCAGCGACCCGTCGGCCATGCCCGCAGCCGAAGACCGCCGCACCGGCGCCAGGACCATGCTGATCATCGGCGGTGTCCTCTTGGTCGCCGCGCTGTTGCTAGGCGCACGTCAGGCCAACCGGCGACGCTGATCGAACGTTCACCGACGGCCCGGCAACCTGCGCAATCCGGAAAGCGCGAGTGCCGCGAGCGCGCCCGCACCGAAGTAGGTGGCGCCCACGCCCACCGATATATCGCGTGCGCTGACCCGCGGCGCGATCACGGCGGGTCCGGGTGCGGGAATCTCCGCTTCCGGCTCGTTCTCCGCGGCGGTGGCGGCCCATGCGGTGGCGAACAGGACGATGCGATAGGTGACGTAACTGAACACCATCAGGCCGATGATCGAGCCGAAGGTTGCGCCCGCCGGGCTGCTCAGGACCGATCGCAGATAGATCGACGCCACGATTTTGAACACTTCGAACACGAGCGCGGCCAGCGCGGCGGCCTTGACGGCGCTGGCCAGCGTCACCGGCTCTCGGGGCAACCTCGCGATGACCCACGCGAACACCGCCCAGGAAGCGAGGAAACCGAGCAAGGTCGACGACAGCCACAGCAGCACGCCCGCCCCGGGCGCTTCGCCGAGACCGAGGCTTTCGAGCAGCCGCGAACCGAGGGAACTCGAGGCCAGCGCCGACAACCCGAGCGATACCGTGAAGGCGAGACCGAGACCGACGAGCGCCCCCAGATCGGAGAGCTTGGTCATCAGCCAATTGCCGTCCGGAGACTTCTGCTCCCACTGCTCGGTGAGCGCGGCCCGCAGGTTGGCCATCCAGCCCAGCCCGCTGTAGACGCCGGTGACCAGCCCCAGGGTACCGACCGCACCCCGCGACTCCACTGCCTGATCGACCAGGTCGTTCACTTGGGTGCCGAACGAGCCCGGGATGTTCTCGATGATCTTGGCGCGCAACTCCTCGAGCAGATCCGGATTGCTGGACAAGACCAGGCCCGCGACCGAGAAAGCGATCATCAGCAACGGGAACAGCGACAGCACAGTGAAATACGTGATGCCCGCCGCGTAGTAGTTACCCCGTTGCCGCTGGTAGCGCCCCGCCGTACGGACCAGATGGTCCAACCACGGCTGTGCCTGGACCCGGCGTTCGATCCCGGCCTTGACGTTGTCGATCACCTGCACCATTCGCCCCTTCGACCAAGAGACCTCGCACGACGCCTGATGGGGCGCACGAAGGTGAAGTAGCCGTTCAGCGACTCAGCAAACCGACCCGGTCGTAGACCTGTGCGAGCGTGTTGCCGGCGATCTCTCGCGCACGCTCCGCTCCAGCGGCGAGGATGCGGTCGAGTTCACCTTGATCCGACATGTACTCCTGCACCTTCGCACGCAACGGCGTCACGAATTCGACCAGCGCGTCGGCCACGTCGGCTTTCAGCTCGCCGTAACCCTTACCCTCGAAATCCTTCTCCAGCGTGACGATCGGCGCGCCGGTCAGCGAACTCAGGATCACCAACAGGTTGCTGACGCCCGGCTTCTGCTCGGGGTCGTAGCGAATCTCGCGTTCGGTGTCGGTGACCGCGGACTTCACCTTCTTCGCGGTGACCTTCGGGTCGTCGAGCAGATTGATCAGGCCCGCGTCGGTGGAGGCGGACTTGCTCATCTTGGCGGTGGGATCCTGCAAGTCGTAGATCTTCGCCGTGCCCTTGACGATGTGCGCCTCCGGCACCACGAATGTCTTCTTGAACCGGGTATTGAAGCGCTGGGCCAGGTTTCGGGTCAGCTCCAGATGCTGGCGCTGGTCCTCGCCGACCGGCACCTGATGGGCGCGGTAGAGCAGGATGTCGGCGGCCATCAGCACCGGGTAGGTGAACAGGCCCACGGTCGCGTTCTCCGCACCCTGCTTCACCGACTTGTCCTTGAACTGGGTCATCCGGCTGGCCTCGCCGAAACCGGTGAGACAGCTGAGCACCCAGGCCAGCTCGGCGTGCTCGGGCACCTGGCTCTGCACGAACAGGGTGGACTTCTTCGGGTCGATGCCGAGTGCGAGCAGCTGGGCGGCGGCGGCCTTCGTGCGCGCCTTCAGCTCCTTGGGATCCTGCGGCACCGTGATCGCGTGCATGTTCGGGATGAAATACAGCGCGTCGTAGTCGTCCTGCATGGTCACCCAGTACTGCAGCGCGCCAAGGTAGTTCCCGAGATGAAACGAGGAGCTGGTCGGCTGGATCCCGGAGAGAACCCGCTGCTTGCGTTCGGCGGCCGGGCTGGGCGCAGGACTGGACATACTCCGATCTTCCCATGCGGCTCAAGCGGAATTTCGCTGCACCCAGTTGCGCGGGTCCACCCCCGGCATACTCGGCCGTCCGCCGCTGACCAGTTCGTGTTCGCGCTGGGACAGCCTCTTGTAGACCGGCGCGCTGGGCCCGGCGAGCGTGCCACGCAACACCGGTGGCACCAGCGGAACCGATATGTGCGCGGTGCGGACCGCCCGGGAAAGCCCCTGGTAGGCGACCTCCTCGGCCACGCCCCACCGCATCCCGTACATCCGGCGGATCCGGGGCGGCAGGCTGCCCTGCACCAGCAAATAGAACCCGGAGGTGACCTGCTGCAACGGCACGCCCTGCGAGTAGGGGACGCGCTGTCCGGCCAGGTAGGAGCCGACCAACCGCGCCTCGTCGGTGAGGAACAGCTGGTCGGAGGCCAGGTAGCCGTCGAAGTACGCGCGGAACTCGCGGTAGCTGCCCGGCGCCGCGTCCGCGGGCATACCGAACAGCTCGCCCCAGCGCACGTAGTCCTGGTAGAGCCCCTCGCGCTCGCCCTCGGTCATGGTGCGCACCAGCAGGTCGTACATCACCTCGGCCGAGTCGAAGGTGAAGGCCATCGTCATGAACATCAGGTGCGGATCGAGCGCGGAGTACCCGGTGCCCGCGGGGTGATGGGCTCCGGCATCCTCCGGCAGCGCGCCACGCACTCTGACGTGCCGTTTCCTGGTGAACGCCAGGGCGCGGTCGGCCTCGGACCTGCTACCGAGGAAGACCGCCTCGAACAGGCGGCCGGTCAGCGCGAGCCGGGTGTAGGGCGTCATCCGGTGCTCGGTGTTCTCCGCGGTGCCGACATAGAGCAGCGGGTGCACCGCGCCGATCACCAGTGCGCGCAAGCCGTAGGTCAGACCCACCGCGCGCTTGCTCATCACCCGCCGGACCATCGAGTGGTCACTGAAATAGCCGGGCTCGGACATCGTCGCCTCCTCGTCGAGCGCATCTGGCAATAGCATCCCCCAGAATCCGACTTTCTGGCAAGACTCTCTGCCAGAATGTTGCGTTGTCGGCACCCGGCGCGGGAGCCGGCGCACCTGTAAGAATCGAAGGGTGACGGCGCAACGGACTTACGGGGGCATCTCCGCCGAGGAGCGCCGGGCGCAGCGGCGTGCGGCGCTGCTGGAGGCAGCGCTGGAGATCATCGGCACGGAAGGGCTCGAGAAGCTGACCGTGTCGGGGCTGTGCGCGCGGGCGGGCCTCAACGAGCGGTACTACTACGAGAACTTCGACAGCCGTGACAGCGTGCTCACCGCCCTGACCGACGGAATCGCGGAGGAACTCGCGGCGGCCATCCTCGCCGCGGTGCGCACCGCCGCGCCGGACACGCGCGCGACCGCGCACGCCGCGATCACCGCGGGCGTGCACCTGCTCACCGACGACCCGCGCAAGGCGAAGGCAGCCCTGATCGCGGGCATGGCGACACCGCAGCTACGCGCCCGCACCACCGAGACGGTGCGCGCGTTCGCGCACATGGTGGCCTCGGAGGGCACCGACTTCTACCGGATGTCCGATTCGGCCCCGGCCTCGGCGATCGACTTCCGCGCCCTGTACCTGGTCGGCGGGCTGGTACAGACGCTGACCGCCTGGTTGCAAGGCGATCTGAACCTCACCCGCGACGAATTGATCGAGCACACGGTCGACGTGTTCGTCCTGCTCGGTGAGGACTTGGCGGAAAAACTGCGGTAACGGTCCCGCTCACAGCCGCAGGGACACGTCCTCGAGGTCGGGCGCGTCGCCTTGCAGGACGACCCGGAAGAGCACGTCCCGCCGCGACCAGTAGGCCGCGCAGTCGCGCATGGCCTCGGCGAACCAGTCGCGCTCGATCGGCTCGTCGGCGAGCAATCCGGCCGAGTCGCGCACCACGACAACGTATCCGGCCCCTTCACCGAGGAAATCGTCCAGGTCACGCAGGCATTCGTCGAACGCGTCCTTGTTCTCGCCGAAGTAGTACGGGAATTGGAACGCGGCGGCGAACTCGTCGAAGAGCCGGGCGGTGGTCGGCATCTTCGCGCCGCGCAGCTCGCGCACCAGGTAACCGGGGGGCGCCTTGTCCCGCACACCGCTGAACTCGGCGGCATCGACGGCGAGGGCGCCGAACGTGACGCGCGGCGGGGCGAGTTCCGCCCTCGGCGGCGCGTCGTCCGCGTCGGGACGGGCAAGGAACTGCGACAGCGTGACCGTCTTTGTCATCAGCGCATCCTCGTGAAGGTCTTGTAGTGGTCACCGGTGTACCAGGCCGAGCCGTCGCTGCCGGTGACGATGCGTTCGGCGTCGCGGGATCGGCCGGACTGCTTGGGATTGACGTCCCATTCCTGATAGGTGATCGGCTTGCCGGAACCGTCCGCCGCGGGCAGGTCGCCGCCGCGGTTCTGCCATCGCTCGCCCCCCTTGGTGCCCGGGGCATTCGCCGAGCCCGGCCACCGGCCCGCGTCGATCTCCCGCAGCGTGACGTACGCGCGTTCCGGCACGCCGGACGCCTGGGTGACCGGCGACGCGCTGTCCCCGCGCGGCGCAGTGGCCGTACTCGCCGCCGCGGTGGTCACGCGACTCGCGGACGTGGACGTGGACGCATCGCCCCCGTCGTACAGGGCCAGCACCGCGGCGAGCAGCACCAGCGCGACCGCGCCCAGGACGCCGAGACCGCGCTTGACCAACGGCGACCGGTTCATCGGTACCGCACCGTGACCGGAGCGTGGTCGGACCAACGCTGGTCGTAGGCGGCGAACTCGACCACCGTGTCTTTGGCGCGAGTGGCCAGATCACCTCGGGCCATGTTGGTGGCGCGGCTATCCGTCATGACTGACGAATCTACGTCACCTGCCCGGCACTCAGACCAGGGACGCAATACCGTCCAAGCTCGCGGATGGACTGAAGCAGTCAGCGACCGACCTGGACGTGTCCGCTACCAACTACTCACCGTTTGACCGGCCCAAAGTCCGGTCTAGGGGCTTCCGTCGTCTCGGTTTCCCTCTGGGCTCACTCGTCCGGCGTGTACTCGGCGTACTGCCCCGACTTGGGGTAGGTGACTACGGCCAACTCTCGTGCGGCTTGCATCAGTGCGTCTATGGCCCGGTGCTCCGGACCGAGGTAGGGGTTCACTTCCTCGGCAATCTTCTGCAACCTGTCACGGAGTGTCACCGAAAGCTCTCGAGGCAGATTTCCGGGGAACTCCGGCGGCTTCAACGGTTATCCCCCGATTTCGATGTCAGTCCGGACTTGACTCGCTCCAGAAGATCGGGCGGTGGAGGTTCCCACTCCTCGAAGCTGGAGAGTACAAACAAGTCCAATCTCGTACCGGGGTCACGTTCCGGAATCATCTATGAACCGCCTTCACGTTCGATTCGTTCCTGAATCGCGCGTACGGACTTCTCTTTCGGTATCCGCTGAGGCCAGAACACCACCGCGAAGAACGCGACCAGCGGGACAGCGAAAGCCACCAACAACCCCATCACGCCGGCTCCGTCTCGTGGTCCACCAAACCGAGTCGTTGCGCTTCATCAGGGTCGAACGTCCGAGCGTCGTTACATGACTGCCGGGGGTGGTGGAACTCGACATACACGCCCGGCTCTGCGTCGTCGGTGTCATCCCACCGTTCGAACACACCACCGGGGAACGGGTAAAGCGCTGCGCCCCTGCGTTGTTGGTCTCCGTCTGCGGTCATTTCAACCCCTGTAGTAGGCCAGTGGTAGGCGCCCCGTGACCGGTTGGCGTCACATGTCACGGGGGCCGGAAACGACGCTAAGGACCGACTACCGAGCCGGTCCACGATCATGCTCATTCGTGCACGAATCCGATATTCCCAGTGTGCACCCAGTATCTTTGAGCCACCATCGATCACGTACGTGCAACCTCGTGCACGACATGATCCGGAGGTACACAGATGCCGTTACGTTTCCTGGGCAAAGGCGGAAGCACCAACAACGGGTGCCCTACCTTGCTGGCGAACGACCCCGTCGGGTACGTCGTCCAAGCATGGAAGACAGACCGGCCCGATACCGTCGAGTTGCCACACCTGCTACTCGGTTTCCTGGAACCGGATACGTTCATCGGTGCGACGTTGACCGACACCGGCCGGGGAACTTTCCGGCTCACCGGTCGGCCGGTCACCGAACCGGGACTACTCGCACAGCTCGACATTGCCGACGACGAAACCGCTATCGAGGTTCCGAAGCTAGAAAGGACGTTTTACGGTGCTGCTTGTGCCCGATGAAGGGTTCCCGCACCTACTCCGGACCTGCAAGCGGGAAGCGTTTCACCTCGAAGTACTCGACTCGTACGCCGAACCGAACGAGCATGAACCGTTCCGGCGATTCCTGGCAGACGAACCGGATGACTACACATGGTTCCAACCGTGGACAGAGCTGGTACAGGAGACGACCAGCCGGGGCGTGGCCGTCACACGGGTACGAATCGTCACCCAACCGCACACCGACTACACCCGGTTCGCGCTTGCCGTGGCAGCGCTCAACGTACGGGCAGGCGAGGACATTCGGTATCTGCCCCGGCATCTCGCCGGGGAAGTCCCGCCAGATGATTTCTGGTTGTTCGATGACGATCAAGTCATCTACTCGGCATTCGGTGAATCCGGAGGCTGGTCGGGTGCGGTAACCACCGACCCGCACATCGCCGCGTACTGTCGCGGGCTCCGAGCCCGGTTCTGGCCTCTGGCCACTCCGTTTCCGGAGTACGTGACACAGTGACCGGTTCAGTTGACCAGCAGCGCGAATATCTCGGGGCACAACTCCGGGGTATTCGTGTTGCCGCTGGGTTGTCCGGTGCTGAGTTGGCACGCCGTAGCGGATGGGACGCCAGCAAGGTCTCAAAGATCGAATACGCACGGATACGACCGTCTCTAGAGGACATCTCGGCGTACTGCCGACACTGCAACGCGGGTGACCAACTAGCAGACCTCCACGCGGCGCGGCAGAGCATAGATACCGCGTACCTCGAATGGCGGAAGATTCTCGGTACCGGAACCAAGCGCAGACAGCAAGCGTCGATCAAGTGGGAATCCGAAGCTCGGATCATCCGATCGTTCGAACCGGTCTTGGTTCCCGGTCTTCTACAGACCGCCGACTACGCGACGGGCATCCTGCGGAAGGTAATCGAGTTCCAGCAGATTCCGAACGATCTGGACGCGGGGGTATCCAAGCGGATGCAGCGGCAACAAGTCTTGTATCAACGGGATCACTTGTTCCACTTCGTCATCGGTGAACAAGCGTTGTACACCACCGTTGGCGACGATCAGACGATGGTCGGCCAGCTCGACCGGCTCTCAGCTGTCCAAGGTATGCCACGTGTGACGCTCGGAATCGTGCCGATGCTGGCACCGTTCGAGACGGCTACCACGTCGTTCCTGATGTTCGATTCGAGCCGTGTCCTGGTCGAAAACATCACAGCAGAGCTGTCGATCACTCAGCCGCGAGAGATAGCGGTCTATCACCGGACGTTCGATGTCCTGGCCGGTCAGTCCGTCACCGGCGACGCTGCACGAGAGCTGATCCGCAAGGCGCTGGACGCTCGTACGCCCCGCCCGTGACCGTGACCGTGTAGGGGGTATTCGCTGGTCAGCGGTGCGGGAACCTTCTCCGCAAACTCCACCGTGACCGGAGCATGGTCCGACCAACGCTCGGCGTACGTCGCTGCCCGCTCCACCCGTGCCGACACGGCGCGGGATGCGACACCCTCTGTTGTGTAGACCGCGTCGATGCGCCAACCGGTGTCGTTGTCGAACGCGCGTCCCCGGTAGGACCACCAGCTGTACGGGCCGTCGACCCCGGGATGCAGGTGGCGCACCACGTCGACGTAGCCCGCCGCCAGCAGCTCATCGATCCACGCCCGCTCCTGCGGCAGGAAGCCGGCCGACTTCAGGTTGCCTTTCCAGTTCTTCAAGTCCCGCTCGGTGTGCGCGATGTTCCAGTCCCCGGCGACCACGAAGTCCCCGGTTCGCGCGGTGAGATAGGCGCCGAGTTCGGCCATGAAGCGGTACTTCTCGTCTTGGCGCACCGTGCCCGCGTCGCCGGAGTGCACGTAGACGCTGGCCACGGTGACGTCGTCGAAGTCGGCCTCGAGATAGCGTCCCGCGGCGGCGAACTCGCTGCTGCCGAAGCCGACTCGCACGGCGCAGGGCATCCGCCGGGACAGGATGCCGACACCGGCGCGGCCCTTCGACTCCGGCTCGGCGTGCGACAGTTGCCATCCCGCGTCGAGCGCGGGAGCCAGCGCGGCCCGGACCTGCTCGTCGGTCGCGCGGGTCTCCTGCACGCACACGACGTCGGCTTCGGTGGCCGCGAGCCAGGCCAGCAGCCCCTTGCCCGCGGCGGCGCGGACACCGTTCACGTTCACTGTCGAGATATACGGCACCTCACGACCGTACAATGCTGGTCAGATGAAGTCCCCCGGACACTGCCGTCCAGGAAGGGGTGAAGACGATGTCGTCCGACACCTCCCAGTCCTCCGCCGCCGCGCGCGGCTCAACCCCGGCGAAACAGCCACAGCCGGTCAAGGCACTGCATGTGGGTTCCGGCGATCCCCTGCTGTTGCTGCACGGATTCATGATGTCGCCGCACTGCTGGGAGCAGACCGCCGCGCGGCTGTCGACGCACTGCGAAGTGTTCGCGCCCGCGTTCGCGGGGCACTGGGGCGGTGCGCCCGCCGAGGGCCCGGCGGTCAACGTGTCGACGCTGGCCGACGGGATCTGTGATCAGCTCGACGAACTGGGCTGGCGCACCTGCCATATCGCGGGCAACTCCCTCGGCGGGCTGGTCGGCGTCGAACTCGCCCGCCGCGGACGCGCCCGTACCTTGACGCTCATCGCGCCCGCGGGCGGCTGGCACGCGCCCTCGCTGACCCAGTGGCGGATCAACCTGAAATTCCTCTCGCTGGTGCCGATCGTCCAGATCGGCAAGCGCTTGGGCGGATTCGCGATCGGCAACCCCCTCGCCCAGCGGATCGCGCTGCTCGCGCTGAGCAAGCAGGCCTCCGCGGTCTCCCGCCGCGACGCCGCCGCCGCCCTCGCCGCCGCACTGCACTGCCCGGCGATGGTGCCGATGATCCTCGGCGCGATGCGAGCGCCGGCCCAGGAGGACCTGTCCACCCTGCGGACGCCGGTCCGGCTGCTGCTCGCGGAGTACGACCGGGTCATCCCCAACCGCGTCTACGCACGCCGCTACCTGAAGGAACTGCCCGAATCCGCCGACCGCATCCTGGTCAACGGCGTCGGCCACGTGCCGATGCTGGAAGCGCCCGACCGCATCGCCACCCTCATCGCCGAGCACGTGTACGCCAGCCGCACGCGGTTGCGCGCTGTGTAGTTCGGCCGCGACTTCGCCGCGCCGTGATCACGGCGGTCGGCGAAGATCGCCGGACACCCGAGCGGTGAGACGGCGGACAGGCCGGTCGCGGGCGGCCGAAGCTGTGTCGCGCTTCGTTCGAACGGCCGGGCATGGCTGCGCAACCGCTTGCCCGGCGAGCGCGGTGGCGCAGCTCGAAATTACTGCGCGAGTAGTCCTTTCGCGATGTGGGTCACCTGGATCTCGTTGCTGCCCGCGTAGATCATCAGCGACTTGGCGTCGCGCGCGAGTTGCTCCACGTGGTACTCGGTCATGTAGCCGTTGCCGCCGAAGAGCTGGACCGCTTCCATCGCCACCTCGGTGGCCGCCTCGGAGGCGTACAGCTTCATCGCGGAGGCCTCGGCCAGGGTCGGGGGTTTGCCCGCGCGGCCCCGCTCCAGTGTGTTGAACACCATGTTCTGCACGTTGATCCGCGCGATCTCCATCTTCGCCAGCTTCAGCTGGACCAGTTGGAAGCGTCCGATCTCCTGTCCCCAGAGTTTGCGGCTCTTGGCGTACTCCAGGCACAGCCGATGACACTCGTTGATGATGCCCAGCGCCATGAAGGCCACGCCGATGCGCTCGGCGGTGAAGCTGGACCGGGCGCTGTCGCGGCCGTCGCCGCCCTTGTGCTCCTCGGTCTCGCCGAGCAGCCGGTCGCGGCCGACGCGCACGTTGTCGAAGAACAGTTCACCGGTCGGGGAGGAATGCAGGCCCATCTTCTTGAACGGCTTGCCCTGGGTGAGGCCCGGCATGCCCTTGTCGAGCACGAAGGTGAGCACCTTGCGTTCGCGCTTGTCACCGCCCGCGCCGTCGTCCAGCTTCGCGTAGACGATCATCACGTCGGCGAAGGGACCGTTGGTGATGAAGGTCTTCTGACCGTTGAGCAGATAGTCCTCCCCGTCGCGCTTGACGTAGGTCTTCATGCCGCCGAACGCGTCGGAACCGGAGTCCGGTTCGGTGATCGCCCAGGACGCGACCTTCCGCATGGTGACGATGCCCTCGAGCCAGCGCCGCTTCTGCGCCAGTGTGCCCCGCGACATGATCGTGGTGGCGCCGAGACCGATGCTCACGCCCATCGCGGTGACCAGGCCCATGCACACCCCGGACAGCTCACCGATGAGCACCGCCATCAGCGATTCCTGTCCGGCGAACGGACTCGAGCCGGAGGCCTTCTTCTCCGGCTTCGGCTCCCCCGCACCCACGGCGGCCGCCCGCGCCTCCTCCATGGCCAGCATCTTCTGCACGGCCTCGCCGCCCATCACGTCGATCCCGAACTCGCGGAACAACTTCCGGATGACGGGGTACGGCGGCAGTTCACCGCTGTCGAGCGCGTCCAGGTTGGGACGGATCTCCTTGTCGATGAACCCCCGGACGGCATCGCGGATCAGCACATCGGTCTCGGACCATTCGAACATCGTCGTTCTCCTCACATTCCCCGAGATCAGGGCAGCCGGGCGGCGATGTCGTCGATCAGCCAGGGACCCTCGGTCTCGATGGTCTTCACATCGTGCCAACCGGCCAGCTCGGAGATCGCGCCGCCCTGCACCGCGAACACCTTGCCGGTGATCGGGCACGTCTCGGCGGCCAGGTACGCGACCAGCGGCGCGATATTGGCCGGGGCGAAGGCGTCGAACCCGCCCTCGGACGACTCCGCCTCGGCCGCCAGCATCTCGCCCATGCCGGGAGTGGCCAGGGTGAGCCGGGTGCGCGCGATCGGCGCGATCGCGTTGACCCGCACGCCGTAGCGCGCCAGCTCGTCGGCGGCCACCAGGGTCAGGGCGGCAATCGCGGCCTTGGCCGCGCCGTAATTGGCCTGGCCCGGGTTGGGCAGGGTGGTGCCGGACGCCGATGCGGTGTTGATCACCGCGGCATCGGGCTGATTGCCCGCCTTGGACTGCTGCTTCCAATACGCGGCGGCATGGTGCAGCACCGCGGCGTGCCCCTTGAGATGCACGGCGATCACCGCGTCCCACTGCGCTTCGGACATGCCCGCGAGGAAGGCGTCGCGCAGGATGCCCGCGTTGTTGACCACGACGTCGAGGCCGCCGAACTCGGTGACCGCCTGTTCCACCAGCTTCTGCGCGCCGTCCCAGGTGGCGACGTCGTCGGTGTTGGCCACCGCCTTGCCCCCGGCGGCGACGATCTCGCGCGCCACATCCTGGGCGGGACCGTTGTCGGTCCCCTCGCCCGCGTTGCTGCCGCCGAGGTCGTTGACGACCACCGCGGCGCCCTCCTTCGCGAACAGCAGCGCGTGCTCGCGGCCGATGCCGCGACCAGCACCGGTGATGACGGCGACCCGTCCGTCCAGTACGCCCATGTGTTGTCTCCTGAAGTCGCGCCGAATCCGGCGATGGGAAAGAAGGCGGCGGAGTCCGTGCCGCCGCTGGAGGATCAGTCGGCGATCTCGGCCAGTCCGTCGCTGAGCACGACATCGTCGCCGCGCACGGTCTCGAACGCGTAGCGGGTGATCCCGTCGGAGGAGCCTGCCTTCCAGATGCGGGTCTCCAGATCGTCACCGGGGAAGACCAGTTTGGAAAAGCGCACCGCGAACCGCCTGAGCCGATGCACATCCGACTCCGCGACCTCGGTGAGCACCGCCCAGGACGCGAACGCCATGGTGCACAACCCGTGCGCGATGATGCCGGGCAGTCCGGCATCCTTGGCAACCTGCTCGTCCAGGTGCAGCGGCACCGGATCACCGGAAGCCGGTGCGTAACGAAAGGTCTGGTCGTGGTCCACGTGCTGCGCCACCACGGCGACCGGATCCTGCTCGCGCAGCCGTTCGTCGAACTTGTGCGCCGGAGCGGCCGCGCCGACCGTCGCGCCCGCGTCGATATTGCGGAAGAAGGCGGTCAGGTATTGGTCGTTGACCGGTTCGCCCGCGTCCGTGCGGCATTCGATGCGGATGGTGATGGTGGTCCCGTTGGGTCGGCTGGTGTAGCCGATCGCCTTGGCGCGCGACACCAGCCGGTCGCCGGGCCGGATCGCGCGGTGGAAGTGGAAGTCCTGCTCTCCGTGCACGACCCGGCCGAAGATGTCCATCGGCGCGACATCGATGACGGGCATCATCATGGCCTCGAAGACCGGGACGATGGCGAACACCGGCGCGGCCACCGTACCGGCCAGATGCGCGGCGATCGGATCGTTCGTCGCGGCCGCGTACTCCGCCAGGCGTTCGGCGGTGACCTCGAAACGCTCCTCGCCGGACCAGGTTTCCAAACCACTGTCGTCGAACTCGACGACACGGGCCTGACCGCTCATGCCGAATCCTCTCCGGCATGAGCGGGGCCCTGCGTGGTCACGCTCCGCTGCCGCCTCCGGGCCTGACCGCTCGTGCCGTGTCCGATTCGGCATGAGCGGGGGCCCTGCGTGGTCACGCTCCGCTGCCGCCTCCGGGCCTGACCGCTCATGCCGTGTCCGATTCGGCATGAGCGGGGGCCCTGCGTGGTCACGCTCCGCTGCCGCCTCCGGGCCTGACCGCTCATGCCGCTGCGGCCAGGGCGTCGAGTTGTTCGAGTGATCGGTCCAGCTGTTTGATGCCGTCCTTCTCCACCGCTTTGCCCAGCGCGCCCTTGATCAGGGCGCCCTCGAAATCACCGGACACCATGATGCTGCTTCCTTCGCCGTTGGGCCGGATGTCGAAGGTGAACTCGGTCTTCACCCCGGCCATGCCGGTGCCGCCGAGGGTGAGCTTGTGCGGCGCGTCCACCGAGACGATGGTCCACTCCAGCTTGTTCGCCATGCCGAGCATCACGATCTTGGCGACCAGCTTGACGCCCTCGGTGAGCACGGCGGGCGGCTCCTCCATGAAGCGCTCGTGGATGGTGAACCATTTGTCCCAGGTCTGCGGGTCGGAGACGACCGCCCACAAAGCTTCCGGGGCGGCGTTGACATCTTTGGTGGCTTCGATGTGTCCCATGTGTCGACTCCTCGTCGAGTTCGTCCGCGGCCGGGCCGCGTCAGCGATCGGCGCGCTGGTAGGCGGTGACGACGGCAGCGCCGCCCAGACCGATGTTGTGTTGCAGGGCGGCCGTGACGCCGTCCACCTGCCGCTTGTCCGCGGCGCCGCGCAGCTGCCAGGTCAGCTCCGAGCACTGGGCGAGCCCCGTCGCGCCCAGCGGATGCCCCTTCGAGATCAGGCCGCCGGAGGGGTTGACCACCCATTTGCCGCCGTAGGTGGTCTGACCGTCGTCGACCAGCTGTCCGGCCTCGCCCTCGCCGCACAGGCCGAGCGCTTCGTAGAGCAGCAGTTCGTTGGCCGAGAAGCAGTCGTGCAACTCGATGACCTGGAAGTCCTCCGGGCCGAGCCCCGCTTGCTGATAGACCTTCCGCGCGGCCTGGACGTTCATGTCGTAGCCGATCAGGTTCTTGGCGGTCTCGTCGAAGGTCGAGGCGAAGTCGGTGGTCATCGCCTGGCCGACGATCTCCACCGCCTGCCCGGCGAGGTCGTGGGCGTCGACGAAGTCCTCGCCGGCGAGGATGACCGCACCGGACCCGTCGGAGGTCGGCGAGCATTGCAGCTTGGTGAGCGGGTCGTAGATCATCCGCGAGGCGAGGATGTCGTCGAGGGTGTACTCGTCCTGGAACTGCGAGAACGGGTTGTTCACCGAGTGCTTGTGGTTCTTGTAGCCGATCTTGGCGAAATGCTCGGCGGTGGTGCCGTACTGCTTCATGTGCTCGCGTCCCGCGGCGCCGAACATCCACGGCGCCACCGGGAACAGCACCTCGGAGATCTCCGCCAGCGCCATGATGTGCTTGGCCATGGGCTGCTCGCGGTCGTCCCAGGTGGACCCGAGCGAGCCGGGCTGCATCTTCTCGAAGCCCAGCGCCAGCGTGCATTCCGCCAGACCACCCCGGATCGCCTGCGCGGCGAGGTACAGCGCCGTGGAACCGGTGGAGCAGTTGTTGTTCACGTTGACCACCGGGATGCCGGTCATGCCGAGTTCGTAGACGGCACGCTGCCCGCAGGTGGATTCGCCGTAGACATAACCGACGTAGGCCTGTTCCACCAGGTTGTAGTCGATTCCCGCGTCGGCGAGCGCCTTGCTTCCCGATTCCCGGGCCATGTCCGGGTAGTCCCACGCGCGGGTGGTGCCGTCGGCTTCCTCGACCATGCGGCGGCCCGGCTTCTCGAACTTCGTCATCCCGACACCGACCACGTAGACCTTGTTCGCCATCGAACTCCTCAGTTTGTACGTACGCCGCGAGGCGGCCGAACGAGTGAAAACAAACATACAAGGTTGTATGTAAGTTGGCAAGGGGTTGGCGTGGCAGCGCAAGCTCCATGTCGGTAACCAGCCGATTGCGTCTCACCTGCTACATACAGTGCGACATGCATGTTCTTTGATTACCGTGCTGGATCGATCTGATCAGATAATCGCCGGTCGATCGACGAGGGTGACAGTCGCAGGGGCGGAGAAGCGCACGTCGGACGATTTCCGAGCCATGGCGGCATCCCCTGCGCCGACCAGAACATACAGCAATGTATGTAAGTGTAAGATCGAGCGATGGCCAGGAGCGTAGTCGTGAAGCAGCAGCGCCGGACGCAGGAGCAGCGCAGCACCGAGATGCGCACCCGCCTGCTGGACGCGACGGTGGACTGTCTGGTCGAGTACGGATACTCCGGCACCACCACGCCACGGGTGGCCGAACGCGCGGGGGTGACTCGCGGGGCCCAAGTGCATCACTTCGGCTCGAAAACCGATCTCGTGGTGGCCGCGATCAGTCATCTGGCGCAGTTGCGTGCCGAGACCGCCATGCGGGAGATGTCGCGGGTGGAAGCCGGTGACGATCCGGTGACGGCGGCGCTGGAGTTCCTGTGGGACCTGCACCAGGGTCCGCTGTTCATCGCGACCGTCGAACTGTGGGTGGCCGGACGCACCGATCCGGTGCTGGCCGCGGCGATGGAGAAGGTCGAGCCGTTCGTCAACAACGCCGTCCTGCTGGCGGTCGCCCGCTTCGTGCCGGACGACGTGCGCCGCAAGGAGGCGCGCGACTTCATCTACACGGCCATGGACGCGCTGCGCGGCATCCTGATCTCTAATTTCGTCGATCCGGACGACGAACGCGCCCGTCGCCGGTGGCGCCGCGCCTCGGCGCACCTGCACGAGATCGCGGGCCGAGCGCTCGCCGGCCGCCCCGCCGAATAGTCCTCAGCGGCGAGTCCGGATTCCGCCGCTTCCACCGCCGCCCGCCCGCGCGTTGTCAGGCGAGCGAAAGCGCTACTGCGGCACTGCCACCGCGCCGCCCGCTGTTCGGTCCCGCGATTTCCGCGCGGTCCAGACCGTCACCGCGAACAGCAACACGCCGGTCGCGGCCAAGGCGGCGCCGACCACGGCCGGGGCCGTGTAACCCAGGCCCGCGGCGATGACCAGGCCGCCGAGCCAGGCTCCGGCGGCGTTGGCGATATTCAGAGCGGCGTGGTTGAGGGCGGCGGCGAGGGTCTGGGCATCCGCCGCGACGTCCATCAGACGCGTTTGCAGCCCGGGCGCCAGCGCGGCCCCGGATGCGCCGACCAGCAACGCGCCGAAGGCCGCGGTATAGGGGTTGTGCGCGGCGGCGACGAATCCACCGAGGATGACGGTCATCGCGACCATCGACACCGCGATGGCACGGTCCACGCCACGGTCGGCGAGCACGCCGCCGACGATGTTTCCGATCACCATGCCCACGCCGAACAGCATCAACACCAGGGGGACCGCCCCGGCCCGCAGACCGGCGACGTCGGTGAGCGTGGTCGCGATGTAGGTATAGACGGCGAACATGCCGCCGAATCCGACCGCGCCGACCAGCAGCGTCAACAGCACCTGCGGACGCCGCAGCGCGCCGAGTTCGGTCACCGGATCGGTCATGGTGATGCCGGTGAGTACCGGCACGAAGCGCAGCAGCGCGGCCACGGTGCAGACACCGATCAAAGCGACCACCACGAACGCGTCGCGCCAGCCGAGATGCTGCCCGAGCCAGGTAGCTGCGGGAACGCCGACGACGTTGGCGGCGCTCAACCCCAGCATAACCGCCGCAACCGCCTTGGCCCGCTGTCCCGCCGGGGCGAGAGTGGCGGCGGCCAGCGAGGCGACGCCGAAGTAGGCGCCGTGTGGCAAACCCGAGACGAACCGCGCCACGACCAGCGTCTCGAACGAGGGCGCCACCACGGTCGCCGCGTTGCCCACGGTGAACGCCGCCATGAGCACGATGAGCAGCCGCTTGCGTGCCACCCGCGCGCACAGCGCGGCGATCAACGGCGCGCCGATCACCACGCCGAGCGCGTAGGCCGACACCGCGTGCCCCGCGGTGGGCTCGGAGACGTGCATGTCCGAGGCGATGTCCGGCAGCAAACCCATGGTGACGAATTCGGTCGTCCCGATCCCGAATCCGCCGAGGGCCAGTGCCAGCATGGCCGGTACATGCCAAGCGGTTCGTCCGGGTGGGGCGGCGGTGCTGGTCATCACGGGGCTGGTCACGTGTTCATGTAACCGGTCCCGGCCCGTATCCGCTTCCCGGGCGAACGTGAGTTCGCCCACCGTGACGTCGATGAACGACGCTGGTCAACCCCGCGAATCGTCCTGGGCCGCTACACCCGTCGCGCGTCCCCTGGCTCGCCGCCCCGGAAAGTCCGCCGGTATTCGGCGGGCGATACCCCGACCACACCGGAGAAGTGGCGGCGCAGGTTGGTGGCGGTGCCGAGACCGGACATCCGGCTGATCCGCTCGATGCCGTAATCGGTGGCTTCCAGCAGGGATTGCGCATGGGCGAGGCGCTGGCCGAGCAGCCATTGCATGGGGGTCGCGCCCGTGGATCGTTGCAGGCGGCGATGGAAGGTTCGCTGACTCATGTTCGCCTTGGCCGCCAGTGTCTCGACGGTGAGCGGTTCGTCGAGGTGGGCGATGGCCCATTGCAGCACCGGACCGAGGTCGTCCTCGGCACGCGCCGGAATCGTCAGGTCGACGAACTGCGCCTGCCCGCCGGAGCGGTGCGGCGGGATCACCATGCGGCGGGCCAGCCGGTTGGCGACGGCGGCGCCGAGGTCGCGGCGCACCAGATGGAGGCAGAGATCGAGCGCGGCGGTCATGCCCGCGCTGGTGAGGATGTCCCCGCCGTCCACATACAGCACCGAACCGTCGACCTCGATGCCCGGATAACGCTCGGCCAGCAGCGGCGCGTGTTCCCAATGCGCGGTGACCCGGCGGCCGTGCAGGAGTCCGGCCGCGGCCAGTGCGAAGGTGCCGTCGCACAGCGCGACCATGCGGGCGCCCCGGCGATGCGCTTCGGCCAAGGCATCGAGCAGCTCGGCGGGCAGTTCGCGTTCGGCGGTGACGCAGTCCTGCGCGACGGACGGGACGATCACCGTGTCGGCGTCGAGCAGTTCCGCGAGACCGTGCTCCGGACGCAGGAACGCGCCGAAGCCCATCGGCTGGGTGTCCGGTGCCGAGGTCACCGCGCAGACCCGCAGCTCGTACCAGGGATCGGCGAGATCCGGCTGTGGCGTGCCGAAAATCGAGGCCACCACCCCCAGTTCGTACAGATCCCACGGGTGCAGGGCTCCCGGGGCGATCGCCATGGCGACGGTTCTACCGGTCATGCCGACCAGCTTATGGCAGTAAACGTTCGATAGCGGTCAGTCCTGCCACTCACTGCCGATGGTCGGGTGCGCCGACACTGGTCTGCGGGCGCCCACCCGACTTCACGCATCGACGGAGGAACCAATGAACGACAACCGGACGCCGGTCACCGTCCTCGGCCTGGGGCGCATCGGCGCGACGATCGCCGAGATCTTCCTACGCAACGGTCATCCGACCACCGTGTGGAACCGCTCGGCGGACAAGGGAACCGGACTCGAAGAACTCGGCGCGACACGAGCGGTGTCACCGGCCGAAGCCATCGCGGCGGGAAGACTCGTCGTGTCCGCGCCGGCCGACACCGAAGCGGCGGCGACCCTGCTCGGCTCGGTTCCCGGCGGGCTGGACGGCCGCACCATCTTGAATGTCGCGACCGGCCGCCCGGACGAGGCGCGGGAGTTGTTCACAGCCATCGACGCACGCGACGGCCATTTCCTGGACGGCGCCATCCTCGGCGTCCCGCAGACCCTCGGCACACCTGACACCCTGCTGATGTACAGCGGCTCCCCCGTCGCCCAGGCCGAGCACGGCGCGACCATCGCCGAACTCGGGAACGCGACATATCTCGGTGCGGACGCGGGCCTGGCCGGATTGCACGACATGGCCGTGCTGGCCGGCATGTACGGCATGTTCGGCGGATTCTTCCAGGCCGTCGCGATGGTGGCCGGCGAGGATTTCACCGCGGGCGAGTTCACCGAGGGCTTCCTGGTGCCGTGGTTGCGCGCGCTGCTGGACATGCTGCCGGTGCTCGCCGCGGAGATCGACTCGCGCGAATTCCCGGTCAACTTCTCCGACCTCGAGGTCAATCGGGCAGGTCTGTCCAACATCCTGACCACGAGTCGCGGGCAGGGCGTGGCGACCGTCCTGCTCGATCCGCTGCTGCGGCTGTTCGAGGCGGAGGTCGAACGCGGCAACGGGGCGGCCAGCTTCACCCGGGCGCTGGTGGGCCTGCTCGACCCCGCCGAAGTCAGCGCGCGCTGAGCGGTGCGAACGAAGCGGCGCGCCGGCATTCCCGCCGCGACGAAGCCGGAGCGCATTGATCGCGAAACAGTGCGGGCACCCGTTCCACCGGTGGGTGGGGCGGGTGCCCGATGTGCAGCCCGGCGCTGGGTGAGCACCCAGCGCCGGAGTCGGCCGAGCGACACGGCTCGGCCCCGCGGTTCGGCGCCTTGTCGGCGCCCGCGAACTCAGCGCAGTGCGCGAGCCAGGTTGGCGTCCAGGGCGCCGAGGAATTCCTCGGTGCTCAGGTAGCCCTGATCCCCGCCGACGAGCAGCGCGAGGTCCTTGGTCATCTGGCCGCCCTCGACGGTCTTGATGACGACGTCCTCGAGGGTCTGCGCGAAGCCGATGACCTCCGGGGTGTTGTCCAGCTTGCCGCGGTGCTCGAGCCCTCGGGTCCAGGCGAAGATGGACGCGATCGGGTTGGTCGAGGTCGGCTTGCCCTGCTGGTGCTGGCGGTAGTGCCGGGTGACGGTGCCGTGCGCGGCCTCGGCCTCACAGGTCTGCCCGTCCGGGGTGAGCAGCACCGACGTCATCAGGCCGAGCGAACCGAAGCCCTGGGCCACGGTGTCGGACTGCACGTCGCCGTCGTAGTTCTTGCACGCCCAGACGTAGCCGCCCTCCCACTTCATGGAGGAGGCCACCATGTCGTCGATGAGGCGGTGCTCGTAGGTCAGGCCCGCGGCGTCGAACTGGCTCTTGAACTCGGCGTCGAAGATGTCCTGGAAGGTGTCCTTGAACATGCCGTCGTAGGCCTTCAGGATGGTGTTCTTCGTCGACATGTACACCGGGTAGTTCTGCTGCAGGCCGTAGTTGAACGACGCCCGCGCGAAATCCTCGATGGACTTGCGGAAGTTGTACATGCCCATGACGACGCCGCCGTCCTCTGGCATCTTCACGACCTCGTGCACGATCGGCTCGCTGCCGTCGTCCGGGGTGAAGGTCAAGGTGACGGTGCCGCCCTGGAACACCTTGAAGTCGGTGGCGCGGTACTGGTCACCGAACGCGTGGCGGCCGATGATGATCGGCTTGGTCCAGCCGGGAACGAGCCGGGGAACGTTCGAGATGATGATCGGCGCGCGGAAGATGGTGCCGCCCAGAATGTTGCGAATGGTGCCGTTGGGCGAACGCCACATCTTCTTGAGGCCGAATTCCTTGACCCGCGCCTCGTCCGGGGTGATGGTGGCGCACTTCACACCGACACCGTGCCGCTTGATGGCTTCGGCGGCGTCGACGGTGACCTGGTCGTCTGTCTTGTCGCGGTACTCGATGCCCAGGTCGTAATACTCCAGGTTCACATCGAGATAGGGGTGGATCAGCTTGTCCTTGATGAACTGCCAGATGATCCGGGTCATCTCGTCGCCGTCGAGTTCTACGACGGTGCCTTCAACCTTGATCTTGGACATGGATCTTCGTGTCCTCCTAGGATGGTGCCCTCATTGCACGGCCAGGCGAACACGCTTGTGAGCGGACCCCAGCTGTTCCAACAGACAACGTATATGTCCCGCGTTGTCGGCGAGACGTGTGGTGCAAACAAGACGAGCGTACTGCTGCCCGAGTCCTCACCGCACGGGCAGCCCCCGGAGTGAGCTGCGCCACCTTTGTTACCGATTGGTAGGTCGGCGACGGCTCCGAGCACCGCGAAGGGCGTTCAAGCAACCGCCGTCGTCGCCATGATCCGCCTTCCGTCCGACCCCGGCAACCATCCGGCAGACGACGAGGTCCGCGCGGCCGAACCGGCGTCGCGCGGACCTCGTTCGCGGCGAATCAGACCCCGACCGGGATCCGGGCCCCCTCCTCGGAACCTTCGATCAGGTTCTCCGGCCGGTCCCGGATCATCAGCGCGATGATCGGGACGGCCGCGAGGAAGAACCCGGCGCCGACGTAGAAGGCCACGTCGTAGCTGTGGATCGCGGCTTGCGCGGCCAGGTTGTCGATACCCGGGTTGTCCTGCGCGAAGGACTTCGCGACCTGCACCGAGATCGTGGTCAGCAGCGCCGTCCCGACCGCGCCTCCGACCTGCTGTGCCGCGTTCAGCAGCGCGGAGGCGACGCCGGAGTCCTCTTCCTCGACCTGATGCAGCGCGACCGTCTGCATCCCGACGAACAACGGACCCATACCGAGCGCGATGAGCACCTGCGCGGGCAGCACCCCGGCCAGGAAGCTGTCACCGTAGCTCAGCTGGGCCAGCAGCAGCAGACCGATGACGCCCAGCACGGCGCCGGCCAGCATCAGCGGACGCGGGCCGAGCTTCGGCAGCAAAGCGCTGGTGACGCCCGCCGAGATCGCGATGCCCGCCGGGAAGGGCAGGAACGCGAAGCCCGCCTTCAGCGCGGAGTAGCCGAGCGTGATCTGGAAGTAGAAACTCAGGAACAGGAACATCGCGAACATCGCGATCGGGATGAGCAGCGCTGCGAGGAAGGCGCCGCCGCGGTTGATCTCACCCGGGATGTGCAGTGGCAGCAGCGGGTTCGAGGAGCGCCGTTCGATCGCCACGAAGGCGACGAGCAGAGCCAGTCCGACGACGAGCAGCCCCAAGGTGCTGCCTGCCAGCCAGCCGTCGTCGGCGGCGCGGCTGAAGCCGTAGACGATGGCGATCAGGCCGAGCGTCACCGTGACGGCACCGGGCACGTCATATCCCCCGCTGCGCGGCGCAGGCACGTCCTTCGCCACCCATGCCAGCGCCCCGACCAGCGCGAGCAGCGCGATCGGCGTGTTGACCAGCAGGCACCAGCGCCACGACGCGTACTCGGTGAGCGCGCCGCCCGCGATCAGGCCGAGCGCCGCGCCGCCCGCGGAAATGCCCGCGAACACGCCGAACGCGGTGGCCCGCTCTCCGGGCTCGGTGAAGGTCACCGACAGCAGCGAGAGCGCGGCCGGAGCCAGCAGCGCCGCGAACGCGCCCTGCAACGCGCGCCCGGCGAACAGTTCCGCCCCGGTTTGAGCGAGCCCGGCCAGCGCCGAAGCGCCCGCGAAGCCGATCAGGCCGACGATGAAGATCCGGCGGCGGCCGAGGTAGTCGGCCAGCCTGCCGCCCAGCAGCAGCAAGCCGCCGAAGATCAGCGTGTAGGCGGTGAGCATCCATTGCCGGTTGCCGTCGCTGATGTCGAGATCACGCTGCGCGAACGGCAGCGAGATGGTCACGATTGTGGCGTCCAGCACCACCATGAGCTGGGCCAATGCGATCACTGTCAGCGCGAGCCAGCGCGCTGAAGCGGCCGATTTCCGCGGCGCGTGCGCCGCTGTCCCGGGTTCCGTCACGGTCGTCTCCTCGTCCTTCGATGTCGGAAGCCATCCTGTCATCGAGCGACATTTGTCGTCAAGCGAAAAATGTCGTAGTACGACATTTGACCGTTAAGGACAGGAAAACAACAGGTTGCGTTACCATGGGGTCATGCTCGAGTCATCGACGCCGATAGGCGCGAGCGCTGCGGCCGACCGCGTCGCGAGCGCCCCCGCGACCCCAGGGCTGCGCGAACGCAAGAAGCAGCAGACGAGGTTGCGCATCATCGCGGCCGCCCTGGATCTGTGCGACACGCAGGGCTTCGACGCGACCACGATCGAGCAGATCGCCAACGTGGCGGACGTCTCGCCGCGCACGATCAACCGCTATTTCGAGAGCAAAGAGGACATCGTCCTCGGGCCGGTCCAGGATTTCGGGCGCACGATCGCCGAGACGCTGCGCGAGCAGCCACGCACGGGCAACGAGCTACAGGCGCTGCGCGCGGCCTTCCTGCACGTGGTCGATCAAGCCGCCGAGGGTGGCGAGGCCGACCCGTTGTCGTTCCGGCAGTTCCAGAAGATGCAACGAATCCTGCGCAGCAGCCCCTCTGTCAGCGCGCGCAGCACGGAACTCGCCGACGACAAGAACACGGCGATCGCGGCGGTGGTCGCCGAGCGCCTCGGCACCGAACCGGACGCGCGCGCGGTGCGGCTACTCGTCGGCACCTGGCAACTGATCGGCCACATCGGCATGGAGTGCTCCGACGACGCGTTCCTCGACGAGGACCTGGCGACCGCGACCAGGGCGGGGCGCACCGCGTTCACCGAGGCGTACGACGAATTCGTACGCACCTGCTGCGGGGCGGCGACCGTCGCGGACCAGTGAGTTCGGCGGAGGATTTCGGACGCCGACCGCCCGCCGGTTATGATGCCGGGCAGGTTATGAGTACCAGCGCCAAGCCCCGGCTCGCTGGTCGGCAACCCTCCAACCGCGGTGGGGTGCTCCGGGTGATGACCTGGCTCCCGAGAGTCGGGAGCAAGCGCGTAACAGGAGGTCGCCGGCATGTGTTGTTGTTCGTTACCCACACACCGCTAACCCTTGCTGTACCGGCGAACACCTTTTGGGAGCAAACCATGAGTGAATTCACCGCGCCCGGGACCGAGCAGGCCCCGGCAGCGCCGTACAGCCGCGTGGCCGCCACCCTGGACATTCCGGGCGATCTACGCGCCGGCTTCGCGACGGCGGCGACGTGACCGTGAGCACCGAACCGAGCACGCGGACCTCCGGCAACGTCCTGCCGCCCCCGGATGGACAGTTCGGCACCATCGCCATCGGGGACGTGCGACTGGAGAACGGCGCGGTGATCCCGGACGTCCACCTCGCGGTGCAGCGCTGGGGCGAGCTCTCCCCCGGGCTGGACAATATCGTGCTGGTCGAACACGCCCTGACCGGCGACTCGCACGTTGTCGGCAGGCCCGACGACGTACACGAGATGCCCGGCTGGTGGGACGGCATGGTCGGCCCGGGTGCTCCGCTGGACACCGACGAATGGTGTGTGATCGCGACGAACGTGCTCGGCGGCTGCAAGGGCAGCACCGGGCCGTCGAGTCCCGCGCCAGACGGGGAGCCTTGGGGCGCGCGGTTTCCCGAGATCTCCATTCGCGATCAGGTGACCGCCGAGGCCGCTCTGCTCGACCTGCTCGGCGTCGAGCGGCTCGCCGCCGTGGTCGGCGGGTCGATGGGCGGCATGCGGGTGCTGGAGTGGATGGTCGGCGCACCGGAGCGGGTCGCGGCGGCGCTGGTGCTCGCGGTCGGCGCCCGCGCCACCGCCGACCAGATCGGTACCCAGACCACCCAGATCGCGGCGATCAAGGCCGATCCGGACTGGCAGGGCGGTGATTATCACGGCACCGGCCGCGCCCCGCTGACGGGCATGGCCCTGGCCCGGCGGATCGCACACCTGACCTACCGCACCGAATTCGAGCTCGACCACCGGTTCGAGAACAAGCCCCAGGGCGACGAGGACCCGTGGCACGGCGGCCGTTACGCGGTGCAGAGTTACTTGGACCATCAGGCCGAAAAGCTGTGCAAGCGCTTCGATCCCGCCACCTACGTGCTGCTGACCGAGGCGATGAACCGGCACGACGTTGGCCGGGGCCGGGGCGGCATCGAGGCGGCGCTCGCGGCGACGCCGGTGCCGTGCGTGGTCGGCGGCGTCGACTCCGACCGGCTGTACCCGCTGCGGACCCAGCAGGAACTCGCCGATCTGCTGCCCGGTTGCGACGGACTGGAAGTCGTGCACTCCCGCGACGGGCACGACGGATTCCTCACCGAGGCGGCGGCGGTCTCGAAGCTGCTGACCGAGACCATGCGACTAGCCCGGGCGGGTGTGCGACCCGAACGCTGAAGATCCGCCGCGTCGAAACGTCCACGCGCGACGTTCCGAGCACTGTCTGCCCGGCGTTCAGAGCGCCGCGCCTCGTCGCGCCGCCTCGATCCGGTTGATGTTGCTTTCGATCCAATCCCGCAGCGCCGCGATCGGTGTGCGCAGGCTGTGGCCGAGGTCGGTGAGGGTGTAGTCGACCCGGGGCGGGACCGTCGGATGCACTGTGCGCGTGACGAATCCGTCCGCCTCCAATTGCCGCAGAGTTTGCGTCAGCATCTTCTGGGAGATGCCCTCGATGCGGTTGCGCAGATCGGTGTAGCGCATGGTGCCGTCTGCGAGTGCGTCGATGATCAGCACCGTCCATTTGCCCGCGATGTGGTCGAGAACCTCCCGCGTAGGGCACTTCGCGGAGTACACGTCCGCAGGGAGACCGGAACCTTCGAGGTATGTAGGCACCCTTCGGAGTGTAGCGCACTATTTAGTGCCTTCTTTCTATTCGAGTGTCACTCTCCGATAGTAAGAATCATGGAAACGCAGACGCTTTCGGTTGCCGAAGCCATTCGTACCCGCCGCACCGTCCGGCATTACCGGACCGATCCGGTAGCGCCGGAGCTGCTCGAAGAACTCCTCGACCTGACCATGCAGGCCCCGAGCGCCTGGAACATGCAGGACCGGTCGGTCGTCGTGGTGACCGGCGAAGCCGGCCGCCGCGCCCTGCACGAAGCGGCGTTCGGTCAGCCCCAACCGCTCGAGGCGCCGGTGGTGCTGGTCTTCCTCGCCGATGTCGACGCCTGGCGAGCGGGCAATGCCGATATCGCCGAACTCGCCGGCCGCAGCGGCGCGTGGAACGCCGACTTCACCGCCATGTTCGACACCCGCGCGGAGTATCACGCGCTGGAACGACACGGCCTGCTGCGGGAGAACGCGGTGAAGAACGCGATGATCGCGGCCACCTACGCGATGCTGGCGGCCACCGGCCTCGGACTGGCCTCGGCCCCGATGAACGGTTGGGACGCCGAACTGGTGAAGCAGGCCGTCGGTGTCGGCGGTCGTGCCGATCTGGCGGTCGCGGTCCTGGTCACGGTCGGCTACAGCGACACCGTTCCACCCCATCCCGGCCGCCGTCCGCACGAGCGGACGGTTTTCGCCGAGCGATACGCGGCCGCCCGCTGACCCCGATGGGCGACCCGGCCGGGTCGCCCTTCCCGAGCGGTCAGCCGACGCCGAGCGTGTTGATCGTGGCCGCCAGGAACAGGATGCTCGAACCGAGCAGCGTAAGCGCGCCGACATCGAAGGGCTTGCTGCGCACCGCGAGCAGCCCGACCCGCGCGGTCGGCAGGCACAGCCGGAACGCCGCCGCCAGCAGCGTCGCACCACCGAAGAAGAACGCCCCGCGCCGCCACCGATCGGACGCGACGAACACCACCGCCACCACGATGACCAGCGTCACAACCACCATCGGCAGATGGGAGCGCAGAAACTGCGCCCCCGCACTGCGGCGCCCCGAGACAGGCGCGTCGGCATCGGTCACCCCCCGATTCTTGCAGACCACCCCCGTCGGTCCGCCGGAGGTCACCGAGCCCGATCGGAACCAGCCCGAGTCTGATGTTCCACGAACTGAGGATCACCACTCGCGGAACGTCGGCCGCGCCGCGAAAGGCCGGACTATCCAGCGGCAGGCAAGGGTAGTGCGTAGGCAACGCTATAGCGTGCAGTCCTCACTACAATCGAACCCATGACCGCAGCGTTCGAGTACGAGGATCTACATCGTCTGGTCGATCGGCTCACCCCGGACCAGGCGCATGCGCTGCGGGCTGTCGCGTTGCAGTTGGTCGTCACCGATACCGCTGAGCGAAACTCCGCCATCGAGCCGCCGGGCGAGCGGCGGCGACGCCTCTCGTTCGCCGGCATGATGCACGCAGAGCCAGATCTGGCGGCAAGGTCGGAAGACCTGCTCCGCGAGGAACGTGGTAGGCAAGCCGAGTGATCGTCTGCGACACAGGTCCGCTGGTCGCTGTGCTCAACAAGAACGATGCGGATCATCGCCGCTGCCTCGATCTCCTCGAGACACACCCCGGGCCGCTACTGGTCCCAAGTCCAGTTCTCGCAGAAGTTTGCTATTTCTTGGAAACGCGGGTCGGGCCTTCTACCGAGGCTACGTTCCTGGAATCCATCGCCAACGACGAAATCGAGCTCATCGATCTCACCCGGACAGATCTGTTGCGGATGGCCGAGTTGGTGCGAAAGTATGCCGACTTCCCACTCGGTGCTGTAGATGCCGCCGTCCTGGCGTCGCCGAACGACTTGACGTGAAGCACGTGGCAACACTGGATCGGCGACACTTCAGCGCGGTCAGGACCCGTCACCCGGTGCCGCTCCGACTGCTACCCGACTGATCGTCGGTCGCTCTCGCCCACCTGATTGACTGGCACCCGTGTTCCATCTGATGTTCCACGAGCCGTGCATTCCGCCGAATACCGGCAACGCGATCCGGTTGGTCGCGGGGACCGGGTGCCATCTGCATCTGATCGAGCCGTTGGGGTTCGATCTGTCGGAGCCGAAGTTGCGCCGGGCCGGGTTGGATTACCACGATCTGGCGTCGGTGACGGTGCATGCGAATCTGGCGGCGGCGTGGGAGGCGTTGCGGCCGGAGCGGGTCTTCGCGTTCACGACGCAGGCCACCACTCGGTTCACGGAGGTGGCCTACCGCGAGAACGACGTGCTGCTGTTCGGCACCGAGCCCACCGGCCTGCCCGCGGAGGTGCTGGCGGACCCGCACGTCACCGACCGGCTGCGCATCCCGATGGTGCCCGGCCGTCGCTCCATGAACCTCTCCAATGCTGCCGCGGTGACCGTCTACGAAGCCTGGCGTCAACTCGGCTTCCCCGGCGGCGTCTGATCCGCTCCGTCCATCGGCTGGGCGGAACCCACAGCGAGACAGCGTTTTCAGGGTAGGTCGATCTCGAATCGTTTGAAGCGCGCTGTCGCGCCCGCCGTCAGCCGGACGGCGGACTTGGCGACTCCGAAGTGTTCGGCGAGCAACTCGATGGCCGCCTTGTTGGCTTTGCCCTCGACGGCCGGAGCCCGCACGTACAGGTGCAGGCTGCCGTCGTCGAGGGTTTCCACCAGCGGGCCCTTACGGCTGTTCGGTTTGATCGTCGCCCTGACCACCGTCGGCACGCTTGCCTCCTGCGCTGGTTTCCGCGCCCTCGGCGGCGCTGCTCGCGGACTTCGCGGGCGCTGATTCTCCCGCACCCGATACGGGCTTCCGACGGCGGCGCACCAGGCGCACGATGCCCCACAGCACGGCGGCCGCCACCGCCAGGAAGCCGAGCCACGGAATCGCCTTGCCGCTGAACACGACCGCGTCCCGCAGCCAGTCCACCAGGGAGTTCCAGCCGGAGACGATGCCGTCCCAGAAGCTGTCGGGGTCGTCGCCGGGCTTCTTCTGATCGGTGGTGATCTCGATGGTCAGCGTGGACAGGGCGACCTGGTCGTCGAGCCGCCGCTTCTGCGCGGTGAGGCTGTCCAGTTCGCCCTGGCGGCTGGACAGCGCCTGTTCGGCGGCGAGCAGGTCGGAGGTGCTGGTGGCGCCCGCGATGAGCGCGCGCAGCCGCTCGACCGAGGCTTGCAGTGCCTTGATCCGCGCGTCCAGGTCCTCCCACTGCATGGTGACGTCGTCGCGGTTGGTGGTGACCCGGGTGACCTGCCCGACCCCGCCGAGGTCCGCGATGAACGCGTCGGTCTTGTCCGCGGGCAGCCGGACGACGAGCGTGGCGCTGGGCTCGGTGTCGTCGGTCCCGGGTTGCTCGGTGCGGCTGTCGACCCGGCCACCGGCGGCGCGCACCTGGTCGATGATCGTGCCCGCGGCGGCGACGGGCGCGCCCGCGGTGATCTCGACGCTGCCGGTGACCACTTCCTTGCGCAGGGACACGGGCTCGCCGCCGGAGTTGTTGTCCCGCTTCGGGGGCGCCAGTTCGTGTGCTCCCGGCGGCACGAGCGCGGGGGCGGCGGGCCCGGTGATCGCCGTCGACGTCCGGTCTCGAGCGGGCTGGGGGTTATCGGCACCGCAGCCGGCGAGCAGACTCAACCCCAGCACGCCGACACACAGCACAGCAAGCTTCCTCATGCCTGGCACAGTAGCCTTTTACGCTGCGCGAACAGCCCCGCATAACCGTTTCCTAGAACGCTTCTAATACTTCTTTAATGCACCGGCTCAACGGAAGTCGCGCGACTTGGACGCCATCCGCAGATCCATGCGCTGTAGATGTTCGGCGACCACGCTCACCACACCCTCGGCATTCTGCACCCGGCCGCGGATGAGCAGAGCGCCGGCGCCCTGGGCGAGACGCCGGTACCGCCGCCACAGCCCAAGCGAGCAGACGATGTTCACCATGCCGGTTTCGTCTTCCAGATTGAGGAAGGTGACGCCCTCGGCGGTGGCGGGACGCTGCCGGTGCGTCACCGCGCCGCCCACCAGTACCCGCGAGCCGTCGGGCACGGCGAGCAGGCCGGAGGCCGGTATCACGCCGAGCGTGTCGAGGTGCGGGCGCAGGAACTCCGTCGGATAACTGCCCGGCGAGACGCCCGTGGCCCACACGTCGGCGGCGGCCAGTTCCAGATCGCTCATCCCGGGCAGGGCGGGCGCGGTGGTGGCCGCGCCGGTACCGGGCAACCGGCCCGGGCGCTCGCCCGCGGCGGCGCCCGCCGCCCAGAGCGCTTCGCGGCGGGTGCTGCCGAGGCTGCCGAGCGCGCCCGCCGTGGCGAGCGATTCCGCCTGGGCGACAGTGAGTTCCACCCGCCCGGTCAGGTCGAGGAAGGAGGTGTAGGGCCGCTCCGCCCTGGCGGTGACGATACGTTCGGCGAGGTCGTCGCCGATCTGGCGGATCGCGGCGAGACCGAGGCGCACCTCGGTGCCCTTCGCCTCGAGGGTGGGCTCGGCCCTGCTGGCGTTGACGTCGGGGCCGTGCACCGCGACCGCGTGCCTGCGCGCGTCGGCGACCAGCGACTGCGGCGAGTAGAACCCCATCGGCTGGGCGCGCAGCAGACCCGCGCAGAAGGCGGCGGGATGATGCAGTTTGAACCAGGCCGAGTAGTATACGATCGCGGCGAAGCTCTGCGAATGACTCTCGGGGAAGCCGAAATTGGCGAAGGCGTAGAGCTTCTCGTAGATGCGGTCGGCGACTTCGCCGGTGATGCCGTGACATTCGCGCATGCCCTGGTAGAACCGCGCCTCGAGGCGCTTCATGCGTTCCGGTGACCGCTTGGAGCCCATGGCGCGGCGCAGTTGGTCGGCTTCGACGGCGGTGAATCCGGCGACGTCGACGGCCATCTGCATGAGCTGCTCCTGGAACAGCGGCACGCCGAGCGTGCGTTCCAGCGCGTTCTTCAGCGCCGGATGGTCGTAGACGACGTCCTCCACACCGTTGCGCCTGCGGATGTAGGGATGCACCGAACCGCCCTGGATCGGGCCGGGACGGATCAGCGCCACCTCCACCACCAGGTCGTAGAAGCTGCGCGGCCGCAGCCGGGGCAGGGTGGCCATCTGCGCACGCGACTCGACCTGGAAGACGCCGACCGAGTCCGCGCGCGAGAGCATCTCGTAGACCTCGGGTTCGGCCAGGTCGAGCGAGTGCAGCTCGACGGTCTCGCCTTTGTGCTCGCGCACCAGGTCGATCATGTAGTGCAGCGCGGAGAGCATGCCGAGGCCGAGCATGTCGAACTTCACCAGATCGATGCCAGCGCAATCGTCCTTGTCCCACTGCAAGACGCTGCGGCCGGGCATGCGCGCCCACTCCACCGGGCAGACGTCGGCGATCGGCCGGTCGCAGATCACCATGCCGCCGGAGTGGATGCCGAGATGCCGCGGCAACCCCTCGATATCGGCGGCCAGTTCCAGGACCTCGGCGGGGATGTCGGTGTTCGTCTCGGCGCCGACCCCCATCCAGCGGCTCACCTGCTTGCTCCACGCGTCCTGCTGACCGGGCGAAAAACCCAGCGCCCGTGCGGCATCGCGCACCGCGGACTTGCCGCGATAGGTGATCACGTTGGCCACCTGCGCGGCGTACTCGCGGCCGTACTTGCGGTAGACGTGCTGGATCGCCTCTTCGCGGCGGTCGGATTCGATGTCGACATCGATATCCGGCGGACCGTCGCGCTCCGGGGAGAGAAAGCGCTCGAACAGCAATTGGTTGCGCACCGGATCGACATTGGTGATGCCGATCGCGTAGCAGACCGCGGAGTTGGCCGCCGAGCCACGACCCTGACAGAGGATGTCGTTGTTCTTGCAGAAGCTGACGATGTCGTGCACCACCAGGAAGTAGCCGGGGAATTCCAGCTTGCCGATCACCGCGAGTTCGTGCTCGATCTGCCGGTATGCGTCCGGGTTCTGCTCCGGCGGCCCGTAGCGCGCCGCGGCGCCCGCCATGGTGAGTTCGCGCAACCAGGACTGCTCGTCGTGTCCGGCGGGCACGTCGAAGGGCGGCAGGTGCGGGGCGATCAGCTTCAGGTCGAAGGCGCATTCGCGAGCCAGTGCCGCCGCGTTCGCCACCGCCTGCGGGCAGTCGGCGAACAACCGCGCCATCTCCGCCCCGGACCGCAGGTGCGCGCCGCCCGCCGGGGCCAGCCAGCCCGCGATCTCGTCCAGGCTCCGCCTGGCCCGGATCGCCGCCAGCGCCATGGCTCGGCGACGCTGGCCGGGCGCGGCGAAATGCGCCCCGGTGGTGGCGAGCACGGGCAGGCCGAGACGATCGGCCAAGGCGATGAGGTGAGCGTTGCGCTCGTCGTCCTCCGGGACGCCGTGATGGGTGAGTTCCACGCTCACCCGGTCGGTTCCGAAGCGTTCGGTCAGGTCACGCAGCGCCGCTTCCGCGCGCTCGAGCCGAGTGCCGCCGCCGCGCAAGTCGAGCTCGAGCGCCCGGCGCAGGTGGCCCTTCCGGCACCCGGTCAGGATGTGCCAGTGCCCATCGGCCGCCGCGGTGAGCGTGTCGAGGTCGTAGCGCAGGATGCCTTTCTCTCCGGCGGCCATGTGCGCGGCGGCGATCTCGCGGGAGAGCCTGCGGTAGCCCTCCTGGCCGCGAGCCAGCACCAGCAGGTGCGGCCCGGCCGGGTCCGCCGCGCCGGTGCGCGGCGCCGAGTCGGGCGCGGCGGCGTGTCCGCGCGCGGTGCCGGGAACATGGGGTTCGGATGCCGTGCCGAGCGACAGTTCGGCTCCGAAGACAGTGGGCATCCCCCACTCCTTGGCCGCCTCGGCGAAGCGGACAGTGCCGTAGAAGCCGTCGTGATCGGTGAGCGCGATCGCCGCCAAACCGAGCCGCACCGCCTCCTCCACCAGCTCCTCCGGATGGCTGGCGCCGTCCAGGAAGCTGTAGGCCGAATGCGCGTGCAGCTCCGCGTACGGGACCGTCGGTTCCGCGGCGCGCAGCACCGGCTCGGGCCGGTACTCGCCGCGCTTGCGCGACCACGCCGGGCTGTCGCCGCCGTCGCCCCGGACCACCCCATCGGGATTCGTCCGTCCGGAGCGCCCGGACAGCACCCGCTCCATCTCCGCCCAGCTGGGCGGACCGTTTCCCCAGCCCACAACTCACCTCCTCGTCTCGAACATACATTCGAGCAAGATCGATGTACAGGCTGGTCAGGCCACCGAAAGGCGTTCGACGGAACCGGCGGCGATGGCGGCTTCGACCCCGCTCAGGCGAGTCCGGATGAGCGCGCCGTAGGCATCGGAGGCCAGGACGTCGAGATGCCCGCGCGCGATGGCCAATTGCATCCTGGCCACTTCGAACTCGCCGACCCGGCGGTGGCTGTCGGCCAGGTTCAGATAGAGCGACGGCAAGAAACCGCGCAGACCTTCATCCAGCGGCACGCCGGGAGCGAACACCGCGGCAAGCGCCCGCTGATCCCAGCGCAGCGCCTCGGCGGCCTCCTCCTGGAGGTCGGCGAGATGGTGGGCGACCACGCAGCGTTGCAGCGCTCCACCGTATTCGCCGAGTTCACCCCAGAGCTTTTCCAACGCCCGCCGCCCCGCCGCAGGGTCGACGCCACCGAGCCGCACCGCGGCAAACACCTCCGCCATCCGATCGTCCGACATGCGCAGAGTATCGCACATATGTTCGAACGTTTCGACAGTTGTTCGAACGTTTCGCGCACGCGGAAAAACCCCACACCCGTGCGGTTCTCGAAGACGCCGGGCCGTGCCGGGCGACACGCCGCCGCCACCGGGACCGGCGCTCACGACTGTGACCAGGGCCACTTGGCAGCGAACTTACTTCAGAGTAAGTTTCATTTCGACCACACCTGCAAAGGAGCAGCGATGACCGACGCATCCGCCGAAACCGCCCGGCGCGGGCGCCGCAACCGCGACCTCACCGGACGGCACGTTCTCATCACGGGGGCGTCCTCGGGAATCGGCCGGGCGGCCGCGCTGGCGGTCGCGGGCAAGGGCGCCACGGTGTTCCTGCTCGCGCGCCGGGGCGAGGAACTCACCGCCGTCGTCGACGAGATCAGGGCGGCGGGCGGCTCGGCCTACGGATACTCCTGCGACGTCACCGATTCCGACTCCGTGGACCAGGTGATCGAGACCGTCCTGGCCGAGCACGGCCACGTGGACATGCTGGTCAACAACGCGGGCCGTTCGATCCGCCGTGCCATCCACCGCTCCACCGACCGGATGCACGACTTCGAACGCACCATGGCCGTCAACTACTTCGGCGCGCTGCGGCTGACGCTGGCCCTGCTGCCGCAGATGCGGGAACGCAAGTTCGGGCACATCGTCAATATCAGCAGCGCGGGCGTGCAGGTGGCCACGCCGCGGTTCTCCGCATATCTGGCCAGCAAGGCGGCGTTGGACAAGTTCGCCGAGGTGGCGGCCGTCGAGACCATGGCCGACGGCGTCACGTTCACCACCATCCACATGCCGCTGGTGCGCACGCCGATGATCACCCCGAGCGGCGACCAGGGCCCCGCCGAGTCGCCCGAGTGGGCGGCCGCGACCATCGTGCGGGCGCTGACCGAACGCCCCAAGCGCATCGACGTGCCGCTGGGCACCATCGCCGAATACGGCGCGCTGCTCACCCCGAAGATCCGCGACCGCGTCCTGCACCGCTACTACCGCGCTCTGCCCGACTCCCCCGCGGCCAAGGGCGAGCCGACCGAACCCGACGACGAACAGGTCGAACCCGTCGACTCGCTTCCCGTGCGACGGCCCAGGTCGGCCGCGCGGCGCGTCACGGGCACGGCCTTGCGCCGGGCCGCCCGATGGGTGCCCGGTACGCATTGGTGAACCTCAGCCGGCCAGGAACGGCCGGACGGTCGCGGCGAACTCCTGGTAGCGGTCGCGGTGGATGCTGTGGCCGCAGGTGAAGGTGGTCACGGTGCAGTCGGCGAGGCCGGCTCGCAGGTCGGCGAGTTTGTCCGGATCCACCATGCCGCCCGGTCCGCCGCACAACACCAGGGTGGGTGCGGTGATGTCGGAGAGCCGGTCCCACCATTCCGGGTTCGGCTTGCGGAACTGCTCCAGCGCCGTCTTCGTCATGGCACGGTCGAACGCGACCACCGCGCGCGGGTGGCGCACCAGGCTGGATGTGGCGTGCCACAACTCGGGCACGGTGGGAAACCGGCGGGTCAGGCGCATTTCCTCGACGCCGGATCGCAGCGGAAGCGGGCATTCCTCCATGACCAGCCTGCGCGCCAGCTCCGGTCGCTCTTGCGCAACGCGCGACACCGCGTAACCGCCGAGCGAATGCCCGACCAGATCCACCGCGGGCAGCTCCAGATGTTCGCAGAGGCGCAGCAGATCGTCGCCGAACTCGTCGAAGAGGTAGGAATCGGTATGTGAGCTACGACCGTGTCCGCGCAGATCGGGGATGATCACTCGGCGCCCGGATTGCACCAGCACACGCGCGAACCGGTCCCACGTGTGCCCGTCGCCGCCCATGCCGTGCACCAGCAGCACGGGGATGTCGCTGACCGCCCCCACTCCCGAATCTCGATAGGCGATCCGCACGTTTCCGAATGTCACCTGGTCCAGCGTCAGATCCACGACCAACGAGGATACCGCCAGTCATGCACTCCCCTGCGTCATGTAGCGCGGATCACTCCCGAAAGAGGTGCTCGGGGCTTCCGGAGGTCAGCGAAGTCTTATGCGAACCACGGTGTTTCGACTCGCCCGATAAATGCCTGGTGCGAGAGCGAGCCCGCAACGATACTCACCGCATGCCCTCCTTCGCCGACTTCGACCGCCGCGACTACCGCACCGTCGATGTCGCCACGGGATACGACGGGTGGGCGCCCACCTACGAGCAGACGGTCCTGGACGAGATGGATCTCGCTCTGCTCGGGCGATTGCGGTTGGACCTCGGCCGGGTGCGGCGCGCGGCGGATCTGGGCTGCGGCACCGGGCGCACCGGAACGTGGCTGCGGGACAACGGGTTGACGCACATCGACGGGGTCGACGTGAGCGAGGGAATGCTGGCGCTGGCCGCCGAACGCGGCGCCCACACCACGCTGACCCGAGCGGATGTGCGGGACACGGGTCTGCCGGGCGGCGCCTACGACCTGGTGATCGCGTCGCTGATCGACGAGCACCTACCGGAACTCGCGCCGTTCTACGCGGAGGCGTGGCGCCTGGCCGCACCGGGCGCCCGGTGCGTATTGGTCAGCTACCACCCGCAGTTCATCATGGTGTCGGGAATGCCGACGCACTACACCGACCCTTCCGGCGAACCGGTGGCGATCAGCACCCATCTGCACTTGATCAGCGAGCATCTGTCGGCCGGTCTGGCCGCCGGATGGGTCCTCACCGAGGTCGCCGAGGCACTGGTGGACGACGCGTTTCTGGCCCGCAAGCCGAAATGGGCTGCCCTGCGCGGACATCCGTTCACGTTGGCGACGGTGTGGTCGCGGCCGGAGTGAACCAGCCGCCGGACCCGGGTGCGGTGACGGCGGCAGCACCTGGTCTCCGACGCCGATTCCGTTCAGAGCCAAGCCTGTACCGGCCGAGAGCAGCCCGAGGTGGGCTGGGGTGTAACTGTTGTGGTTTCAGTCGTAAAGTCCCTCGGCGCGCCAGGTTTCGGCGCGGTAGACCAGCAGCAGCACTCGACTGGGGGCGGGCGCGTCGTCGAGTTGGACCTGGGCGCGAGCGGTGAGTTCCGCGTCGTCCGCATCGGGCGCCCACCAGCGTTCGTCCACCGGCCACGGGCCCGCCCAGCCGGTCAACCGCCACTGTTTGCTCCCCCAGCGCAGCAGTGCCGGCTCGGCGTCGAACATGGCGCGGTCGGTGACCTTGACGGGCGCACCGTCGGCGGTTTCGAGCCGCACCAGCGGACGGTTCAGCAGAAGTACGGCGGGGGCGGGCTCGGGCAGCCGGCCCGGCCAGGGTTGCGCGGGGTCGGCCGCGGGGACGAGTTCGTCACCCAGCGTGACCATGGTGATTCGTTCGGCGGGCCCGCGTCCGCCGCTCAGCACGCCGACCCGCACCGCTTCCCCGCCCAGCAACCCTTGCACCCGGATGAGCGCGCGCCGGGCTCGCTCGTCCTCTTCCCCGGCCCCACCCCATAGCCCGAGTTGCAGCGCGCCCGCCGTGACCACCTCGACAGGTTCCAGCCGCAGCACCGTGATCGGCGCGGTGGGCCGCGCGCCGTCGCGCCGGGTGAGCCAGCCGTCCAGCTGCCAGCGCACCCGATCCGCCGTGTCCTCCGGGGCGAGTGGCTCGGCGCAGCGCCAGATCCGCGCGAGATCCTCCCCCGCCGCGGTTTCCGCGTGCACCGAGAGCCTGGTGCAGGCCAGTCCGGCATCCGCGAGCGCGCTGTGCAGCCGGGTGGCGAGCAGGCGACCGGCGAAGGCGGCCGCGTCGACCCGCTCGATCGGCGGATCACAGCGATACTCCACCACCAGATCCGGCGGCGGCTGCCGGGCGGACGGCGGGCGCTCCGGCTGAGCCCTGGCGCAGCGGTGCGCGAGCACGGCGTCGGTCCCGAACCGGGAGGCGACCTCCGCCGCGGAGAGCGCAGCGAAATCACCGATCCGGCGCAGACCCAACCGGTGCAGCAGATCGACCAGATCGGCGCGTTCCGGGGCGGCCAGGCTGGGCTCCACCGCGAGTTCACCGATCGGCAGTGGCGCGAGAAACCGCGCACCCGCCCCCACCGGCACGATCGCGGCCCGCCGGGCGGCGATCACCGCCGTGGACAACTCGTCGGCGATCCCGATCTGCGCTTCCGCCCCGGCCGCGGCCACCGCGTCGACCAGGCGCTCGGCCGCCGCCTCCTCGGACCCGAAGAACCGCGCCGCACCGCGCGCGGCGAGCACGAGCAGCCCGGGGCGCAGTACCTCCACACCGGGCACCGTCGCGGCCACCGCCGCGACCAGCGGTTCGAACAGCCGCGCGTCCCGGTCCTGATCCTGCTGCGCGAGGAACAGTTCGGGGCACCGCGCCTGTGCCTCTCGGCGCTTCAGGCCGCGGCGCACCCCTTCGGCGCGGGCGATCGCCGAACAGGCCACCACCCGGTTGGCGAACAGCACCGCCACCGGCCGCGTCGCGGGCAGTCCCGCCGACGCCGCCGCGGCGACCGCGGGCCAGTCCGGGCACCACAGGGCGAGCACCCGCTTCGACCCCGGCCGGATCACGGCGACGAACGACCTTCGTCCCCCACGGGCGCACTCACGAGACCGCCTCCTGCGTGTCGGCGACTTCGGCTGTCCGGGCGGACTTCTCGCGCAGCACCCATTCCACGCGCCCCGCATTCGGGCACAGATCCAGCCGTCCGCGCCGTGGCGGTCCCGCCTTGCCACGCACCTCGACCGTCAAGCCGAGCGAACGCAAGCGTCCGCGCCCGCGGCCGAGACCGGCATAACCCGCGATGCGGGCGTCGAGTTGGAGGGACGCGCCGGGCCAGCGACCGTCGGCGACCACGAGGGTGGCGCCCTTGTTGCGGGCGCGGGCCGCGATCACACGGCTGCGAGCGGGCGCGACGGCGCCGCCGCCGAGTCCGAGCACGACCAGATCGAGCCCGTCGAGCAGCACCGCGGCCACCTCCACCGGATCGGGGCCCGGGTCGGCGATCACGGCCAGCCGCCGCAGCTGCGCCCCCATCTCCACCGCGGCGAGCAGACCGAGCCGGGGCATGCCGACCACCGCGGCATGCCCACCGCCCTCGGTCACCGCGGCGAGCAGACCGGCCAGCAGCGAACTCGCCCCCGTGTACGCCACCACGGAACCCTTGGGCAGGCCACCATCGGGCAACAGGGGCGCGAGCGCCGCAGGCACCGGCAATGCCGCGCGGCGCGATTCGGCGCCGAGCGGGACCCGCTGCGCCGCCGATTCACCACGCCCCGGCACCGCAGCCATGCGTCTGCGCAGTTCAGCCAGGGAGGGAGCATCCTCCCGCCCACCATCGCGCCGCAGCGCTCCCCGATTCACCCCTCCCTGCGATATCGCATCCGAACCCATCTCAACCACCCACTTCCCACGATGGACCCGAGGCGAAGCATGGCGGAGCTGCCCTCGTTCTCGACCGCAGCACCGATTCAGCTATCGATTGATATCGAATATACGTTCGATACCGACCCAGTAGAAACCGACCCCTGGGTTTCGTCAAGAGCGGAGGGCTTCGTGTCGCGCCGTCCCCGCCGAGGTGAAGTGCCCGGCTCGGCAAACCGGCCACGCAACCACTGCCGCGGATCCCTTCCGAGTGACGTGATTCTCGATGCGAGGAGCGAACCCGGCGCGCACCCGGCTACGACGCAACGGCACCCATTCATCGGTATGGTGTGTGGCACGCATCCCGACCGAGCGTCAGCGAGCGGGCGCGGCACATGGCCGTGCCCCGTGTCTCGCCCTATGCGCGAACACGAATCAGGCCAGCTAGCCTCATTTTCCGCTACCCTGCACCCGTGACCGAACGCGCTCGTCCCACTGTCGGCCCCCAATATCTCGTCGCAGGCCGCTATCGCCTCCAGTCGAAGCTGGGCGGCGGCGGCATGGGCGCGGTCTGGCTGGCGCACGACCGCTTGCTCGACCGGGACGTCGCGATCAAGCAGGTGCTCACCACGGCCGGGCTCGGCGAGGCAGAAGCGGAGGCGGTCCGCAACCAGATCCTGCACGAGGGCCGGGTCGCCGCGAAACTCTCGCACGACCACGCGATCGCCGTGTACGACGTGGTGCTCGAGGCCGGTGAGCCCTGGTTGGTGATGGAGCACCTACCCTCCCGCAGCGTCGCGAAGGCGCTCGCGCTGGTCGACACGCTGCCGCCGATCGAGGTCGCGCAGATCGGCGCTCAGGTCGCCGACGCGCTCGCCGCCGCGCACGCGGTCGGCATCGTGCACCGGGATATCAAGCCGGGCAATATCCTCGTCGCCGACCGCGGCCCCGGCGTGGGTATGGCGAAACTCAGCGACTTCGGTATCTCCCGTGGTGCGGGCGATCTGTCCGACGAACCGGACGGCGTGATCACCGGCACCCCCTCCTATCTGCCCCCCGAGGTGGCGCGCGGAGCCGAGCCGACCAAGGCCAGCGATGTGTTCTCCCTGGGCGCCACGCTCTACACCGCGATCGAAGGGCAGCCACCGTTCGGCTTCGACGAGGACAGCGACGTCATCGTGCACCGCGCCGCCATGGCGCAGATCATCCCGCCGACCCGCAGCGGTGTGCTCACCCAGGCCCTGCTGCACATGATGGAGCCCGCGCCGCAGCGCCGCCCGACCATGGCCGAGGCGCGGGACGAGATCCTCACCGCCGCTTTCGGTCCCGGCACCGGCCCGCACATTCTCGGCGCGCCCGTCCGCACCGAGGACGGAACCATCCCCTCCTGGGCCGCGCGCAATTCGGCGTCCGGGATCCGCAGCCCGCACTCCACCCCGCTGCCCCGCCCGCACCGCAACCACGCGGGCGCGACCGCGGCCACTCCCCCGCAGCGCGCCAGGAATCCCCAGCCGAACAATGCCCCTCTGGCCATCGCCGTGGGACTGCTGATCGGCCTGATCATCATCATCGGGATCATCGTCGCCGTCCTCTGACGTCACCGCACCGGCAGGCGGCGGCCGTCAGTCGATGCGGCGGCGGTGAGCCCAGCGGGTCAGGGCGTTGCGGTTGGACTGCTGGGTCTTGCGCAGCACGTTGGAGGCGTGGGTCTCCACGGTTTTGACGGAGATGAACAGGGATTCGGCGATCTCACGGTAGGTGTAGCCGCGCGCGAGCAGGCGCAGCACCTCCAATTCGCGCGGGGTCAGCGAGTCGAGTTCGGGGTCCAGGGGTGGTTCGGGTACCGGGGACCTTCCGGTGAACGAGTCCAGCACGAAGCCTGCCAGGCGCGGGCTGAAGACCGCATCGCCACCCGCCACCCGGCGGATCCCGTCGGCCAGCTCGGATCCCGAAATCGTCTTCGTCACATACCCTCTGGCCCCCGCCCGGATCACCGCGATCACGTCCTCCGCCGCATCGGAGACGCTCAGCGCCAGGCACACCGGTCCCGGCTCGATGCCGGCCAGCACCGCCACCCCACCGCCGTCGGGCATGTGCACGTCGAGCAGGACGACGTCCGGGCGCTCGGCGTTGATCCCGGCCACCGCCTCCGCCACCCCGCCGGCCTCCCCGACCACCTCCATGTCCGCCTCCCGGCTCAACTCCGCACGCACACCCGACCGGAAAACGGCGTGATCATCGACGAGAAAGACCCGCACGGCCACCTACTTCTCCTAACCGACCCTTGACCCCCAACCGGTACCACACTCATCCCCCACGCGCTCTTCGCGCACTCCACGGCGGCTGTGCGGACCCTACGGGTCCGCGAGAAACGGACGACTAGCGGACGACGCCCGCGGCGGGGGCGGGCTCTTCGTCGTGGGCGGGGCAGCCGGAATCGGTGCGCGGCATGATGATCCGTACCTCGGTGCCACGGCCCGTCCTCGACAGGATGTCCACCTGACCGCCGCGGCGCTCGATCCGGCCGCGAATGGATTTGGCCAGGCCCCTGCGATCCTCCGGCACGGACGCGAGGTCGAAGCCGGAACCGCGGTCACGCACGAAGACGCTCACCTGATGCGGCTCGACCTCGGCGAACAGATCGATCTCCGGGACGCCCGCGTGCTTCGCGGCATTGACCAGCGCTTCCCTGCTCGCGCCGAGCAGCGCGGTGAAGTGTTCCTTCGGCAGACCGGATCCGGAACCGTCGATGTCCATCGACACATCGCCGACGGTCACCGGCGCCACCTTCACGCCGTGCTGGTCCTCCACCTCGCCCGCGATGGTCCGCAGGGCCGCGGCCAAGCTCGACTGCGCGGGACCGGAATCCTCGAACAACCATTTCCGCAGTTCCCGCTCCTGGCTGCGGGCCAGCCGCAGCACCTCCTGCGGGTCGTCGGCCTGGCGCTGGATGAGCGCGAGCGTCTGGAGCACGGAATCGTGCAGATGCGAGGCGATCTCCTCGCGTTCCTCGTTGCGGATGCGGGCGGCGCGCTCGGCGTTCAGCGCGCGCATCATGCGCAGCCACAGCGGAACCGTCAGCAGTCCGGCGCCGACCAGCGTTACCGCCACCGCGAGCAGCGCCGAGCCGAGCGAACTGAGATCGATCCGCGCCAGCACCACCACCCCGAGACCCGCCACGATCAGCGTCGCACCGGCGACGATCCGGGACCAGGTGATGACCGAGGGCCGTGCGGGCAGCCCGAGCAGCGAACGCGGCCCGTCGACGTCGTACTCCCGCCACACCAGCGCCGCGCCGACCGCCACCACGATGATCGGCGCGATCACCTTCGCCGCGGTCCCGCTGAACACCCATGACACGGCGACCGCGAGCCCCAGCCCGAGCATGGCCAGCCCGATCGCCTGCCGCCGCTCGGCACCGGAAGGTTTCGACTGGTCCGACCCACCGGGTGTGAAGATCCACAGCAGCCCGTAGGCGGCGATGCCCGCCCCGGCCAGCGCGCACAGCAGCACGAACGCCATCCGCACCTTGAACACGTCGACGCCCAGATGGTCGGCCAGACCGCCCGCAACGCCGCCGACGACCCGGCCGCCCGACCGGCGGAACATCCGCGCCTGCGGCGGCCCGGGGACCGGCGCGGGCGCGGGGCCCGGTCCGCGCGCAGCGTCGAACCCCCGAGTGTCGAACGCGGGAACAGACGGGTACATGTCTTCGATACTGCCCGACAACGCAGCTACCAGCCATCCGGATTCACCCTGATCTCGAGCAGCGACACCCGCGCCGACCAGCGCAGAAGCGGCCGGATCAGCGAAACTCGGCATAGCTGAACAATTGCTACATCAGTGGATCGGTCCAAAGTGTTCAGGCCGTTTTTCAGGGTTCCCCCCGATGCGCCGATTCCACGGGTCGGCCCACCATGGGAGACATGACGAAAACGAGCTTCGGCGACCAGGTCCAGCAGATATGGCAGACCCGGCCGGTCCGATTGCCGCGACAGGGGCCTATCGCGGGCGTCGCGGCGGGGTTCGCGCGGCGCTACGAGATCGATCCGGTGCTGGTTCGCGTCGCGTTCGTCGTCTCGACGATCTTCGGCGGCGCGGGCCTCGTGCTCTACCTGCTGGCCTGGCTGCTGCTGAGCGCGGCGGGCGACCCGGCGTCCGCGGCCGAATCGCTGGTCGGCAAGGGTCACAGCTCGCAGTCGCAGACCAAGACCATCGTGCTGATCGTGGCGCTGGCCATCGCGGTCAGCACGATGGGCCCGGTCGGTGTCGGTCTCGGCGGATCCGGCCTGATCAGCCTCGCGCTGATGCTGGCCGGCTGGTGGATGCTGCATCTGCGCACACCCAACCCGCCACCCGGAACCACCGAGGCGTTCGGCGGATTCGCCCCGGACCGCGGGATCACCGCCACCGGCTACCCCGGCGCGGTCTTCCCGCAGGGAGCGACCCGGACCGTCGGTGACCTGTACGTGCCGCCGACCTCGGTGTACACGCCGTACACCAGGCTGCCGGAGACATATGTCCCCGAGGCGCCCGTGTCCGCCGCGAATGGCGATGCGGCAACGGTCCCGCTGCACAAGCCCGCCGCCGAGGAGCAAGCCGCCGACCCCGCGACCGGAGTATTGGACAAGCCGGCGGCGCCGCCCACCGGAGGGGCCACCGATGCCGGACCGGGGTCGTCCACCGGCATGCGAACCGAATCGGACGCGGCCGTCGGTGACCGAGCCGAATCGGATCCGGCTGCCATCGGCCATGTCGGTCCTATGCCCTCGGTCGGCGACAAGACCGAGCTTCCGAGCCCGCCCCGCCCCGCCGCCGCTCACCCCGCGATCATCGGCGGCCCGACCCCACCGTCCTGGGACCCGCTCGGCGTCGCCCCACTCGCCTGGGACCTCCCCGACCCGGCCCCGGCCCGCACCGTCGTCGCTCCGCCGCAGAAGCGTCCGCGCTCGCGCCTGACGCCGGTGGTGCTCGGCCTGGCCATCCTGGCGGCGGCGGGCGCGGGTGCGGCGGCCGCCTCGGGCGTGGAATGGATGACGCCCGGCCGGATCGCCGCCGCGGCGCTGGCCGTGATCGGTCTGGGCCTGGTGCTCGGCGCGTTCCTGCGGCGCGGTTACGGGTTGCTCGTGCTCACCGCGCCGCTCGCGGGATTCGTGCTGCTCGCCTCCGCCGTCGGTCCGGTCGAGTTCGATCAGGCCGCGATGGGCAACCACACCTGGGCGCCTGCTTCCGTCGCGGAACTGGCGTCGAACTACCAGGTGACCATGGGCTCGGGCACGCTGGATCTGCGGTCGGTGAAACTGACCGAGAACCGCACCGTTGACGTCGACGTGCGGATGGGCGAAGCCCGCGTCCTGCTTCCGGCGGATATGACCGTCCGCACCCGCTGTGCGGCGACCATGGCCGAGGCCCTCTGCACCGACGGCATCAGCGGTCCGAATACTCCCGGCGCGCCGGTGCTCGAACTGAACGTCGACGTCCGCGCCGGAAACGTGGAGGTGCAACGTGGCTGAGACCGAGCGCGAAGAGACGACCGATTCCCGCCGCGGCCCCGCCGCCTCGCTGCTCATCGCGGGTTTGCTGTCCATCGCGATCAGCGTGTGGGCTTTCGTCGGTCCGGCGTCCTGGCCCGCGGCCAGCATGATCCCGATCGGCTGGATCGTCGTGATCGCCGCGATCGTCATCGGCATCCTGCTGGTGATCTCTCCCCGCAAATGACCGCACGGCCCGTCCAACCGGACGGGCCGTGCCACGTTCATCCCCAGCGATCATCCGGGCCGGACCCCTCGTCGTCGTACGACAGGAGAATCGAATGAACCCCGACGAACCCACCGATCCGGCGCGTCCCACCGAGCGGACCACACCGCCGGATCCCCGCCCGGGCAGCGCCAACGGTGCGCTGCTCGGGCACCTGATTCTGCACAGCGCCTTCCACCGCCCCCGCTGACCTCCTCGGTGACGGCGAGCGGCTACCGCCGGGAGATCACTCCCACTCGATGGTGCCCGGCGGCTTGCTGGTCACGTCCAGGACCACGCGGTTGACCTCCGGCACCTCGTTGGTGATCCGGGTGGAGATGCGTTCGAGCACCTCGTAGGGCAGCCGGGTCCAGTCGGCGGTCATGGCGTCCTCGCTGGAGACCGGACGCAGCACGATGGGGTGACCGTAGGTGCGGCCGTCACCCTGGACGCCGACGCTGCGGACATCCGCGAGCAGCACGACCGGGCACTGCCAGATCTGTCCGTCCAGACCGGCCGCGGTCAATTCCTCGCGGGCGATGGCATCGGCCTGACGCAGCGTCTCCAGCCGATCCGCGGTGACCTCACCGACGATCCGGATGGCGAGACCGGGCCCGGGGAAGGGTTGGCGGGCAACGATTTCCTCCGGCAGCCCGAGTTCGCGGCCGACCGCGCGCACCTCGTCCTTGAACAGCAACCGCAGCGGTTCGACGAGTTCGAACTCCAGGTCGTCGGGCAGGCCGCCGACATTGTGATGGCTCTTGATGTTCGCGGTGCCGGTGCCGCCGCCGGACTCCACGACGTCCGGGTAGAGCGTGCCCTGCACCAGGAACTCGACCTTCGGCGCCGCGCCGTCGGCCTCGCCGTGCTCGAGCACCACCTCGCCCACCGCGTCCTCGAAGGACCGGATGAACTCCCGGCCGATGGTCTTGCGCTTCTCCTCGGGATCGGTCACGCCCTTCAACTCGCCGAGGAATTTGTCCACCGCGTCGACGGTCACCAGCTTGGCGCCGGTCGCGGCGACGAAATCCTGCTGCACCTGCTCGCGCTCGCCGGCCCGCAGCAGACCGTGGTCGACGAACACACAGGTCAGCCGGTCGCCGATGGCGCGCTGCACCAGGGCGGCGGCAACGGCGCTGTCCACCCCGCCGGACAACCCGCAGATCGCGTGCCGGTCACCGATCTGCTCACGCACCGAGGCGACCAGCGAGTCGGCGATGTTCGCCGGAGTCCAGGTGGAGGGGATGCCCGCGAGCTCGTGCAGGAACCGGCTCAGCACCTGCTGGCCGTGCGGCGAATGCAGCACCTCCGGGTGGTACTGCACACCGGCCAGGCGGCGCGCGCGGTCTTCGAACGCGGCGACCGGAGCGCCCGCGGTGGTGCCGGTGACCTCGAAGCCCTCCGGCGCGTCGGTGACCGCGTCGCCATGGCTCATCCACACCGGCTGAATGGTGGGCAGGCCGCCGTGCAGCAAACCGCCATCGATGTTGAGTTCGGTGCGCCCGTATTCGCGAGTGCCGGTGTGCGCGACCGTGCCACCGAGTGCCTGCGCCATCGCCTGGAAGCCGTAGCAGATGCCGAAGACCGGCAGCCCCAGCTCGAACAACCGGGGGTCCAGCCGCGGCGCGCCCTCGGCGTACACGCTGGCCGGGCCGCCGGAGAGGATTACCGCGAGCGGCTGCTTGTCGGCGATCTCCTCCACCGTCGCGGTGTGCGGAACCACCTCCGAGAACACGCTCGACTCGCGAACCCGCCGCGCGATCAGCTGGGCGTACTGTGCTCCGAAGTCGACGACGAGGACCGGTCTCTGGGTTTGTGCCACCCACCCAGTTTAGTGAGCGGCGAAACGAGCGAATCATCGGCACAGCGCCCCTCGCGCGGGAGGCGAGCCGACCGCCCGAATCGTCACCCGTGGGCGGGCAGGCTGGTTATCCTTCTGCTCGTGCCCTTCGCCCGCGCGATCGATGCCGACATCCATTACGAGGACAGCGGCGGGGACGGCCCGGTGGTACTGCTGGCGCACGAGTTCTTCATGGACCGCACCATGTTCGCCGCCCAAATGGCCGCGCTCGCACCGGAGTTCCGGATCGTCTCCTGGGATGCCCGCGGCCACGGCCGCACCAGGGACGAGGGCCTACCCTTCACCTACTGGACCGCGGCCCGCGACGCGCTGACCATCCTCGATCATCTCGGCGCCGAACGGGCCGTCATCGGCGGCACCGCCCAGGGCGGCTTCACCGCGCTGCGCACCGCCTTGATCGCGCCGGAACGCGTCTCCGCGCTGATCCTGATCAGCACCGAAGCGCACGGCCCCACCCCGCAGCAGTCCACCGCCACCCAGAAATTCCTCGAAGAGTGGTACGACGACGGCTCCCGCGAACGGGCCGTGCACCAGCTGGCTTCCTGGCTGATCGGCGACGACGAGTGGTACCGCCAGATCTGGACCCAGCGCTGGCTGGTGCGCGACCGTCGCGGCATCGAGGTCGCGGCCGGCTGCCTGCTCAGCCGGGATTCGGTGCTGGATCGCCTGCGTGAAATCGCTTGTCCTGCTCTGGTGATCCACCCCACCCACAGCGGTATGGACCGCGAACGCGCCCAGGAACTGGCCCACGGACTGTCCGGCGCCACGTTCATCGAGATCGCGGACGCCCGACTGGCGGTGACGATGACCCACCCAGAGCCGGTGAACCACGCGATCCAGCAATTCCTGCGCGCACGGACGAAACCGACCCGCGTGCGGTGAATCCGGCCCGCACGCCTCCCAGCCACCTGGCGCTCACCGGAGAAGCGAGTCTTACGAGCGCCGTTCGCGGCCCGGCTCGCGTTCCAGCGGTCGAAGCGCATGCGCGCCGGGTCGGGGTCAACACCTAGGTCGCCGCCCGTTCACCGGCCCGTTCGATCACCTCGTCCAGCACCTCGCGCGAGCGCACGAGATCGTT